>JAGWOX010000264.1 GCA_028877145.1 Acidobacteriota bacterium | reverse complement strand
AAAACGCGGCTGGGTTCGGGATGACAGCGGGGCACCGTTTGGCAACTCCCCCGGCCACAGCTTGGGGTCGGTGACGAGGCCGCGCTTGCTCGGATTCATGTGCATGTAGTGAAGTTTTTCGATCTTCTTTTTCTGACTCCAGAATTGAAATTGTAGAACCGTCTTTGCCAGAAGCTTTGCGGCGCATCCGGCGACTCGGTCCAGAGAACGGCTCCGTAACTGATTGACTTGCGGGTGAGGGCAGCTTACGATGCCGAATTCCCGGGGACGGTTGACGCTTCGATGATCGGCGAAACCATATCGCATTACCGCATCCTTGAGCAGCTTGGCGGGGGCGGTATGGGTGTGGTCTACAAGGCCGAGGATACGCGGCTGAAGCGGCTGGTGGCGCTGAAGTTCCTGCCGGACGACGTGGCGCACGACCAGGCCTCACTCGACCGGTTCCAGCGCGAGGCGCGGGCCGCGAGCGCGCTCAACCACCCGAACATCTGCACGATTTACGACATCGGTGAGGATGGCGGCCGCCACTTCATCGCCATGGAGTATCTCGAAGGCGAGACGCTCAAGAATCGCATTGATAGCCGGCCTCTGCCGCTCGACCAGATGCTGGACCTCGGCATCCAGATGGCCGATGCGCTCGAAGCAGCTCATTCCCAGGGCATCATTCATCGCGACATCAAGCCGGCGAATATTTTCGTCACCAAGCGCGGCCAGGCGAAGATTCTCGATTTCGGCCTGGCGAAGGTGGCGCCGGGACGGCGCAAGGGGGCCAACGGAGAAACGCAAGCATCGCTGACAGCCGCTACGCAAGCCGAGACTCTGCTGACCAGCCCCGGCTCGACGCTCGGTACGGTGGCGTACATGTCGCCCGAACAGGCGCGCGGCGAGGACCTGGACACGCGCACGGACGTTTTCAGCCTGGGCGTGGTGCTCTACGAGATGGCGACGGGCGTGGCGGCGTTCGATGGACCGACAGCGGCCGTGATCTTTCACGGGATCCTGGAGAAGACGCCGGAGCCGCCGAGCCACCGGAATCCGACACTGCCGGCGAAGCTGGATGAAATTATTGGGAAAGCGCTCGAGAAAGATCGCGAACTGCGCTGCCAGACCGCGGCCGAGCTACGCGCTGATCTGAAACGGCTGAAACGGGACAGAGAATCTTCCAAAACTTTTGTGGCGGCTCCCGAGGCGGCGGCAGCGGGGATCTCTACCCCGGTCCCAGCCGTGCCCGCGAAGCAGCCGGCCCGGCAACGCGGCCTGTTGCCGATGCTCGCTTTTGTCGCGACTGTTCTGATTGCGGGTGCTGCGGGGTGGTATGCGGCCAAGCTGACCAACCCGAAGGCCATGGCTGCTCCGGTTTTTCGCGAGATGACGTTTCAACATGGCCATGTGGTGAGCGCATCTTTCGCGCCCGACGGCCAAACCGTGGTCTACACGGCGCAGTGGGGCTCCGACCCACCGGAGATTTTTTCGGTACGGCCGCCGATACCCGAGTCCCGATCCATCGGGCAGGGAAACACCGTTGCTGTTTCCGTTTCCCGAAACGAGGAACTGGCGCTGGTGGTGCGTCCGGTTCAGCAATCGTTCGAATTCATCGGCACGCTGGCCAGGATGCCGCTGACGGGCGGCGCGCCACGTGAGATTTTGAACAACGTAGCAGCGGCCGACTGGTCGCCCGACGGGTCGCAGCTAGCGGTGGTGCACATCGTTGCCGCCAAGCATCAGCTTGAATATCCCATAGGGAAGGTGCTTTACGAGACAAGCGGCTGGATCTCCTCGCCGCGCATTTCACCCGATGGCACGCGCATCGCGTTCCTTGATCATCCGGCGCTGGGAGACGATTCCGGCTCAGTGGCGGTGGTGGATATGGCTGGCAAGA
Organism: Acidobacteriota bacterium; assembly: GCA_028877145.1. Classification (GTDB taxonomy): domain Bacteria; phylum Acidobacteriota; class Terriglobia; order Acidiferrales; family UBA7541; genus JAKASX01. The sequence goes on along the minus strand of JAGWOX010000264.1, from coordinate 3,194 downwards.
AAACGACACTTGCCGAGGCGGGAACCAGCGTGCAAGGTGTTGCCTGGTCGCCCGACGGGAAGGAAGTATGGTTTGGGGGGATAAGGAACGCCCCGGCCCGGGGTTTGTATGCGGTGACGCTCGACGGGCGGGTACGGGAGATCGCTCATGCGCCCGGTTCGCTGACTCTGTTCGACGTCGGGAAGGGGGGCCGCGCCCTGGTAGCTCGGGACTCGTGGCGGCGCGAGGTGGTGGGATTGATTCCGGGCGAGAAGCAGCCACGCGACCTGGCGTGGTTCGACTATACCTTCCCGGCCGATCTTTCCGCCGATGGCAAGCGGCTCGTGTTCGACGAGGAGGGCCAGGCGGGCGGAGCGAATTACGCGGTGTATATGCGCAATACTGACGGCTCACCGGCTGTGCGGCTGGGCGAAGGATCAGCGGCAGCGCTTTCTCCCGACGAACAGTGGGCGATGTCGCTCTCCCCCGACACGCCGTCGCAACTCGTGCTTCTGCCGACGGGACCGGGCGAACCGCGAGCGGTAACGCACGATGAAATCAACCATCTGTGGGCGCGTTTTCTGCCCGACGGCAAGCGGTGCGTTTTCGTCGGCACCGAACCGGGCAAGGCGCTCCGTCTTTACGTGGAGGACCTTGCCGGTGGCACGCCGAAGCCGATTTCACCCCTGGGCGAAAACCGGCTGGGCGCTGCGAGCGTCTTCTCCATCGCTGTTTCGCCCGATGGGAAATCTGTTGCCGCCGTCGGGGCTGACGGGAAGGGTTATCTCTATTCGATCGATGGAGGAACTCCACACGCCATCCCGAATTCCATGCCCACTGATCGCTCAGTGGCATTCAGCAAGGATGGCCGCTCGCTTTACGTTTCTGTCTACGGACGAAGGCAAGTGAGCGTCGAAGCCATCGATCTCGCCACCGGCCGCCGCACGCAGATCAAAACGTTCGCGCCGGGCGACGTGGCCGGCGTCGGCACGATTGGTCCGGTGCTCATGACGCCCGACGCCAAGACATTCGTAATCGGCTATCCGCGTTTTCTCTCCGACCTCTATCTGGTTGAAAACGTCCACTAGACCGGATTTCTCGCAAACAAGGCATTTTGACGTGGGAGAGCTTGGGGCCTCACTGGCCGTAACAACGGCGCGCGGTCATTTTCTCCTGACAATCTGTCTATGTGGGCTACTGCGCCTTAGGGCTTTCGGGGTCCTTCGCTTCGCTCAGGATGACACGACCATGGATCAAGCTGTTTCGCGCGCCGCGGCCACGCTGGTCGCGGAATGCTTCGTGAATGCGCTCGGTGTGGCCGAGCGCGCGGCGGTTCGGGCTTCTTCAAATGACATTCCCTTGGCGAGGTTCTGTTCGACAAGATATTCGAAATGCGAAAGCAGCTCTTCATCGAGACGCTCGCGCGATTGGCGTTTGACGAAGACGCCGAACAGGCGCGAAAGGAAAAGGCGGAGCCGGGTCATGCGATGCTCGCTTTCCACTCGCAACGCTCATTCATAGCGCAACGCCACGGTGGGGTCGACGCGCGTGGCGCGCCAGGCGGGAACCACGCTGGCGGCCACGGCAACGGCAGCGAGAACGAAGGACACGGCCAGGAACGTGACCGGATCGGTGGGCGCAACGCGAAAGAGCAGCGTGGAAAGAAAGCGTGTGAGCGCGAGCGCACCGCCCACGCCAATTCCTACGCCGGCCAACGCCAGCAGAACTCCCTGCCGAACCACGAGCCTGAGGACGTCGCCGCGGCCGGCGCCGAGCGCCATGCGGATCCCCATCTCGTGCGTGCGCTGGGCGGCCGAATAGGAGACGACGCCGTAGATGCCGATCGTGGCCAGCACCAGCGCCAAGCCGGCGAAGGTGACGAGCAGGAACAGATTGAACCGGCGCGGGGTGAGCGATTTTTCGAGGATGTCGCTCATCGTCTCGAGCTGGGCGACGGCGAGTTGGGAATCGAAGTCCCAGATTTCGGCGCGAATGGCGGAATCGAGGCTTTCGGGCCGGCCCGCGGATTGAACGGCAAAATTCATCGAATTGAGAGGACCGGAGGCCTTCACCTGCAAATAGGGTTCGTAGGTGTGTGGGAGTATGTCGTGATCGAGCGGTCCCTGCTCGACATCGCCGACCACGCCGACAATCGTGAGCCAGGGGCTGTCGGACTGCGGCACACCCCATTTCAGGCGCTTGCCGATGGGATCTTCGTTCGGCCAGAACTCGCGGGCGATGGACTGGCTGATGATGACGACGGGAGTGGAGTCGGCGGTGTCCTGGTCGTTGAAATAGCGGCCGCGAAGCAGAGGAATGTGCAGCGCCTGAAGGTAGTCTCCCCAAATCACCGAGTTGTAGCAGAGGTTCAGTTGCGCGCCCGGCGCCGGATGATAATTTTCGGGGCTGAAGATGTGATTCCAACCGGCCTCCATCGGCAAATCGGTGGACATGCCGACGGCACGCACTCCGGGGAGGCGCACAATCCGGCGGCGAAGATCCTGGAAAGTTGATGCGACTTGCGCCGTTTTGGGATAAGCGGCGGATGGGAGGGCGACGTTGAAGGTAAGCACGCGTTGCGACTCGAAGCCGGGATTGACGTCGCGGACCCGAACGAAGCTGTGGATCAGGAGTCCGGCGCCAACCAGCAGCATCAACGCGAGGGCGATTTCGGAGGTGACGAGAATCGCGCGAAGCCGCTCGTGGCGGCGGCCGGTGGAAGAGCCACGACTGCCATCCTTGAGTGAGTCATTCACGTCCGTTCCGGAAGCGGCAAACGCCGGGGCCGCGCCGACGACGAGTCCGACGGCAATCGAGAGAACGAGCGTGAAGAGCAGCACGGAGATGTCGATGCTCACGTTTTGCGCGCGAGGAATGGCCGCCGGAGCCAGGCGAACCAGGATGCGATCGCCCCACAGAGCGACGCCGACGCCCAGCGCGCCGCCGACCAGGGCAAGCGCGACGTTTTCGGCGATGAACTGGCGCAGCAGGCGGGCGCGGCCGGCGCCGAGCGCCAAGCGAACCGCTATCTCCTTTTGCCGGCTCATCGTGCGTGCGAGCAGCAGATTGGCGACGTTCACGCAGGCGACGAGCAGCACCAGGCCGACCGCGCCGAGAAGGATCGCCATCAGGGTTTGCACTTTGCCGACAACCGCCTCGCGAAGCGGCGTGACGGCCGTCGTCAACGAAAATTCGCTGCGCACCGAAGCCGGGTA
>JAGWOX010000263.1 GCA_028877145.1 Acidobacteriota bacterium | reverse complement strand
GTCGATCCCGTGGAACAGCATCTCGAACAGGCGCGAGCACGCGAAGCGGAATCGGGCGTGCAGTTGGCGTCGATCCAGCCGGGCGACGCTCGCAAGTTGGAAGCCGCAAACGGAACCGTCGATGCGGTTCTCTCGCTTGGCCCGCTTTATCACCTGATCGAGCGAGCCGATCGCATCATGGCGCTCACAGAAGCCTTTCGAATACTGAAGCCCGGAGGAGTACTCTTCGCCGCCGCCATTTCCCGGTTCGCTTCGTTCGTCGGGGGCGTGCATTCCACGTTTTTCGCGGATCCCGCATTTCGGGACATCATCGAGACCGACCTGCTTTCCGGCCAACACCGAAATCCCACGAACGACCCGATGTATTTCACCACGGCCTATTTCCACCGCCCCGAAGAATTGGAGCGCGAGGTCGGCGAAGCGGGTTTCGGGCAGGTGCGCGTCTTCGGCATCGAAGGCCCGGCATGGAGTTCCGCTCAGTTCGGCGAAGTGTGGTCCAATCCCGCGCAGCGCGAGCGATTGATGAAGTTTCTGTCGCTGATCGAGGAAGAGCCATCCATCCTGGGCGCCAGCGCCCACCTCCTGGCCGTAGCCCGCCGCACATAAGAGTGTGGCTTTTTCAAGCCTTCTCCGTGACCTCCGTATTCTCCGTGGCCTCTGTGTGCCAGCTTCTGCCTCTTCCTACTCCCGCTACCGCGTTTGTGAGCCGGGCCGGTAGCGGTTAGAATTGGTTTTTCGCCATGTCTTCCTCATCCTCGCCGTTCAACATCCTGCCGAACGATGCGCCCGCCACGAGCGCGTCGGGCAAGCCGTCCTGGCTGAAGGTGAAGTTCTTCGGCGGGCCCAACTACCACGACCTGAAGCGGATCATGCGCACGCTCGAGCTGCACACGGTCTGTGAGAGCGCCCGCTGCCCGAACATGGGCGAATGCTGGGAGCACCGCACGGCGACCTTCATGATTCTCGGAAATATTTGCACGCGCGCCTGCGGTTTCTGCGCCGTGCCTTCCGGCCGCCCGCTCGGCCCGCCCGAGGAAGACGAACCCGAACGCGTGGCCGAAGCCGCCGAATCGATGGGACTGCGCTACGCCGTGGTGACGTCGGTGAACCGCGATGACCAGGCCGACGGCGGCGCGCACATTTTCGCGCGCACGATCGGGGAGATTCGCCGGCGCATTCCCGATTGCAAGGTTGAAGTGCTGATTCCCGATTTTCGCGGCGTGTGGGAAGCGCTGGACGTCGTGATCGCCGCGCGCCCCGACGTTTTGAATCACAACATCGAAACGGTTGAGCGCCTTTCGCGCCGGGTGCGCAGCGCCGCAAAATACGATCGTTCGCTCGAGCTGCTCGAGCGATCGAGCCGCGCGGGCATGATCACGAAGAGCGGGATGATGCTGGGCCTGGGCGAAACCAGCGAAGAAGTACTCGCCACCCTGCGCGATCTCGCGTCGCACGGCGTCCACATCGTCACCATCGGCCAGTATCTCCAGCCCACGCGCGAACACCTGACCATCGCCCGTTTCGTTCCCCCCGAAGAATTCGCCGAATACAAACGCGCCGGCCTCGAGATGGGCCTGCGCCACGTCGAATCCGGTCCCCTCGTCCGTTCCTCCTACCACGCTTTCGAACAGGAACGCTCCGCGCGCACCCCGGCTGCGCAGTAGAGCCGCCCTAGTCGGCAGGTTGACGGGGACAGTTGTGACAGTCAGGCTTTGCCCTTGACATGAGCCCGCGACAGCGCAGACTGTGCCTCTAGCGCCCGCCGTGGGCAGGAAGGGCACCCGCTGGTATGGCAGATCCATCCTCGCCACAGGACAAGGCACTAGAAGCCATGCTGGGCGAGATGCGCGCCCAGCGAGGCCGGATCGAGGGACTCATTCAACAATTTCAACAGCGGATCGACCAAGCGGAAGCTGCTCGTCGTTCAGGTTCAAACCCGCCATCGGGCGCCCACTGGCGGCTGGTCGCCTTCAAGGATTCGCTTGATCGGCTGCGACTGTTCCTAGAGCAGAACCTCAAGGAACCCGAGAGCTTCGGGCTCTTGTCCGTCACCCGGTACATACTGGAACTCACGGTCTGGCTCAAACTGCTTAAGATGGACGAGCGATACGGCTTCATTTATTACCGTGAGCTGTTGGAGAAGCAACGGGACTTCTACGAGCAGTTTAAGAAGAATGCGCAGCGGGAAATTTCGTTTCTCCGTGACACAAGTGATCGTGAGCGGAGCCTGATCGAAGCCCGCCTGTCGGACAAGACGCGGGGGGGTGACGAGAGGGCGCGAGAAGAAGAGCTGCCGCGGATAATCAAAGAAGTGGCGGAGTTGACCGACCGGGAAGCTGCCCGGAACTTCAGCCTCTACGCTGAGCAGGCACGGACTAACGGATACGACTTCCAAGCCTACCTGGTGGAAACGAAGGTCTTGCCTGAATATTCCAGAGTCATCGCAGCCATCAAGCAGAAGCTCGACGACTTCCAGCTTGACACGCCCCCTGGGGCCGCCGAGCTCGTTACAAAGCAATGGAACTGGAAGGACATGGCCAAAAGGGTTGGGATGGGAGACGAGTACGACTTCATTTACAGGTACGCTAGCAGGCTCTTGCATGCCACCCCTGCTAGCCTTACCACCGATCAGAGGAACCTGCAGACAAATGAAATACGGATGTTTCTGGGGTATGTCAGGGTTCGTCTGCTTGACGCGCTCGACATGGCGAAACAGCTCCTGATCGCTGACTCCACTCTGGTCAACTGATCCACCCCGCGCTGCGTAGGCGCTCACCTGCAATGCTCGTGCCGAAAGGATTCCGTTGCCTATGGTGTTTGTCGCGCCACTTCAGCGAACGTAGCGAGGATGGTGCCCGGGCGCCCAGGGATCGTAGTGCAGCGCAAACTGGACGCGCTCGGAATTGGGCGGGTGGCTGTAGAGCCAGAAAACAATGAACGGACTGGGATTCGGATTCGCCAGGTCGACTTCGCCCAGAATCTGGAAAGCGCGGGCGGCGTTCTGCGAAGAATCGGGAATGATGCCGTGCGTCACTTCCAGGCCGAAGCGGTCGGCCTCATGTTCGAAATGACGGCTCACGTGAGCCGAAATCGGCGAGGCAACAAAACTGAAAATGGACAGCCAGAGCATGAAGACCGGCAGCGAAGCCCAATCCTCTACGCCGCGCACACTCCACCGCCCGCCCCAGCGCTTCAGGCTCCAGAGCAGCACGCGGTAGCCGAGCCAGAGCAGGACGAGCAATCCAATCGCGCCGATGAGCATGCCCCAAACGACGTGATGGAGAACGTAGTGCCCCATTTCGTGGCCGAAGACGAAGGCGATTTCCGGCGTCGTCATCTTGGCGATCGTCGTGTCCCACACGACCACGCGTTTCGACGCGCCGAAGCCCGTGACGTAGGCGTTCAGGGAATTCACCTTCCGGCTCGCTTCCATCAAGAACATGCGATCGGGCGGGATGCTGACACCGGCATGCGCGGTCACTTTCTCGAGCGCGGTGACGAGCGCCGGATCGGTCTTGGCGAGCGGCTCGAATTTGTTGAACAGCGGATCGAGCACGTAGGGCGAAATGAAGATGAGGAAGAAAAGGATCGGCAGCGTCGCCAGCCAGAAATAGAACCACCACCGCCGCGGGCTGCGGCGGATCACGCCGTAGAGAATCCACACGAGAATGATGGAAATCACGTAGCTGACGAGTTGCGCTTTCGTCCAGTCCCACAGCCACGCGCCCCACGCCTCCACCGACTGCGCGAAGTGCAGTTCGACCCAGTGGCCAACGGCATCGAGCGGCAAGCCGAGCACGGCAAGCGTGAAGAGCAGCAATGGAACGTAAATGGCCGCCTGCCCGAACCGGCGCTTCGTGGCGCGTTCCGCCCAATCGCGGTAGCGCGGCGCGAGCCGCCAAACCAGCACGAGCAGCAAAATCAGCAGCCCATAGAAAAAGCCGCCGAAATACAGCCAGTTCTGCGCCCGCGCGTAGTCCACGGCTTTCTGGTATTCGGCCGGCGGCAGCGTGTACTCGGTGATCGGCGCGGAAGCCTGTGCGGCGGCTGGCGGCGCCATCTGCGCGGGAGTCTGCGTCTGGGTCTCGGGGGGAGCGGAGGGTTGCTGCGAGGCAGCGACAAACGCGCGCGCATCGGCCGCGCGTGCGAAGCCAAGCGAGCCGAACGCGAGGGAAGCGACAAAGACGCCGGCGAGAATCGTCCAGCCAAGACCGCGGGCCGGCACGCACGAGCGTGGCTTACCGGAAGCCATTGTGGCGACAGTCTACCACCGAAGAAGTCGAGACAAGCAGGATTCCACAGCCAAGTTGGCAGTTCCTGGTAGCTGTCCCTGGAAACGCGCGGTTCCAGTACGAGGATGACGCTTCGCGGCCTGCAACCCGCGCAAAATGCGCCGCATCTCACAAACGAGGACAACGATATCTGGCGGGGACGGAGGATACGTATGCGTGCGCGCGGAAAAATTCTCTCTCCCCGGCAGGGCCTTGCCCGATCGGCCGCCATGCTGGTTATCCTGGCGGGCCTTGCGGCCTTCCCCCTTGCGGCCCAGCAATATCCCCAGCAATACCCACAGACTAGGTCTGACACCGGCTCCGCGCAGAACGCCAACAACGGCGCCGAACCGCTTCCTCCGAACCAATCCGGCATGCAGGTGCCGCAAACGTTCACGCTGCCCGTGGGAACCCTGATCACCGTTCGCACTTCACAAGCGCTGTCGAGCGCCCAGAATCATCCCGGCGATTCCTTCAGCGCCGATTTGACGCAGCCGCTGGTGGTTGGCGGCTGGGTGGTGGCTCGGCGCGGACAGATGGTGCTCGGGCGAGTCGAGTCGGTCGAGAAAGGCGGCGTGGGGAAGAAGTCGAAACTGACTGTCCGGTTGACACGGCTGGTGCTGGTCGACGGGCAGCAGTTCTCGATTCAGACTCAGCAGATCGAAAACACCACCCGCACATCGCGTGGCGCGGACGTGGCCGCTGTGGGGACGACAACAGCCATTGGCGCGGGGATTGGCGGCGCGGCCGGCGGCGGTGAAGGAGCCGGCATCGGCGCGGCGATCGGAGCGATGGCGGGCATCGCCGGCGTGCTGGTGGCTCAGGGCCGGGCG
>JAGWOX010000262.1 GCA_028877145.1 Acidobacteriota bacterium | reverse complement strand
TCAAAGGCCCTTGTCGCGGGGGAAAAAAAGAGCCGGCCCTTAGGCCGGCTCTCGTGAGAAGTTGTGGTTTCGAGTTGCGAGGAGCGATCAGGCCGTCGCCGGCTTCTCGCCCTTGGTCAGCCCGGGCACGACTCGCGGCTCGGGCCGTGCCACTTGCGGCTCCTTGCTCGTGACAGGCGGCAGCGGAGCGGCTTCGGGCTTGTCCGGCAGCGGCTTGCCATCGATCAACATGCGCATTTCCTGCGCGTCGAGCACTTCCCGCTCGAGCAGTGCCTGCGCGATGCGTTCGAGCGTGTCGCGGTGCGTTTCCATGATCGTCCGCGCGCGCTCGTAGGAATTACCAACGATGCGCCGCACCTCGCGGTCGATCAGGATGGCCGTGTCCTCGGAGTAGTCGCGGTGCTGAGCGATCTCGCGGCCCAGGAAGATCGCCTCTTCCTTCTTGCCGAACGTCAGCGGCCCGAGTTCGCTCATGCCCCATTCGCACACCATCTGCCGCGCGATTTCCGTCGACCGCTCGATGTCGTTGCCCGCGCCCGTGGTGACGTGGTGCAGCGCCACTTCCTCCGCCGCGCGTCCGCCCATCAGCACGGCGAGCTGCGCCTCGAGGAATTCCTTCGAGTAGGTGTGTTTGTCGTCGATCGGTAGCTGCATCGTGACGCCAAGCGCCATGCCGCGCGGAATGATCGTCACCTTGTGCAGGGGATCGGCGCCGGGCGTCAATGCCGCGACGAGCGCGTGCCCGCCCTCATGATACGCCGTGGTCTTCTTCTCCTCGTCGGAGAGGATCATCGACCGCCGCTCGACGCCCATCAGGACCTTGTCCTTGGCCATTTCGAGATCGGCCATCATCACCGTCTTGCGGTTATTGCGCGCCGCCAGCAGCGCCGCCTCGTTCACCATGTTCGCCAGGTCGGCGCCCGAAAAGCCGGGCGTACCGCGCGCCAGCACGGAAAGATCGACGTCGGCCGCGATCGGCACCTTGCGCGTGTGCACGCGAAGGATTTCCTCGCGCCCGCGCACGTCAGGCCGCGGCACCACGATGCGCCGGTCGAAACGTCCCGGCCGCAGCAGCGCCGGATCGAGCACGTCGGGCCGGTTCGTCGCAGCCACCAGAATCACGCCTTCGTTCGATTCAAAGCCGTCCATTTCGACGAGCAGCGCGTTCAGCGTCTGTTCGCGCTCGTCATGCCCGCCGCCGAGTCCCGCGCCGCGATGGCGCCCAACCGCGTCGATTTCATCGATGAAGATGATGCACGGCGCGTTCTTCTTGCCCTGCTCGAAGAGGTCGCGCACGCGGCTCGCGCCCACGCCGACAAACATCTCGACGAAATCAGAACCGGAAATCGAGAAGAAGGGAACGTTGGCCTCGCCGGCCACCGCCCGCGCCAGCATCGTCTTGCCCGTTCCCGGCGGACCCACCAGCAGCACGCCCTTCGGAATGCGGCCGCCGAGCCGCTGGAATTTCTGCGGGTCGCGCAGAAATTCGATGATCTCCTGCAATTCGTCTTTGGCTTCCTCGACGCCGGCAACGTCCTTGAACGTCACCTTCTTCTGCTGCGGAGTGAGCAGACGCGCGCGCGATTTGCCGAAGCTGAGCGCCTTGTTCCCGCCCGCCTGCATCTGCCGCATCATGAAAATCCACAACGCGATCAGCAGGATCAGCGGCAGCGCATTCACGATCAGGTTCAGCCAGTCGCCGCTGCGCACTTCCTTGATGTTGATCGTCGCGCCCTTGTCCTGCAGTTGCTTGGTGACGTCGGAAAGCACCGTGCTCGGCACCACCACGCCGCGGAAATGTTCGGCGGGATCGCGGTAATCACCCTGAATCTCGGCGGTGTTCTGCGAGAGGTAGATGGTGACGTCCTTGATGTTGCCCTTCTGCAGTTGCGCGGTGAAATCGGTGTAATTGGGCGTGAGGTCCCGGTTGGCCTGCGTGCCTGCCGATGCCATCTTCCACAACACCACGGCAAGCAGCACCATAATGAGCCAAAAAAGGATGGCTCGCCCTGTAGAATTCATTCCGGTACCGGACCTTCTCACGTTGGACCTCTCGCCGGACCTGTTTGCACGCCCTCGCGTCCGGACAACCCACTCCCTATTTAGATGCTCTTCGCCGCCCCGCCGTCTCTAGAACTTCCCGCCCCGAAAGTCCCCCAACCTGGTCCTCGAAGATCAACAACGCCCGTCGCGTTTCGGTCCCCGCAGCGTATTCGACTGCGACCGGTAACCCGCTCGTCCAGACCGGCTTCCCACCGCTTGTCATCACCGGCCACAGAGCCCGGTCTTTACCCGCAATGCGTCGTTCAAGGAGAAGGCGCTTGAGCTTGCCCCGATGCCCGCGACCCAGGGGCCGATATGCGTCTCCAGGCAGCCAGTTGCGCACCGAAAGCGGGGTCTCGAGCCGATCGGCATCCAGCACCCCGGAGGCTCCCCCATAAGTTTCCCTCCCGACTGCGGGCCAGTCAATCAATTTCAGGCGCAGCCGCTTACCCGTTTCGGCAATTGCCAAGGCCGCTTCCCCCCTCATTCCGAGCTCCACTGGATAGGAATACGCAGCCGGTTGCCCCTTGGTTCGGCTCCACTCGCCTTTCACAGAAAAGATTAGCTCGTTCAGCGCTCGCTCGACCACCACACCGCCGGGCAGTTCGAGCCGGTTGCCGCTCGTTCCCTGGCGCGCCAACTCCAGGATCCGCGCAATATGTCCGGCGGCGAGCCCGCGCAAATCGCGTTTCACTTCGCGGACCGCGCGCCGCGCCAGCCGAGCTGCGATGGCCTCGCGTGCTTCACGGCTCTTGAGCTGCGGCCAGGGATCGGCTACGTCCATCGCCCGGAGCACGAGTTCCCTCCCGCGATGACGGCACAAGCGGACAAAGCGCTCCTCCACGACCTCATCCAGCAAGGCTTCATCGTTGCGCGCGAGGTCCGCAAGCCGCGCCAGCCTGTCCACGACGCCGCTGCCGTATTCCGCCTCGATGGACGGCAAAAGGCGCTGCCGGATTCGCGCGCGCAGGCGGGAAGTATCGATATTCGTTTCGTCCTCCCGCCAGTTGTGACCTCGCTTCCGCAGATATTCCCGAAGTTCCGACCGCCGAATCTCGATCAGCGGCCTGACCACGGGCCCGAGCACCGGATGGATTCCCGCCAGACCCCGTAGCCCCGAGCCGCGCACCAGTCGAGCCAGCACGGTTTCCGCCTGATCGTCGGCCGTGTGACCGGTGGCGATGCGCGTGACCCTCCCCTCAGTCACCAACTGGCGAAAGAAGGCGTAACGCCGTTCACGAGCGACCTCTTCGACGTTTTTCCCCAGGCGCTTCGCTTCGGCCCCGACGTCCTCACGGCGCACCATGCACGCCAGGCCGCGTTCGCCGGCCAGTTCGCAAACGAACCGCTCATCTGCTTCCGCCGCCTCGCCGCGAAGGCCGTGATTGAAATGCAGCACCACAATCGTCACGCCCAACGCCTCGCGCAGATGTTCAAACAGCAACAGCAATGCAACCGAATCGCCCCCGCCCGAAACGGCGATTCCCACACGGTCACCCGGCTGGATCATCCCGTAGCGTTCGATGGTTGCCAGAACTCGACTGGCCGGAGGCGTTTGCATTGGCATAGGGCAGGAAATGGCTTCCCATACATGGTAGCAGGGACGCGAAGGAGTGTGGCGGAGAAACAAACGCCGGGCGGCGCAGCGAATCAGAGGCTCTCGCGCGGGGCGAGATACAAGGGCGGAGGAGCTAGGACCGGGCGCCGTGAGAAAGCAGTGTCCGGCTGTAAGCCATCCGCTGGTCGAGCGCCGCCGCCGCGAAATAGGCGCAAGCCGCCCGTTCCTGCTTGAGCCAGCTCGCGGTCCGGCTCAGGATCCCGGAGGGAGCCTGAGGAACGAGCGAGAGCAACATGCCCAGGCCGCTGAAATAGGCGCGAACGGCGCGGATGCCCATTTCGTCGCTTCCGGAACCGGGGCACAGCTCCACCAGTTGCAGCAGCCGGTCGAATTGCAGATCCTCGACCATTTCGCCGCTGATCCCGGTGACTTCGCGGACGTTTTCAGAAAGCGCATGCTTGCGCGAAGCGGCGATCACCGATCGTGAATAAAACACGAAGAATTGCATGAACGCCGCAATCGAAACCACGAAAATCAGCGCAGCTATCATCTGTGTGAAACCACCCCTGCCAGAGTTTGGGGCACCAGCCGGGCATTTTCCGGCACTTTAGTGAAAGTATAAGCCCAAGCCATCGGCAACAGCGCTCCAATCAGTGGACCCATGAACTCAGCCATGCTGTGCATCGATGGGAACATGTTTCGGAACGCGAATGTTGCGGCTGTCGCGCTGAAATAAATTCCCAACGCCAGAATGAGCTGAACAAGACGGGCGCGTGTCTCCCGCAGTTTGAAGACGGCCACCCACAACAGGTACGTTAAAACCAAGCCCACAAAGTACATGTTTTGGGACATCTCGACGACAAACCGGCCGGTAAGGTGATCGGTGTTGCTTTGCACTACCGCGTAGGAGAACAACGCCGTCCCAGCCAGCAGCAGCAGCGTTACGCCGCGGACGTACCTTCCGAAGTGCATTTCGCGGAAGACCTCGAAGTACAGATACGCGATGGTCAGATACATCAGTATCGTGAGCAGGGCATCCGTGTAGTAGTAGGTGTACGTATACTGGAGGGAAGTAAAGCCGTAGCGCATCTGGACGAAAAAGGCGGCAACGTCCCTTGCCGCCATCGCGCCCACAAAAACATTCAAACTCAGATAACGACGGAAATCCTTGTGCACCAGAGATCGTACAACAATGTACACCTCTAGTGCGAAGCTCAGGATCCAGATCGTATAAACAAAAGCGTCGGACACCGTACCTCGTTCCCGAGGCCGGCTGACCTAATCCGCAGGTTCAATGCCCCTATTCGAGGGGCAGAACATTTACCTCAGCCATGGCGTCGGGGGCATCGGAGTTCCACCCCAGTTCGCCTTGGCCCACGGCGTCTTGGGCATCGGAGTTCCACCCCAATTCGCCTTGACCCATGGCGTCGGGGGCATCGGAGTTCCACCCCAGTTCGCCTTGGTCCACGGCGTCGGGGGCATCGGAGTTCCACCCCAAGCCGCCATGGC
>JAGWOX010000261.1 GCA_028877145.1 Acidobacteriota bacterium | reverse complement strand
CCGTTCATCAACTCGATGCTGGGACTGGGCGTGGCGATCAGTTTCCTGGTGGTGTTTCTGGCAACCTATACCATCGTCCTCGAACGAACACACGAAATCGGGATCTTGAAGGCGCTCGGGGCCTCGCGAGCCCAAGTGATCGGACTCATCCTCGAGGAAACGCTGCTGATGGCCGGCTTCGGAATCTTGCTAGGCCTGGTCACGACGTGGCTAACGCGCGTCGTACTCCACCACAATCTTCCATCCCTGACCATTCTGATTCCATGGCACTGGGTGGCCAACGCCGTTCTTCTGGCTCTAGCTGCGGCCGCCGCCGGAGCGTTCTATCCCGCCTATCGCGCGGCGCGGTTTGATCCCATCGACGCCCTGGCTTATGAATAGCGCCCGGGCGCGCCGCACCGAACGACTCTTCCTCGCACTGCTGCTTCTCGTCGGGCTGGGACTGCGCGCCTACCGTCTGGGACAGCCGAGCCTGGCTGAAGACGAAGCCGCGAAATGGAATTCCATCCAAAAATATCGGCGGGGCCAGTTCGCAGGGGTGAACAGCGAGCACCCGATGTTGATGAAGGTGCTGGCCTGGGCCAGCCTGGATGCGGGCGAGCGGTACAACCGCTGGGCTCTTGGACACGGCTGGCACCCGATTCGCAAGGAGGCATTGCTGCGTCTGCCCATTGCCTTGCTCGGGGCACTGACCGCTCTGATCCTTTATTTGCTTGGAAGGCAGATGATCGGGCTGCTGGGCGCGGGGCTGGCAGCTGTGTTCTGGGCCGTCTCGCCGCTTTCGGTGGCTCTGAACCGCGTGCTCAAGGAAGAAAGCCTTTTCGTTTTCTTCACACTTCTGGCGTTCTATTGCTACAACCGCGGCAAACAGGCGGTAAGCGCCGAGGAATCGAAGCGATGGTTCACGCTCGCAGGTGTTGCCTTCGGCCTGGACCTGGCCTCGTATTACCTGGCGATCGGCGAATTCGGACTGATCGTGCTCGTCTGGCACGTGGCCAACCAGAAGGGTATCAAGAGCCGGGACATGGGGCCCTATCTCCGGCGACTGGTTCTGGTCGCGGGGATGGTGTTCGTGCTGGCCAATCCGGTGATTCTTTCGCCGCGGAACCTCGAGGCCATGCTGCGCTATAGCGAGCAGAAAACGATCCAGCACCACGGCTACCTCATGGACGGGCGCGTGTATCTGAACAACGCGCTCACCACTCCGTACGGGCTGCCCTGGTATTTCTATCTATGGGTGCTGGCCGTCAAGACACCGCTCGTGATTCTGGCGGTGATGCTCGGGGGAATCGGGCTGCTGTTTTTCGACCGGAACTCGCTGATTTCTATTTTTACCCGTGTGAATTTGACGTTCTGGATCCTGCCGTATTCGCTGGCCGGTTCGAAATGGATTCGCTACGAAGCGATCGGCCTTCCGGTACTCTATCTGGCCGGGGGTTGGGCCGTTGAAAAATTTCTCGTCTGGAGTCGGGATCGGATGGGAAACCGGACTTGGCGACCGGCGATGGCCGTAGTGGTAGTGTCGCTCGTACTTTGGCCGCTCGCGAATGCAATGGCTTGGGCGCCTTATGACCGGCTCTTTTTGAATCGGCTGGGAGGCGGCATGGCGAACGCGGGCAGACTTTTTCCGCCGGATGAGGTGTACGACCTGGGCGCACGCGAAGTGGCGGAATATGTGTGCCGCGTCGCGCCGCAGGGAGCGCGCGTAGCAGCCAGCGATCCGATGGGGTTGGGATTCTATATGCGCCAATTGGGACGAAAGGATTTGAAAGTAGTACAACTCTTTGATCCGAACTACCTTCCACAGCCAGGAGATTTTCTCCTCATTCAGGATTCGCGGCGGTACTTCGAAACGCAAGGGCTGATCGTTCTGGTCGAGAAGACAGAAAAGCCGGTGTTCGTGGTCCGGGATGACGGTTTGAGCGTGGGAAAAGTATATCGGTTCACCGACCGACCCGTCCGGAACGTGCTGACAGGCGGAATTGAAAAGACGGGTTCCTCCCTCGCTCCCAAAGACACATCGGGCCGGCGATCGTCCCGGTTTGGTAGCCACGGTCAGTGACTTTCTGACCGTGGGTTTGTCCCATCACCCCGCGCCCAAAACTTCAGGCCCCAGGGCAGCGGTAGTCTGAATCTGCTCCCGCGCAGGCATGGTATCATTTTCGAGTGATTTGGCGCGGTTCCGCACGCCGGCGATGAAGCAGTTGATCGTTAACGGAGACGACTTCGGCTACACGCGCGGCGTGAATGCCGGCATTCTCGAAGCCTTTCGCACGGGCATCCTCACGAGCACGACTCTGATGGCCATGGGTGACGCTTTCGACGACGCCGTCCGCATCGCGAGAGAAAATCCCGGCCTCGGCGTCGGTTGCCATCTGGTCCTCGTGGGCGAGCGAGCCGTGGCGCCACCGGAATCGATTCCGACGCTCGCCACCGCCGGCGGACGGCTGCCCGGCTCACTCGGAAGACTCGTTGGCCGGCTGGCGCTCGGCCGGGTGCGGCAGGCGGATATCGAGACAGAATTGCGGGCGCAGATCGGACGCATCACGGCGGCGGGAATCAGGCCGACGCACGTGGATACTCACAAGCACACGCATCTCTACCCGCGCGTGATGGCGGCCGTTGCGCGAGTAGCATCGGAATTCGGGATCGGCGCGATGCGGAAACCGTACGAAAGCCTGCGAACGCTCTTCGGCGGCGGACGCGACGGGAGCGAGCGCGGCGAGATGGGACGCTCCATCACCGCAGCCGCGGCGGGAGCGGGACGCCGGAAGTTTCGCCGGCTGGCGCAGACGGGCGGCTTGAGGACTCCGGATCATTTTTGCGGGATCCGGTGGACGGGGTCGCTCAATGCAACCGACCTGTTGCGGCTGGCCGAGCGCCTGCCGGACGGAACTACGGAGTTGATGTGCCACCCGGGTTACCGCGATGCGGAGCTTGACGCGAAAGCGACCCGGCTCAAGGGAGCGCGGCAAAGGGAACTCGAGGCGTTGACGGCGCCGGAAGTGGCGAGCGCCGTGGAGGAGCAGGGGATCCGGTTGATCAGTTATCGGGAATTGGTGAAAGAAGATGCTTGAAACGAGCGCAGACGGACCGAAATACTCGATCGTCGTCCCGTTCCACAACGAGGAGGAGAGCGTCGCGGAGCTGCATTCACAACTGTCGCGGACGATGGCCGGACGCTTCGAGCCGGTGGAATTCGTCTACGTGGATGATCATTCCACCGATGCCACGCCACGTCTGCTAGCGGATATCTCCGAGCGCGACCAGCGCGTGCGGGCGGTCCGTCTGAAACGGAATTACGGGCAGACGGCGGCGCTCGCCGCCGGATTCGATCTGGCCCAAGGCGAAATTATCATCGCGATGGATGGCGATCTCCAGCACGATCCCGCCGACATCCCCGGAATGATCGAAACGATGGAGCAGACAGGCTGCGACTTGGTGAGCGGCTGGCGCAAAAAGCGCGTGGACAATTTCTGGCTGCGGCGCCTGCCTTCGCGCACCGCGAACTGGATGATGGCGAAGCTGTCCGGCGTGGACATTCACGATTTCGGGACCACGTTCAAGGCGTATCGTCGCGACGTGATCAAGGAAATCTCGTTGTACGGCGAGCTTCACAGGTTCATCCCCGCGCTGGCGGCCTGGAACGGCGCGAAGGTGGTGGAAGCGACCATCCGCAACGTCGAACGGCCGCAGGGGAAATCGCATTATGGAATCTCGCGCACCGGCCGCGTGTTCTTCGACCTGATCACCATCCGCTTCCTGATGCGCTACATGACGCGACCGCTCCATTTCTTCGGGCCGCCCGGGCTGGGCGGGCTGGCTGTGGGCAGCGGACTGCTGCTTTGGTTGTTTTTCGAGAAGGTGGTTTATGGCTCACACTTGTTTCTGGAACACGGGCCGCTTCTGCTCTTGGGCATGATCCTCGTGCTCTTCGGGGTGCAATTGCTGGCCATCGGGCTGCTGGGAGAACTGATGATGCGTACGTATTTCGACGCGCACCGGCAGCCGGTCTACCGCGTGGAATCGGTGATCGGCGCGCGTCAATACACCGGGACGCGCGAGTGAACCGGAAATTGCGCCTCTCCGGTGAAATCTGATAATAGGTAAGTATGGTGAAACGGCACGTCGTCCTCTACACTCAGCCCGGTTGACCACCGTGCCGGCATGCGAAAGAGTTTCTTTCGGAGCGCGGAGTGGAGTTCGAGGAAAAGAACGTTCGCGGCGATTACCAGGCTCTTTACGAGCTGATCGACGAACTGGGCAGCCGGCAGACACCTACGCTATTGGTGGACCGGAAAGTGATCTTGGGCTTCGATCCCGACGAATACACGGCAGCGCTCGGGGCGGGCACGGAATAAGAGGGACGGAAGGAGAGACGAGATGCGGAAGTTCGCCAAGGTTGCCCTTTTCATTCTTGTGGTGGCGGCTTTTGCCTGGGCCAGCGATCCCTGGGAGGGCAAGCCGTATCAGCAGTGGGACATGAAAGATGTCCAAAAAGTGATGAACGATTCTCCCTGGTCGCGAACGATTCACGTCGCGACGGGTTTCGCGCTCGGCAGCCAGGCGACGGGCATGCCCAGGGGCGCGGGTTCGCAGGGCCCCGGCCCCGAGCGGCCGAGTATGGGCCAGCCGGGCGGCGGCCCACCATCGCAAAACAGTGACGGCGAAATGGAAAGCGCCCACATGGCGATGTTCGAGGTGCGGTGGATTTCGGCGCAGACAATGCGAGAGGCGCTGGCGCGCGCGTCTATTCTCGATGGGAGAATGACCCAGGCGGACATCGAGCAATACCTGGCGAAGACTCCGGCAAATTACGAGCTTGCTCTGTTCGGGCCGAACATGTCCGCGTTCGCCGGCGCGACCGAAGCGTCGCTTACCAAGGACAGCTATCTGGAATTGAAGAGCGCTAAGAAAAAAGTGGCTCCGGCCAGCGTGAACATTCAGAGATCGGGGAACGGACAGGAGATGGCGATCACCTTCGATTTCCCCAAGACGGTGAATGGCCAGCCAACCATCGAACCGAACGAAAAGGAAGTCGACTTCGTGTGCAAAGCGAAGAGCTTAACCTTGAAATTCCGCTTCGAACCCAAGAAAATGATGACGAAGAGCGGTCCCGAC
>JAGWOX010000260.1 GCA_028877145.1 Acidobacteriota bacterium | reverse complement strand
TTCGCTGAGGGCGCTACAATCTTCTGCCTCATTCCGGAGCTAATGGCGAGCACGGGCCTGAACGGCTCTTCGTTCCGCTGCCCAGTGAAGGAATCGCCGCATGCGCGAGCGTTCACGCCACAGGAGCATGAAAAAGGCCCAGCCCTCGACATCCGCCGCGGCAGGCCCGAAGAAAGTCTCCAGGCGCCAACGGATGTAAGGGCTTTCCCAAGGCCGCAAGCGATAGTCCTTGGCGATCTCCCAGTAGTAGCGCAGCGCGGTGAACACTCTCGCTTTTCCTTTCGTCGCCAAACCCTACACGATCGAATCGCCTACTTCCACCGATAATAGCCCGGGCCGACGCGCAGATTGTGTACCCACGCGGCGGGGAAGGCCAACGCGAGCAACGAGCCGACGACGGCTTGCCCGAATGCCAGAGTCAGAATGTTCCGATTCCGCCGGAAGATCCACGCCATGGCCACACCACCTATCAGGGTGATCGGAACCAGCACCGGGTTCGGCCAATGCGCCGAAGCGAAAACGAACCCCGCAAAAAGCGACGACGCCCACGGCCGCGAGAAGAGCGAGATCGCCCGGTTGTTCACAACCGAATTCAACGCCACCTGCTGCAAAAGGCAGAAAGCGAAATAGCTCCACAGATGCTCCCCGACGGCCCGCCACGCCACATGGTGCGGCGTCCCGCGGGCAAAGGCGATGGCGAGCAAAAGACCGATCGCCGCGCCGAAAAAGATCGCCGCTTCGATCCCTGCCTGTTTCAGATTGTCGGCGCGCCATCCGAGCGTTTTCGGCGTGTCGCGATGCAGCACGAAACTGGCCACGATCCAGATGGGAAAAATCAGCCACATCCGGAAATGCGTGAATTGCCAGCGCCAGATGTAGAGCAGAATCAGGAACGGAATGCCGATGAGGTCCGCGATGGAGAGCCAGCGCAGGGCGCGCGGGCCGGGTTTCCATTCGCGCATCATCCGCTTTCCTTTTCGAGCGCATCGAGCCGGCGCGCGAGTTCGCGATCGGCCGAGGGAAGCGCGGCGAACAGGGATTCGAGGTCGACGTCGGGGAAGCCGGCACGCGTCGCTTCGGCGGCGAGGCTGGCCGCGGTGATGCGCGCGCCCCGAGCAGCGAGCGCGGCGCAGCATTCGAAGACGATGCGCGATTCGCCCTGCGGCCAGTCATGGCGTCCCAGCACGTGACACGCCCGGCGCACCAGGCCGGAATCGTCCGCCTGGCACAGCGCGCGCAGCAGGCGAAGATCATCGTTTTCGGCGTTCTTGTCGCGCATCGTCTCCGGCCCTGTGGGCGAATTTCCATCATAACCGCGGAAAATGTTTTCAGGCGGAGCGAACACGATTATCCTATGCGGGCCGTGAGGCAACGTGGGGTGTGGGGAAATGTAGCGCAGCCACTCATGGCTGCGGCCTTTCTGTCGAGATCGGCAAGAACGAACCGGCACGCAGAGGTGGCGGAATGAAATCAGAAGTAGTCATGGGAATGATGCTGGCGATGGCCATTTCCGGGAGCGCGGCAACAGTGACCAAAAAGACGAATTGGGAAGCGGCGGGCGACCGGTGGTGGGCGCATATCGAATATCTCGCGAGCGATGCGCTCGAGGGCCGCGGAACCGGAACCGCCGCGTATCAGAAAGCGGCTGATTACGTCGCGGCGCAGTTCAAGAAACAGGGCCTCGCGCCTGCCGGTACGGAAGGCTATTTCCAAAAAGTCGATTTCGATGTGCGCGAGCTCGAGCCGGAGAAATCGAGTGTCGCGCTCGTTCATGAAGGCAAAGCGCAGCCACTCGATCTCGCCGAGGACGTGCGCGTCGGCGTGGGCGGCGATCCCGCGGATGTCGATGCGCCGGCGGTGTTCGTCGGCTACGGTTTCGCCGTCCCCGAATTGCACTACGACGATTTCGCGGGCCTCGATCTCCGGGGAAAAGTCGCCGTGTTCCTGACCGGCGGCCCCAAGGGGATGCCGCACGCCCTCGAGGCGCACTCGCAATCCGCGGAGGAACGCTGGAAGGCGCTCCAAGCGGCGGGCGCCATCGGCATGGTCGCGATTCCGAACCCGCGCACGATGGAAATTCCGTGGACGCGGCCGGGCGAACAGAAGCCGGTGCCGCGGCCCACTTTCCTGCTCGCGGACCAGCCGCTCAGAGAGCAGCCGGGAATGCGGCTATCGATGTACGTGAACCCCGCGCACGCCGCGCTTTTCTTCGCCGGCAGCGGGCACACCTTCGAGCAGATTCTCGACGATACGGGAAGTGGGAAGGCGCTGCCGCGTTTTCCGCTGGCGGTGCGGGTCAGGGTGCATGTCGCTTACAAGCAGTGGAAAGCGTCTTCGCCGAATGTCGCCGGAATTCTGCGCGGCAGCGATCCGAAGCTGCGCAACCAGTACGTGGTGATCTCGGCGCATCTCGACCATCTTGGCGTCGGCACGCCGGTCAAAGGCGACGACGTTTATAACGGTGCGATGGACGATGCCTCGGGCATCGCGTCGGTGATCGAGATCGCGCGCAGCTTCCGCGCCGGCCGGTTGCGGCCGAAACGCTCGATCCTGTTCCTGGCCGTGACGGCGGAAGAGCAGGGCGAGCTGGGCTCGATCTATTTCGCGCATCATCCCACCGTGCCGATCCGCCAGATCGTCGCCGATATCAACATGGACATGTATCTGCCGCTCTTCCCGCTGAAATATCTCGAGGTGCAGGGGCTCAACGAATCGACGCTGGGCAACGATATCCGCGCCGTATGCAAGGCGAACGGCGTCATCGTGCAGGCCGACAAAGTGCCCTCGGCGAACCGGTTCATCCGCAGCGATCAATACAGCTTCGTGAAAATGGGCGTGCCGGCGCTGGCGTTCAAGTTCGGTTGGACATTCGGATCGCCGGAGGAAAAAATCTTCAACGACTGGATTCACACCCGCTATCACGCGCCGTCCGACGATCTCGACCAGAAGCCGGTGGACAAGGCCGCCGCAGCCCAATTCGATTACATCCTCGAAAGGCTGGCGCTGCGCGTGGCGAATGCAAAGGCGCGACCGGCCTGGGAGCCGACTAGCTTCTTCCGGAGATTCGCGACGCATCCCGATTAGCGCGGGAATCGTCGGCAGGGCGACCTGCGGTCGCCATCTCGATCGGTTAGCGGTGGCAGCGATTCCTGCAGTAAGGACAGTCCGGGGCGATTCGAAAGGCCGCAGCCATGAGTGGCTGCGCTACCAAAGTCGCGCTGGCCGCGGTTGGCCGGCGTGGCGGGATACGGGCGCGCGGACAGGAGTGTCCGCGCCACCGTCGGGTGTGGTACATTGCGGCAAGAGGCGGTAGACAATCCATTTGCGGCGCGGGGCCGCTAACGAATGAGGCGACTGTGCCAATTGTCAAACAACTGGTAGTGACGCTCGAGAATCGTCCCGGCGCTCTCGCGACGCTGTGCAGCGAGCTGGCCAAGGTCGCGGTGAATATTGAAGCGATACAGGCAACCGAAACCGGACCCATCAATCCGGTGCGGCTGCTGGTGAGCAACATTGAGGTGGCGCAGGAAGTGTGCCGCAACCTGGGCTTGAAAACCGTCGTCGAACAGACGCTCGCCGTCGGCATGGGGCATCGGCCGGGGTCTCTGGGACGCATGCTGCGAAAACTGGCGGCGAGGGGCATCAACGTCGAATACGTTTACGGCACGATCGAGCGGGGAACCAAGAAAGCGGTCGTCGTCATGGGCGTTTCCGACCTGGGCGCGGCAGCCAAGATCGCGCACTAAACGCTCTTCTTTTCCGGTCTTTCCCGTCGAGTGGCGGCCGCGCGCCGACGCGATGCCTCGCCGCCTCTTTTCGAGCAGCCGCGGCGGACTGCTTTTCATCCACTTGCCGATGCGGGCGCCGAGTTCGCGGCGCGGCGCACCGGCGCTCGGAAGGTCACAACCCCGGTGAATGCGAAGAGCGATGATGTGTTTGTTGTGGTATAAAAAAGATTTGGGGTACATATAAACGTGGAAAGGGCGGCCGAACGTGGACTTCTCCCTGACTGACGAACAAACGCAGCTTCGCAAGACGGTACGCGAATTCGCCGAAGCGGAAATCGCGCCGCATGTGATGGAGTGGGACGAGGCGTCGCGTTTCCCAAGCGAAGTGATCGCCAAGCTCGGCGAACTCGGATTGCTCGGCGTGATTTTTCCGGAGAAATACGGCGGCGCGGGCCTGGGATACGCCGAATACGCGATTGCGCTCGAAGAACTGGCGCGCGTCGACGGGTCGGTGGCGCTGATCGTCGCGGCCCACACATCGCTTTGCTCGAACCACATCTACAAATTCGGCACCGAAGCGCAGAAGGAAAAATATCTGTCGCGGCTCGCCAGCGGGGAATGGCTTGGTTGCTGGTCGCTCACCGAGCCGGAAGCCGGTTCGGATGCCGGCGGGACGCGCACTGTCGCCGGGCAGCGCGACGGCTCGTGGGTGATCAACGGCTCGAAGACGTTCACGACGAACGGACATTACGCGAATGTGTGCGTAGCCATGGCCGTCACCGATCGCGCCGCCGGGCATCACGGCATCTCCGGTTTCATCATCGAGAAGGACACGCCCGGTTTCCGCCCGGGAAAAAAGGAGAACAAGCTGGGATTGCGGGCGAGCGACACGAGCGAAGTCATCTTCAGCGATTGCCGCGTGCCGGCGGAAAATCTGCTGGGGAAGCAGGGAAAGGGATTCATCAACAGCCTGGCCGTGCTCGACGGCGGGCGCATTTCGATTGCGGCGTTCGCGCTGGGCATGGCGCAAGGTGCGTTCGAAACGGCGACGCGCTATTCGAAACAACGGAAACAGTTCGGCAAACCCATCAGCGATTTTCAGGCGATCCAATTCAAGCTGGCCGACATGGCGACCCAGATCGACGCCGCGCGCTTGTTGACCTATCGCGTGGCCTGGCTTGCGGACCAGGCGCGAGCTGTGGGCGATCCTCCACAGCATCACACGCTCGAATCGGCGATGGCGAAATTGCATGCGGGCGAGACGGCGGTGCGCGTGGCGAACGAAGCCGTGCAGGTGTTGGGCGGCTACGGATTCATCAAGGATTATCCGGCGGAGAAATATTATCGCGACGTGAAACTGGCGACGATTGGCGAAGGGACCAGCGAGATTCAGCGCCTCGTGATCGC
>JAGWOX010000016.1 GCA_028877145.1 Acidobacteriota bacterium | reverse complement strand
CTCCTCGATGACATGGGCGGCCGGCGGTCCGACGCTGAGCTTGAAATTGCCCACCGTCTCCACATTTTCCATCGTCGCCATCGATCCATCGACCGGACAGATGGGTGTTGCTGTCGCTTCGCGTTATTTCTCCGTGGGCTCAGTCGTGCCTTGGGCCGAAGCGGGCGTGGGCGCCATTGCCACGCAGGCCAACGTCAACGTCGGCTACGGACCGAAGGGCCTCAAGCTGCTCGACCAGGGGATGACGGCCAGGCAAGTGCTCGACCGTCTGCTCGCGGAGGACAAATTTCCCGGCAAGGACGGCCGCCAGATTGCCATCGTCGACGCACACGGCAATCTCGCCGCCTACACCGGCCCCCATGCGCCCGACTGGCATGGCGACATTCAGGGAAAGACATGGTCTGCTCAAGGAAATATCCTTGTCGGACCGCAAGTGATCGAAGCGATAGGCAAGGCTTTCGAGGCCACGCAGGGCGAACTTTCCGAGCGTCTCTTCGCTGCTTTGGCCGCGGGCGAATCCGCCGGTGGAGACCGGCGCGGGCGTCAGTCGGCATCGATCCTGGTCGTTTGCAAGGAATGCGGCCGCAATACGAATAACGACCGCTGGGTATTCGTCAACGTGGACGACAACCCCCGCCCCCTCGTCGAGCTCCGGCGTCTGCTCGATCTTGCTCTCGCCTACAATTACCAGGATCGGACGTTCAAACTCGTCGGAGCCGGCAAACTCGCCGAGGCTCGCGCCGCGGCCGAAAAGGCCGAGCGCTACATGCCGGATCGTGCAGACACCCGATCGTTGCTTGGCTTCCTCAATTACGCCGCCGGCAACAAGCCCGCCGCGCTCGCTGAATTTCGAAAGGCCCAAGATCTCGATCCCGAATTCCGTCAACTTTTCGAAGGCACTGCGGAGTTCGTTCCCGCTTTCAAGGGCGTACTAGAAGATCGGGCCTTCCTCGATCAACTGTTCTCCAAGAAAGAGTAAACGGCTCAACCACCCCGACAATGTCCTACCCCGCCCCCGGTTCTCGAAACTAGCTGTCGTTGCAACCTTCGGAGCCGATCCCGCGTCGCCGCCGGGGCGACGCCAAAGCCATTCCCGTTGACACTTCCCTCCCCACGTTCCTAGAATCAACACCGCAATGCTCCGGCGCTCTCGCGTCCGCGCCGGCGGTGGCGGCTTTGCCTACTGCGAATCCCAAAACGAAAATTGCCATCGTCGATGACGACCCTGCCGTCCGCTCGCAGATCGTCTCGGCTTTCCGCGAAAAATACGAGGTCCTCACCGGCGCAGACTTTCCCGACGCCTACCGCCTGCTGGAGGCCGAGCATCCCGACATCCTCCTGCTCGACACCGCCCTGCCCTCCGGCGGCATCCAGCAGTGTCGGAATTTGATCGAGGATCTCTCGAAAACAGACCTTGAAACGCTGCTCTTCCTCTTCTACGAGGATATGAGCAAGGACGAAGTCATGCCGCTGCTGGACGCCGGCGCCTACGAGTTCTTCGGCAAACCCATCGATACGCAAACCCTGGGCGTGCTGCTCGACCGCGCGGTCGAAAAACTGCGCATACAGCGCGAAAACCGCATCTTGCGCGAGGAGATCCGGCGCAGGAACGAAGAGGGCGACCTGGTGGGCTCGACCGAGGCGATGCGTCACGTCTTCGATACCATCCGCCGCATCGCGCCAACTAACACCACCGTCGTCATCCGCGGCGAGAGCGGAACCGGCAAGGAGCTGGTCGCCCGCGCCATTCACATGAAGAGCAGCCGCCGCTCGGGCCCCTTCATCAGCGTCAATTGCGCCGCGCTGCCCGAAGGGCTCATGGAAGCCGAGCTGTTCGGCTATGAAAAGGGAGCCTTCACCGGCGCCGCCTCCACCAAGGAGGGCCGGATCGAACTCGCCCATCGCGGCACACTGTTCCTGGACGAAATCGGCACGCTCCCTCCGTCACTCCAGAGCAAGCTCCTCCGCGTCCTCGAGGAACACGCCCTCGTTCGCCTTGGCGGCAAGAAACAGATCAAGATCGATTTCCGCCTGGTCTCCGCTACAAACGAAAACCTCGAAGAGGCGGTTCGCAAAAACACGTTCCGCGAAGACCTCTATTACCGCATCCATGTCGTCCCTATCTTTATCCCGCCCCTGCGCGAGCGCGTCGGCGATATTCCGCTCCTCATCGACTACTTTCTCCGTGTCTATTGCGCGGCCAATGGCCTGGTTACGATGAAAGTCAGCGACGATGCCCTGCATGTGCTCAAGCGCTACCCTTGGCCGGGAAACGTCCGCGAGCTCGAGAACGTGGTTCAGCGCCTCGTCCTCATGACCGAGCATGAGCAAATCGGCCTGGACGACCTCCCGGCCGACATCGTCGCATCCGCCGGCCGCCCGGTTCGCTCCCGCGAGTCCATCCCTTCTAGCGGCTTCCACATCGACGAGCGGGTAGACGCCTACGAGCGCAGCCTCGTCGAAGCTGCCCTCGAACAAGCTGGCGGGGTCAAGGTGAAAGCGGCGCGCCTGCTCGGCGTCGACGCCAACCGCATGAAATACCTCTGCCGCAAACACGGACTCAACCATCACTAGCCCAAGTTCGGTTAAAAAGTCACCACCGACACAAATTAATCTCTCTCCCAACACCATTTTGTGGTCACGGCGCTGGTCATCCGAATCCGCCCCCACTCACAACAAAGGACTTGCATGGCTTCATACGCTGTAGCCCGAATGGCAGTCAACTTGCCAATAAAAAGGCATAGCCCAGGGGGGCGTTCAACGAGGAGGAACGAGATCATGAAAAAGACGAGTAAGCCGGTGGCCAAGAAACCGACGAAGAAACTCTCTGGCAAAAAGGAACTTGCCAAGGCCCAGACGCTGACGCGCGTGCCCACCACGCGAACCATCTAGTAAATAAGCGTAAGAGGCAACAACACACTCGGCCGGAGGTCGTCACGCGGGGAAGCTGACGTCCTCCGGCTTTGTTGTTTTTGCCCGCCATCGATCCCGTGGGGAATTTACTGCCTTCCCGGGCACCAAGCTTCTATCCATCCCCGTTTTCGGATGTTTTTGGTTAAAAATTCACTCAAAGGGAACAAATTGCACGGTGTAAAACAGTTTCTTTTCGTTGCTCGGACGTCCGCAATGTACCCCTGCGGGAAGCAAAGGACTTACCAAATTCAATGCTCTTTCAGGAAAATGGCAACTATCTTGCTGGTATGAAGACGTAGCCCAGGCGGGCGATTAAACGAGGAGGACGACGACAATGGTCAAGAAGATCAAGCCGGTAGCCAAGAAATCCAACAAGGCCAAGAAACCCCAAGGCAAAAAGGATCTCGCCAAGGCCCAGACGCTGGTTGGCCGCAACCTGTTGCGCTCTCCCTTCGCATAGGAAGGCTCCGCACCCGGCCGGAGGTCGTCACGCGGGGGAGCTGACGTCCTTCGGCCTTGTTGTTTTCGCGTTCGGACTCCCTCCCAACCCCTGAAGAAGTCGCCTCCTGGTGTCTGCCCGCGTCCCTGCCCCCTCAGTTCTAAGCCACGGGCGATGCTGGGTTAAAAATTAAACGCTTGGGAATAAATCACCCCGTTCGCAGGTACTCTGTGTCGTTCGCGATTTCGGACGAACCGACACCGCTTCAGGGCAAAGGAGTTAGCCGGCCAGCCACACAACAGACAACATGGCATGCGAGTTGCTCACTCTAAGACGCAGCTCAATAGGGCCGTCAACGGAGGACGACTGTGGACAAGAAGAACAAGCCGGTGGCAACGAAGAAATCCGATAAGTCCAAGAAGCTTGGCCGCAAAAAGGAAATCAACAAGAGCCAGACCTTGGTCGCCCGTTTCTAGTTACACTCAAGGATCCGCGCAATATAGGGCCGGAGGTCGTCAGAGGGGGCAGTTGACGACGTCCGGCCTTCTTTTTTCTGCTACGATTTTTCTCCACCGCGGTTCAATTCCCCCCGTCCAGCAAGGACAATTATGAATTGGCATCCCGGTAGGGTTAATAAATAATCCAAGTTGATAAATTAACCCTAAATCATAGCGATCCGAGTCCCGTAACGTCGCCCCGCCGCCAGCCGACTCTCTGCAATGCAAGAGGTTATGTGGAATCGAAGAGAGCGCCGCGAATGGCATCCCACATGCGAAAGGAAAGGGCAGTCGGTAGCTCGGAAAGGATTCCGGGTTCCCGTCGCTTGGAGGAAGCCATGGATATTCTACTTTGCCTGTGGCTATTGGCCCTGTTGACTCGGCTTGATGGCAGAGACACCTGCGGTCTCTGTGCCAAGCTGGCGAAGCCGGTTCTGCCCGCAGGGCAGCATGGCTGGATGGCAGCGCGCGGTCGTTCCTGAACACCTCCGCCCAACCTCAGGGCGATTGCGCCTCCTGGCTTCCGAAAGCGGGGAATGGGAACCCGGATCCCCGAGCATGAGTAGCATTAGATACAGCAGCGCCGAGCAGAAAACCCGGCTATCCGAACCCGGGGTCGGCGGCTGGCAGCGGCATGAAGCCTTCCGGCACCGCAGAAGCGCGGTTTCCGCGCCTATGCGGTGCCGGGTGGCAAGCCGGTCGAGAGCCCCTGCCGGCTCACCACCATACGATCGAGCGCGCCCAGCGCCAGAGCCCTCGTCCCACCTGCCATGCCAACGGCCGTGGCGGCGCGTAAATCTTTGCTTCACCCGTCATCCCTTCCCGCAAAAGCCCTTGGGGATTGGGCAGGGTCACGATCACCGAGAAGTAATTCGTCAGGTCCTGGCCGTAGCGTTCCGGCCTGAGTTGTTCATCGATTGGCCGTGCGGCAGCGGCGGCCGGCATGATTTCAGCCACGCGCCCGGTGAACGTGCGAAACGGATAGGCATTCAGCTTCAGCTTCACTTCCGACCCCGGCCGCACGAATTGCAAGTCGCGATCGATCACCAGCAGCCGGGCCTTCAATTGCTTCAGATCGGCAACCACAGCGAACGTCTCGCCTTCGTGCAGATAGAGGCCGGCTTTCTGACCCACTTCCGGCGTCGTCACAACGCCCGCGATTGCCGAGCGCAAATCGAGTCCCGCTAGCTTCGTTTGCACGTCAGCCAGTTGCGCCTCCACTTGCCGGGATTGCTGCTCCGCCTGACCAATTCGCGTCTGGTCGCCCGAGCTTTCCGCGGCGTGCAGTTCCCGTCGCACGGCAACCAACTGTGCCCGATCACGGACCTCGGCCTCCTCCAGCGTGGGACTCGCCAGCCGCGCCAGCGTCTGCCCTTCGGCAACTCTCTCACCCGTTCTCACCAGAACCTCGTGGACGACGCCCGGGGCCGGCGG
Source organism: Acidobacteriota bacterium (assembly GCA_028877145.1). Taxonomy (GTDB): domain Bacteria; phylum Acidobacteriota; class Terriglobia; order Acidiferrales; family UBA7541; genus JAKASX01. The sequence continues at coordinate 23,100 of JAGWOX010000016.1, read as the reverse complement.
CCGGATTTCGACACGCCGGATCGGCTCCAGCAGGAAATTGCTCGAAACGGTGGTCGGCAGTGGCACGAGCACGATCAACCCCGCCACGGCCGCGAATGTTGCTTTTTGCATGCGCGTCATGCTCCACCTCAGCAGGTGCTCCCTGGCCCGGATCTTCATATGGTCCAAAGCCGGCAACAAATGAGTCAGTCTCTTCCGCAGCATCAGATAGACGACGCCGAGGGTCATTAAGTATCCCCAGGAGCCAAAATGGTTCACGAAAACGCTTTTCACGAGCAAAGCCACGACCACCAGAACGGTCATGCTGTAGAGGAACGCCGCCGGCACGAACAACATGTAGATGCGGCGCTGACGACGGCTCGCCGCCGGCAATTCCACATCCTGCCGGAGCACGGTGCGCCGCAGCCACGCCCGCGCGTAGGCGAAAGCATCCTCGCGCATGTTGTCCATTCGGAGCCATTGCGCCAGGGCATAATATCCGTCGAATTTCATCAGCGGATTCAGGTTGAGCAGCACGCCGGAAAGCGCGCTCAGGAGAATGACCTTGTACGCCAGATCGCTCCACAACGTCCCCGGTGGCAGCACGTGCCAGGCAATCGTCGCCAGCGCGCAGGAGACCAGTTCCACCCAGATTCCCGCGAAGATCACCCATTCCCGCTGCGCCACGCTTGGAAACAGGTACTGATCGGTCGTGTCCGTGTAGAACGCCGGCGTGAAGTAGATCAGCAGAAATCCCATGTGGTGCACTTCGCCGCCGAAATGCTTGCACGCCATGCCGTGCCCGAATTCGTGGATCCCGCTGATCACGAACAGCACCAGCCAGAACGTCCAGATATCGTAGAAGCTCTTGTTGGTGAAGCTGTAGAAAGCTGTCGTATCCCGGCTGATGCGGTTGTAATCGCCTCCGATGATGGCCGCCGCAACGATGAACAGACCAATCGAGAAGATCACGAAGCCCCGAGTGAACATCCATTTCACGTACGGATGCAGTCGGTCGAGAGCCTTGTCCGGATCCCACGACGTCACCGGCATATACAGCGTGTTCGACTGCCCGATATAGCCCTTCCGCTCGTCTCGGATCTTCGCCAAAAGCGCCAGATTGCGTTCGGCCGGGCTCCGTTCCCACAGGTCTCGATCGGAATCGTCGAGGAATTCGAGCACGTCGCCTTCGTCCGCCGCACTGTCCGGATGCTTTTCGACGAGCGCCTCGGCAATCTCGGCGGGCGTGCGCGTGCCGTCGGCCAGTGACAACAGATCGAATTCCAGTTCGCCGTAGCGCGCGTAGCTTTCGGTTTCCGGGATCTTGACGATGTAGGCGACCTCGCCGGTGATTTCCTGCCGGCTGACTTTCAGGTCGGTGCGGAGTTTCGGACGCCGGTATCCCTTGGCGATAACGCTGGTGGCATGCAGGCTGGAGGGACCGATTCGCAAGGGACTTTCCTCAGCGCCGCGTGGGTTTCGGTTCGGGCGGCCAGTGCACCTCTACCGCCATGCCCGGCCGCAGATCTTCGGGCAGACGCCCGACCAGTTCCGCGAGCACGTCCCAGGAACCGCTCGCCGGATCGACCACCGGCCCCACGCGCAGGATGCGCGCTGCAAACACGCGGCTGCCGTCGCTCGCGAGCGAAACCTGGATCAGGTCGCCTGCTCTGGGCGTGTGCCGCGAAGTTTCCGGTACCGGGAAGCGGACCTCGAGCGGCCGCAATTGCGTGATGCGAAAGCAGCGATCACCTTTCGCCATCAGTTGGCCCTGGCGGATATAGCGCCGCGCCACTACGCCGTCAAACGGGGCGCGAATCTGCATCTTGGCCAGCGTCAGTTCGGCAATGCGGATCTGCGATTCGGTGCGCTTGACGATCGCCCCCCAGGAATCGAGGTCGTATTGCGCTCCTTCAGCTTCGAATTTCGCCTTCTCGAGATCGGCGTCGCTGCTGAGCCCCAGTTTCCGCAGTTCCTGGTAGCGCACGTAGTTGGCCTGTTTCGCCTTCAGCTCGGCCTGGTTGTATTTCACGTTGTCCTGGGCCACCACCAGGTCATCCTGATCGTGAGCCAATTGCGCCCGCAGCGTGCGGTCGTCGAGCTGCGCCAGCGGCGTCCCTGTCTGCACGCGGGCGCCTTCATCGCGCAGGACGTTTTCCACAACCCCGCCCTCTTCGGCGAGCACGTCCACTTCATGCTCTACCGTGAGCACGCTCAGGATCGGCTGCGTCGCTTCGGTTGTCCTCGCAACAGCATCCGTGCGTGCCGGGGTGGGCACGGCGGCCCGTGCGGGCGTTTCTGTCTCGGCCGCTTGCGGGCGGCTGGCCGACCCGCCGCAGGCCATCCCGCATGTGGCCAGCCCCACAGCCAGCAGCGCCATCCAGGTTCTACTTTTCTCTCGCATGGCCCGCCCCCGTTCCTACGGCATCCAGGACCAGAACGTCTCCCAAACCCATCGCGCCGGCGCCCGGAACAGCACATACCCCACCGGATACCAACCGCTCTCTTCATAGCCACCCGCGGCGGTAATTTTCGCTTGGCCAATCATGCCGTCGCGGGCCAAATCGCCGCGGTTTTCGAAAAGCGCTCGCACCAGAAAGTACTGTTCGCCGCCGGCGGCCGACGTCTGCTCGCCCACCCGCTCCACCGTGCCGCCAAATGTGACCGTCGGGAACGAATTCAATTTCAGCGCCACCGGCGATCCCGCCCGCAACAGGCCGATGTCGGTTTCCGGCACGCGCATCTCCACCGCCATCTGGTCCCGCTCCACCACTTCGCAGAACCGGTCGCCTGGTTGCACGCGTTCGCCGACTTTTTCTTCGACGTGCGGCGTCACCACCACGCCAGCAATCGGCGACCGCAGCCGGCTCATTTCGAGGCGTTCGTTGTAGAGCTGCGCCTCGGCCGTGTACCGTTCCACGTCGAGCCGCGCCCGGCTCGCCGCCGCCGTATCATCGTGAAATTCCGCGTCCGACAGCGCCCGCTGCGCCAACCCCAGTTGCGTGCGCGAGCGAACCAGATCGAGCCGGTCGGCCGTATCTTGCAACTGCGCCAGTTCCTCGCCAGCCTGGACGCGGCTCCCCTCCCGCACGAGAACCTGTTGCACTAACCCGCTCACTTCGCTCGTTACCAACCGCCTTTGCGCGGGCACCACGCTACTGTCCGCGCCGACCCGCAACTTCCATGGCACGATCGCCAGCAGCAGCGCAACAGCTCCGATCTTCAACGCCGCGTCGAGCCAACGCCCGCGCGGCATCGTCATCAACCGCTGCTGCTTTCGCGCCAGCGGCCGCAGGAATCCGGCTAGAGGCACTTGCTGATACAGCTGCGCGTTCCGCACCGCAACCGTAGCCTGCCCCGTCAGAATCCCCACCGTCTCCCGCTGGCTCCGGCTCAAAAAGTCGGCTTCGCTCGAAACGAGCACCAGCGCCCCGAGCGCGCCTTGCTCGTCGCGCAACGGAACCGCATAAAAGCCCTCGTACTCATACCGCTCGAGAAATTCAACAGGAGAGAATCCCTCCTTTTCCGGCTCCAGCGCCCATCCTTCTTCCCGGTGGTTGGCCGAAACCGGCTCCTCGCGGGCAGCCACCAGTTCGAGCAGCCGCCGCAGGTCTTCCATCTCCGGCGTTTTCGGAATTTCCTCTTCGCCCGAAACCGCGCCGAGCACGAAGCGGCCCCGGTCGAAATACCCGATCGCGCAACGATCGAACGGAACCACCGACGCGGCATGCTGCACCACGGCCGCGAGCACGTGGTCGAGGTTCAGCGTCGAGGTGATTTCGCGGCTGATCTTCAGCAGCGCGTCGAGCGTGTGCACCTTGCGTTCGGCTTCGAGCAGTTGCGCGTTGTGAATGGCGATCGCCGCCTGTTCGCTCACGCTCGCCAGGAAAAACAGCTCTTCCTCGTCGAAAGGCTCGTGGTCTTCCTTGTTCACCGCCTCGACGATCCCCAGCACGCGGTCGTTCATCCGCAGTGGCGCAGCCACAAGGCTTTCGAGCGTGAATTCCCCGCCCTTTTCCCGCCGCTCTTCGAGCGCCTCTTCGTCCTCGGCCTTTTCCACCAGCACCGGCTCGCCGCGGTCGGCCGCTTTGCCCAGCAGGCCCTTGCCCAGCGCGCACCGCTCTCCCTCTTCGGTCGTAGGGTCTTGGCCAGACTGCTCGGCGAACCGCAGTTCGTTCGTCGCCGGGTCCACCAGCCACACGTTCACCGCTTGCGCTCTGAGGATATCGCGGATTTTTTCGGCAACGACCGGCAGCACGTCGCTCAACTCGAGCGTTGAATTGAACACGCGGCTCAGGTCATACAGCGAAGTGAGCCGCTCGATCGTGAGCAGTTGCCGGTGCTCCGAGGATTCCTGTTCGCGGCAGTGTTCGAGCGCCAGCGCGGTGATGCGCGCTGCCTCCCGCGCGAATCGCAAATCGAACGTGCCCCGGCGTGGATTCAGAACTTCGGCCACGCCCAGCGGCGCGCGCGGCCCCGGCAAAGGCAGGTAGAGCGCCGCTTTCACCCGTTCACGGTCGTGCGCGGCCAGATGCCCCAGCTCGCCTGCTTCCTCTTCTTCCGGCCGCCACTCGAGCGTCTCGCCGCCCTCCATCGCCTCGTGCAGCGGGCTTTCCTCATCCGGCTCCGACTCCGGCTCGATCGCCGCGCCCGGCTCGGACCATCGCGCCCGGCACATCAGTCCCGCGCTGTTCTCCGGCAACCACACGTGCACCGCCCCCGCACCTAGCCCCACTCCCAGCCTGGCCGCAAACGTCCGCAACAAAGAGTCTGTGTTGGCACACGAATAATAGAGAGTAGCCAGCTCGATCAGCGCCGCGTCATCGGGCATTGTTGTAACCGAGCCACGTCCACAAACAGGATCGGGACTGACGTGGGAGAAGCCCCTCGGGTGGCGTGAAACGTACCAAACGGCCATAGCCTCGTCAAGTCCAAGCCGCCGCCCACCGTCCTCCCCTTGCGGCAAGTCAACCGGTCAGGATGAAACGGTACTCCCCCTCCGGCGAAATCCACAGCAACTCGCCCTCTTCCAACAAATTACAACCTTCCCGGCGGTGCGCTTTCGACATCTCCACATGTAGGGGCGACCCGGTGGGTCGCCCAGTTTCATCGAAAGGTCAGCCCACAAGCCCCTGTCTTTCTCCGTGCCCTCCTGCGTTTATGCGGTGAGTCCGCTTTCAATCCCACGGCAGAGAACGCAGAGCAAGACCGGGGAAAGGTCTGCGCCCCGCCTCCCCGGATTGTCATCCTGAGCGGGGCGAAGGACCCGACACTAGGTCTGCCCGTGATGGAGCTTGACGACGAAAACCCTATTGCAGCTTGGCGTAGTCGGATTTGGCTTGCTTGAAGACCGGAATATCAGGATCGGCGTGCTGCCAGAGGGCGAGGAAATCCTGGTAGGCCTTGCGTGCGCCGGGCTTGTCGCCCGAAAGCACGCTGGCGCGAGCGAGGCCCAGATGCGCCAGCGGAACGATCACTTCGTTCAGCACGACGCCGGGGTGGTCGAGGATCTTCTGGAATTCGGCTGCGGCCTGCATGCCTTGATGCGCCGCCAGATACGCCAGTCCGCGTACGTAGACCGGGTAGAGGTTCAGCTGGATTGTTTGGGCCGGATAGCCGAGTTCGTAGGGCGAGGCAGCCTGAAGATCGACGATGGCTTTGGCCGGGGAGTTCTGATCGAGCGCGATGGCGGCGTGAATAGTCGGCAGGTAGTTGAACTGCACGACCGTAGCTTCCGGAAATTGCTTCGCCAGATCGTCGGCGAGTTTCTGCGCCTGGACGGCGTCACCGGCGAGCGCCAAGGCCAGCGCCGCTGCGGCCTCCGTATCCCGGCCATTCGAGATTTTCAAGGCGGCTGCCGCTTGCTGACCAGCTTGGGCCGTGTCGCCAATTAAAGCTTCGCGCAGTGCGGCCTCAGCCTGGTAGCCGGCCGCCGTCTCCTTCTCTCCCGCCTGCTCGGCCGAGGCAACCGCGCGAGCGGTCAATACGTTTGCCTGGGTAAGTTGGCCGCCGTAGGCGGCCGCGTCGGATTGGTTGTAGAGAAACACATCTTCGAGTCCCGGCTTGCCAGATCCCCACGCCGCTTCCCGCGCCATGGTCGCGGTGTCGCCTCGAAGGAAGGCAAGCGCGTAGGCATAGAGATGCAGAGAGAAAGAATCGATTCCATGCGATTTGGCTCGCTGAAAGATGGCTGCCGCCTCGTCCAGCCGATCGAGATCAATGTAGATGTCGGCGAGGTTCGCGTAGTCCAATCCGCTGGCGGGATTCAATTCGAGCGCCTGGCGAGTGGCCGCCAGTGCCTGGTCGTGTTGTCCGAGAATCGTGTCGAGGACGCCCAGGTTGCCGACCGGAGTGTCGTCCCGCGGATAAGTCTGTGCCCAGAGCTGAAAGACTTGATTCGCCTTGAGCAGGTCGCCGGTGACGAGCACGTCGTAGTGCGAGGAAATGTAGAATTTCTCCCGCTCACTCACACGGTCGCGAAGGTCGTAGGCCTTCTTCATGTCCTCAGCCGCGAGGCCGGGTTCGCCAAGGTTGTAATAGGCCGTGCCAAGAGTGGCATAGGCCATGGCGAAATCGGGATCGAGCGAAATCGCGCGCTGCAAGGGGGCGGCAGCCGTGGAATTATTGCCGTTGTCGATCGCCTGCCGGCCGAGCGTGTAGGCCTGGAGCGCTTCGAGCGAAGGGGTGGTGACCTCGGCGAGCGGCTTGTCGAATTTCTGAATCGAGGCGAGCGATTCGCCGAGCTTCCCGCGCAGGCCGCTAGCGGCCGTGCCGAGCGCGGCGAGCACCTGCTGCTTCCCGTCGGCGGTCGCCTGTTCCTGCGCGAGCGTTGCGCCGGACTGGCAATTCGCCGCGTCGAGGCCGATGACGTACTGACTGCCGATATTCGAGATCGATCCCTCGAGGATGGCCGTGCTACCGTCCCGCTGGCACACTTGCCGCGCCAAATCCCCCGTGAGCCGAGTACCGGCGGGCTGCCCCATCAACCGCAGCGTGCCCGCGATCTGTTGGTCGGAGACGATATTCAGGAACGGCGACTGTGCCAATTGCGCCGCCAGTCCCTGCCGCAGCGTGCCGTCGAAAACGGAATCGCCAGTGGTATTGGTGAAATCGGCCAGGACCACGGAATCCTTAGACGTCAGGACCGGTGCGCGATGCAGGTAGTAATAAGCGCCGACAGCGATGGCCCCAATCACGGCCAGCCCGACAGCAGCAGCCCAGACGGGGATGCCGCGGCGCGCGGGTGCGCTTGCAGCCACGGCGGGCGAGGAAACCTCGCCCCTGCCGGAGCCTGCCTCGGATTGTAGAAGCGGGGTCACGCCGCCCTGCGCGGCAGCAAGCCCCGCGGCAGGGGTCACTCCCGCGGCTGGTGTGACGCCGGAAACCGGTGTAACGCCCGAAGCCGGTGTCACCCCCGCCGAAGGCGTGACGCCGTAGGGAGGCGTCGGCTCACCGGCAGCGGCAACAACCGCAGTTGACGTTGGCGCGCTGTAGAAATCGGCCGCGGCAACGCGGTGCGCGGAGGTGCGTCCCGTGTCCGTATCGCGTTTCAGCCGTTGCAAATCGGTGCGAATATCCGAAGCATGCTGGTAGCGAAGCTCCAGGTCTTTTTCGAGCGCCTTGTCGATGATTTCGCCGAGCTTCGGAGGAAGTTCGGGATTCAGCCGTGCCGGGGGAATCGGCTGCTTTTCCAGAATCCCGGCGAAAATAACCGCATTCGTATCGCCGCGGAACGGGAGCGCGCCGGTGGCCATCTCATAGAGCACAGCGCCGAAGCTGAAAAGATCGCTCCGCGTGTCGAGCGCCTCGCCTCGTGCCTGCTCGGGCGACATGTAAGCCACGGTGCCGAGCGCCGCGCCGGGGCTCGTGAGATGGGCGGCTTCCAAAGTGGCTTCGGCGTCGCGGGTTACGGTCGCCGCCGTGCGCTGCCCCTCGCGCTCGATCTGCTTGGCCAGGCCGAAATCGAGGATTTTGGCGTGACCGCGGGCGGTGACGAAGACGTTCGCCGGCTTGATGTCGCGATGGATGATGCCCTTTTCATGCGCCGCATCGAGCGCATCGGCGATTTCGATGCCGAGCGAGAGCAGCAGCGCCAGCGGCAGGGGCTTTTCAGCGATGCGATGCTTGAGGGTTTGGCCCTCCAGAAACTCCATCGCGATGAAGTAGCGGTCGTCATGCTGCGCGATGTCGTAAATCGTGCAGATGCCCGGATGATTCAGCGCGGAAGCCGCGCGGGCTTCGCGCCGGAACCGCTCAAGGGAGTGAGGATCGCGCTCCAGTTCCGGCGGCAGAAATTTCAGGGCAACGCGCCGCCCCAGATTCAAATCCTCGGCAAGGTAGACCACCCCCATCCCGCCACCACCGAGCCGCTCCGTGACGCGATAGTGCGATACGGTTTGCCCGATCAATGAGGAGGGGTCAGCCATGCGGGAAGCATCTTATGGCGCGACCAAACGCAAGTCAACGAAGGACACCGCCCCGCCGAGGTCTCTTTTTCGAGGTAGGGGCGAGACTCCGCCCTGGTGACACTTCGAGCCCAACATGGGACGGTTCGTGCGCCGGAACCGCGCCCCTACAAACGCAGGCCCCGCCCGTCCCCATCGTAGGGGCGACCCGGCGGGTCGCCCGGCCAGGCGAACGCACGGCGACCGCGCCCCTCATGCTCTGACCGGCGGACCCCGTCGGCCCGCCTGCGGTCACGGACCTTTCACTTGATTGGCGGGCGCGGTTCGGCTAGCTTTGCCTGTGCGAGAAGGAGAGCGCCGTGCAAATTGTCATTCGCAGAGCGGGGTCGACCACAATTCTCGATCTGGAAGGGCCACTGCTGCTCGGCACTCCGCAGCAGGATCTTCGCCGCACCGTCGAAGAGCTGGTCGCCAACGGAACGAAAAAGCTGGCTCTCAATTTGGCCGACGTCTCCTACATGGACAGCTCTGGTATCGGGGAGCTGGTGCGCACATTCACCACGCTGCGCAAGGCTGGCGGCAGTTCCGTGCTCTTCTCTCCAAACAAACAGGTGATGATGCTGCTGAAAATGGTCCGGCTCGATACCGTTCTCGATATCGCTGCCGACGAGGCCGCTGCTCTCTCCCGCGAGTAAACCGCAGCACAGGTATTCCCGCCTGTGCTCCACAGTCCCCCGCGAACCTCGCCCAAAATAATTTCGCGAGCACCTTTCTAAATTGTTCGCGTGATGACCTGTAGAAAGCGTGGCTTGTCGGGGTTCAGGCCCTTGGCCGCGGCGAGCTGCTCCGCAAAAATCTGGCCGGGAACAATGTAAGGAATCGGGGTGTAAATCTCCGGAATGTCAGCGGGAATGCGGATTGCGCGCGTGGCCGGAGGCAGCGGCACGCCCCGCGAAGTAAAGAGCACGGTCTCCGCACGCATGCGTCGCAGCCTGCGCGCCAGCGAGGAGAGCGTCGGCCGGCATGGACCCGGCGGGTGAAACAAGAAGATCGGCAGGTCGCGCTCCACCATGGCGATGGGTCCGTGCAGAAAATCGGCGGAGCTGAATCGCTCGGCCACAATGTAGCAAGTCTCCATCAGCTTCAGGGCGAATTCGAAAGCGCTTGCGTAGTTCAGCCCCCGCGCCACAACCACCGCCTGCCGCATGTAGCGGTATCGCTCGACCAGTTCCTCGAGCGGCCGACGTAGCGTCAGCGCGCGTTCAACCCATCCGGGGATTCTGGCGACATCGTCAAGCCGAATGGCCGGTCCCAATCCGCCTGCAATCAGGTAGAGCGCCAGCAATTGGCCGGTGTACGTTTTCGTCGCGGCCACAGAACGCTGCCGTCCTGCGCGCACCGTAAATACGTCGTCGACGATTCCCGCCATCGTCGAGCGCGTCTCGTTCGTGATGCCCACCGTATAGGCGCCCTGCCGGCGGCCCGATTGCAACACCAGATTCACGTCGGTCGATTCGCCCGATTGCGAGATGCCGACCATCAGCGTCTGTTTCAGATCGAGCCGGGCGTGATAGAGCGTGTAGATGGACGGCGCACAGAGAGAGACGGGGATGCCGGTGGTCAACTCGAGCAGGTAGCGGCCGAACAGCGCGGCGTTGTCGGACGTTCCGCGCGCCACCAGCACGATCATTTTGAATTTCTGGCGCCGGGCGAAGCGCTCGAATTCGCGCGCGTGCCCGCGCTCGGCGCGCAGCGTGCGTGCGAGCGCGTCCGGCTGTTCGGAGATTTCCCGCATCATCAAGGACATGGTTTGATCGCCCTGTCGAAGCCTACTTCCCGGCTCCGCCGCCTTTCGCTTCGAACGCGGGGTTGCGGCCCAGGCTCAACAGGTTCGCGAAGATGCGGTAAGCGCCAGAGACGCCTTCCGGCATCTGGCGATAAAAGGCCAGCGCGGTGTAGACATATTCGCCCTTGCCGTACCGCGCCAGGAGCAGTCCGCCCTTCTGCGGCGGTTGCTCCTCGTCGTGCATCTCGACAAGTGCCTGCCAGCGCGGATCCCACGATTGCGGGTAGCCGTGGCCTCGTTCCTCGATCCAGCCGCGGAAATCCGCCTCGCCGATGCGGTTCGGCCAGACGAGGGCTGGATTGTTCGACTCGAGAAATTCGACGTGGCCATCTTCCTCGGTGACGGTTTCCGCCCGGCCCAGCGTGAAAGGATAGGGGCCGAAATTGTGGTCGTAGGCGCCGTCCTGATATTGCACGATCAGCACGCCGCCCTGATGAACGTAGTTGAGCAGGCGCTGATTGTAGGTGGCGAGTTCGGGACGCGCCGCATAAGCGCGCACGCCCAGAATGATCGCGCCAAATTTCGAAAGGTCGCTCGTCGCCACGTCCTGAGCGTTGAGGAAACTCACATGAATGCCAAGATCCTCGAGCGACTGCGGCACGTCGTCGCCGGTACCCACGATGTAGCCCACGGAAAGATTGGACGCGATCTTCACGTCGGCGCCCGTCGCGTCGTACGTCGCCGGCCGATAGAGAAAGTAGGGACGCAGGCCGGGATAGCCGACGCGCTCGTAGCCCTCGGCATATTCATGGCCGTCGTACGTTGCAACAGCGCGCAACTCATAGGCTTTCGCCACGACGGACGACGGGTGAACCTCGAACCGCAACGAAAGATCCTGGTCATCTTTCGCGAAGGAAAACGCGGCCGATTCCGGCGTCGAATCCCAGCCCGCCGGCAGGTCCAGCTTCACCGTGCCCCTCGCCGGTCCCTTGACGTTGCTGTGCACGAGCACCGACAACGGGAACGACTTCGCGCCTACCGCGGCGACGCCGGCGCGTGGTGAAATCCAGAGCGAAATCGCCGGAGCGACGACCAGCGGCTCGCCCACGGCGCCACGCCCTAGTTCGTTCCGCAACGTTTGCACCACCTGCCCCACGCGCACCGGCACGCCGTCGTATTCGAATTCCACCCAGCCGGAAACGGGGTACGGCATGAATGGCAGGTTCAGATATTTCGGATCGTTGATCGTGTAGTACGGCTGTTCGAGCGTGCTTCGCGAGAAATACGGCCTCGTATACGCGGCGTTCCCGGGGATCTTCACCTGGAAACGCCCGGCCCCAACCGCTCCCGCGCCAAGCGTGGCAGGCGCCTGTCCTTCGGGTTCGACCGTCCACGTCTCGCCTTCGGGCGTCGCGACCCACATGCGCCGCACGGCCACAGGCAGGCCGCCGACGTTTGCCGCGCGCACGCTTACGTAGAACGTTTGGCCGGGAATCGCCATGCGGAACGTCTGGACGCTGCGGAAGCGGGCGAATCGGCCCGTCGGCGGGTGAGCCGGCGTGACGGTGGAGCGAACGGACAAGCCGAGCGCTTCGGCAAGCGCGGTGTTGAACTGCGCCTGCTTGATTCGCAGCTCGTGCAGCACGTTGTATTTCGCGTCCGCGCTGAGCGAACTCGAGGTCACCTGGCCGATCAACGCGAGATTGTCCTTGGCGCCATCGGCCAGTACCGGCGCGATCGTATCGAGATGGTGCGGATCGAACTGCTTCATCGCCCGCTCGACGTCGCCATTGATCTTGTCGAGGCCCTGCTTCAGAAACGCGCCGTTCTGCCCCTTGGCCAGATCCGCGATTCCGGCGAGCGAAACGTCGATCCCGGCGAACATCGAGTCCTCGTGCTCGGATGCCGGGATGAGCGAACCGAAGCGGTGATAGTCGGAATTCTCCGGACCCGGCGGCGGGACGGCCACTCCGCCATTCTGCGACTTCTGGAATCCCAGGCCTTCGCGCCCGATCTGCGCGAAAGTCCCGCCCAGCAGCGGATCGTATTCACCTTCCGGGATCGCGACGTTTGTCGAAGGCAGGCCTTCGATCCACTTCCCATCGATATAATCGAAGAAACGCAGCGGATAGGTCTTGTTGTTGGCGTAATCCCAAATGTGGCCGTCCTGGACGGTGAAGGTTGGCACGCGCGCGTACATCTTCAGCGGCGCCCAGGCATGCAGGCCTGCGCGGATCTGGTCGGGGAACATCTTGGGGTCGGCGGCGTCCTTGAAAACCTCCTGCGCGGTCTGGCCGGCCACTTGATGGTTGCCATGTCCATCGGAATTCCCGCCGACGAAAACCGAAGTCACCACGAGCGGCCGCACCATGCGCACGACGCGCACCGCGTCGTATAGGGTGTCCCCGTTCTTCCACTTCGCAAGCGTTTCGCTCTTCGATTTCGAGAAACCGAAATCGATCACGCGGCTGAAATACTGCTGCACGCCGTAATACTGGCCGGCGGCGAGCAATTCCTCGGTGCGGAGCAGGCCCATCGCGTCGAAATAGTCGGAATTCATCAGGTTCTGCCCGGCCTCGCCGCGATTCAAGGTGAGCAGCGCGACGCGCGCGCCCTTGCCTCGCGATTCATACGTGAGCAGGCCACCGTCCTCATCGTCGGGATGAGCGGTGATCATGATCAGGCTGGCGCGTGTATGCAGCTTCAGAAGGCTCTGCCACAGCGCCGCCGCGCCGCGATCGATGCCGATCGCCCGCTCGCTCACCTCGGGGCTCACGCTCACCGAGCGTGGCGATTGCGCCGTCAGCCGGCTCGCCACCGAGCCCAACACCAGGGACAGCGCCGCGGCTCCAAGCGTCCAACGCAGCATTCGATGCATTCGCATGATCCCCCTCAGTCGGACCGAAGTGTTTGATTCAATCCCGAACCACCCGCGCAGACGATGGAACCTTAAGAGATGTACTCTGCGCCTCGCCGGTTTCCTGTTTTACGCGGCCGTACGTCCGGGCCGCGCCGGGAAAGGCCATTCCGAGCGCCGCCACGCCCGCACCGCGTAAATCACCAGTCCCGCGACCAGAATCGCAAACCCGTAACGCAGTTCCTTGCCGAAATTCGGCCGTGAAATCAGGATGTAAATGAACCCGGTGATCGCCAGCAGCGCCGGTATCGGATACAGCCACATCCGGAACGGCCGCTCGAGATCCGGACGCCGCACGCGAAGCACGATCAGCCCTACCGCCTGAACGAGAAACTGCAACAACAGCCGGATGACCACCAGCGCCGCGATCACGTCCACCAGCCTGAGCGAGCAGAACGCCACCGCAACCAGGCCCATCGTCAGGATCGACACGTGCGGGAAGCGATGTCGTGGGTGCAGGCGGCCGAACGCGCGGAAATAGTTCCCGTCGAGTGCAGCGGCGTAGGGAACGCGCGAATAACCGAGGATCAGGGCGAAAACCGAGGCAAACGCCGTCCACAGGATCAGCAGCGTGACCACCGTCGCCGCCCCGTGACCGTAAATTTGCTGCATGAACGCCGAGATCACGAAATTGCGCGCGTTGGAATGCGCGGTCACGAGCAGCTCGCGCCAGGGGATGACGCCAATCACGCCCAGCGTCATCGAGAGATACAGAGCGGCCACGAGCACGATCGAATAGATCACCGCGCGTGGAATATTTCTGCCCGGGTCCTTCACTTCCCCGCCCAGGAAACAGATGTTGTAGTAGCCCCAGTAGTCGTACGTCGCGACCAGCATCGCTGAGCCCAGCCCCATGAAGAAGCCGGCCGAGAAGCGGAACGCCCCCGGAGGAAAGTCGAACGCCAGCGACGGATGGAAATGCGTAAACCCGGCGAAGATCACCCAGAGAATCGTGGCGAGAACGCCCCAGAACAGGAATTTCGAGACGCGGCCGACCATGTCGATCTTGCGATACGCAAGCGCCACCGCCACAAGACACATTCCGATAGCGAGCGCCGTCCCGTGCGTCAAAACCAGATCGCCCTGCAAGAGGCCGACGAGCGGCAGGTGCATCGACAGATGGTAGCTGCCCACCTGACGCAGCAGGCTGGGCCACAGGTAGGCGGCATAGAGGGAAAAGCCGATGCAGCCCGAAGCGATGCTGAGTGGCGCGCTGAAGGTGAGCTGCCAGACGTAGAGAAAAGAGAGCAGGCGGCCGAGTTTGTCGCGCCCGTAAATATCGCGGATGTAGGCATAACTGCCGCCGGCGTCGGGCATAGCCGCGCCGAGTTCGGCCACGATCAGGCCGTCGCACATCGCCAGCAGCGCGCCGAGCACCCAGCCGAGCATCGCTTGCGGCCCGCCCATCGCCTCGATGACGAGCGGCAACGTGATGAACGGCCCGACGCCGATCATCAGGTTCACGTTCAGCGCGATCGAGCTGCCCAGACCCAGACCGCGAACCAGCTCTGTCTTTTCGCCCGACGATTTCCGTTCCATGGGAATCGAAGAAATCCGCGGCCGCCGGCATGCTACCGCCTTGCCGTGCCGCGCTGCATCGCTTGCCGAAGCCGCTCTCGATAGCGCGACAGCAGGCCGAGCTTTTCCTCCAGCCAAGCGAGCACTGCCTGATTTTCCTGACGAGCCCGTTCGATCTGCCGGCCGACCTCGGCCGGCGCTGGTCCGCCGGGAACCTGCCGCACGCGCACAAAATACTCCGGGTCCAGTGCCTCAAGCCACTCTTTTTCCGTGGACTGGAACGGCGGGCCGGTTCGCTCGGCCACCAGACGCTTCAACTCGGCCACCAGGCGTTGAGGGGTGCGTTCCTCCCCCGTTGCCTCGACGGCACGCGCGACCAGTTGGTGAGCGGCGGGAAAACTGATTCCTTCACGCCGGACAAGCGTATCGGCCAGTTCCGTAACCGTCATCAGGCCGCAAGCCGCTCGCCGGCGAAGACGCTCGCGATTGATCTCGCCCGCTGCGAGCACGGCGCCGAAAAGCTTCCAGGCGCGGATGCCGTCGCGAAAGGTCGAAAAGACGAGCGGCTGAAGATCGTCCTCGTTGTCGTCGATATCGCCGAATGGGGTGTTGTGCACGGCGGTGAAGATGGCCTGCGCTTGTCCGAGGGTCTTGCTGGCGAGAATCCGCGTGTGTTCGAGCGCCACCGGATTCCGCTTCTGAGGCATGATGCTGCTTGTTTGCACGTAGCCGCCGGGCAGCCGCAGGAATCCGTACTCCTCGGTACACCACAAAAGCAGGTCCTGCACCAGGCGGCCCAGGTTCACCATCGCCGCCGCCAGTGCGCCTGCCGCGCCGCTCAGGTAATCGATTCCGGCGATCGCGTCGTAGGAATTTTCGACCAGTCCTTCGAAGCCGAGCAGTTCGGCGGTCATGGCCCGGTCGATCGGGAAACCGGTGGTGGTGATCGCGCAGGCACCCAGCGGGCTGCGGTTCACCACCGCGAAGGCCGCCTTTAACCGCTCAAGATCCCTCCCGGCGAAATCCGCCGCGGCCATCAGGTAGTGGGCAACGGTGGTAGGCTGGGCCGGCTGCGTGTGGGTGTAGGCTGGCATCAGCGATTTGAGATGGCGCGCGGCTTGATCGAGGAGCACGTTCCTCGCCGCATGCACCGCCTCGATCAGCGCCGCCAGTTCCTGGCGCAGGCACATGCGGTAGAGCGCCAGGTCGACGTCGTTGCGGCTGCGCGCCGTGTGCATCTTGCCGGAGGCTTCGGGACCGGCGGCGCGTTCCAGCTCGTTTTGCAGATAAAAAAAGAGGTCCTCAAACCGGCCGTCGTAGCGGGCCTGGCCGATCTTCAAGCGATCGAGGCCGGCGAGCGCACCGAGGCACGCGTCCGCTTCGCACACCGTGAGCAGGCCCACCCGTTCGAGCATGAGCGTGTGCGCCGCGTTCAATTCGACCAGCGCGTCGAGAAAATACCGGCGGGCATCCTCGAAATTCACCGCCAGCACCGTCTCGGCGTAAACCGGAGCGGGAAAACGGTTGTCGGAACCTCTCGGTGGAAGTTCGTCAGACATGGTTCAGAGGCCGGCCACGCAACCGGGCCGCCGCGGGGCGTGTGGCGGCCCGGTTCGTGGTGTTGGCGGGATTTACCACCGCACCGACACGCCGAATTGGAGAATGCGCGCTTCGAGCACGGTGGATTGATAGGGGAACGAACTCGGCAGAATCGCGTTGCCGGAGGAATCGACCGGAACGACGGTATTCAGCGCGGTGACGTTGCTATGGCGATTGAAAAGATTGTTCGCCTCGAAGATGAACTGCGGCGTCACGCGCTCCCACAGGTGAAACAGGTCTCGCGTGTAGCGCATGTCGACTTGTGCAACGACGGGACCGCGCACCGTGTTCCGCCCGATGAAAAGTGGACGGGTAACGGAACCGGTGGTGCCGTCGGCGTTCAGGATTTTGTTGGCGCGAATATTTTGCGCGTCGCCCGACCCGGCGTTCAGGAGGAACGCGAACATGTTGTCGTTCAGGATCCGGCTCAGCACCGAGTTTTGCACGGTGAACTTCGGATTGAGCACGGTGCTGATGGTGAAGGCCTGTGGCCGGTTGATCGAGCTGTTGCCGCGGTCACGGGCGCGATTCGTGAGATCTTCGATCGGCAAGTTCTGCTCGAAGCTGTTGACGTCGGGCGCGTCGCTGATGGTATGCGAGAAGGTGTACGACGCGCTCATCTGGATTCCCCGCGACCAGCGGTGATCGTAGGTGAGCAGGAAAGCGTTGTAGTTCGAATTGGCTCCGGAATCCTGCAGGATGATGTTGTTGAACTGCGGATCCATCCGCGTCGCGCTGCTGATCGTGCTCGAAAAGATCGGCCGGCCGTCGCCCAGTTGGCCGATCGGGTTGATCAGGTTGATGTTGCGCAAGTAGGTGAGCTGATGGCCCTCGGTGAGCACGTAGCCGGCGGTGATGGAATCGTTGCGGCTCAGTTCGCGCGACACCTGCAGGCTGGTAGTCAGCGCATAGGGATTCTTGAAATTCGGCGAAATCGTCGTCACGTCCGCCGGCGGCAGCGTCAAGCCCGGGACCTGGCTGATCACGTTCGGGAAGGCCGGCGCAAATGGTGACGTCGAGGAGATATGGGCCACGAAGGATCGGTTCGATCCGTCGTTGGACAGCGTGTTGAACCACAGATTGGTCGGCGGCGCGTCGTAGAATTTGCCGAAAGACGCCCGGACGACCGTTCTCGGCGTTACCTGCCATGCCAACCCAAGTCGCGGCTGGATGTTGCCGGACGGACTCGCGAAGTTCTGTGAATAGGAGAACGGCGCGTTCGGGTTGGCAGCGGGCGGGGCGTACTTGTCCCACCGCAGACCGTAAATCAACATCAACTTCGGAGTGATCTGCCAGCTATCCTGCCCGTAGAGACCCCAGAAGACCGAATGGTAGCCGGTGTTCGTGTTGCCGATGGTTGCATTGTAGGTGGAATAGGAATACGGGTTCGCGCCCGATTTGGCGGCCTGATAGGCCGCAATCGACGGGAAAACATACTGGCTATAAGTATCGGAAACCTGGTCGTCGAGAATTTTGTTGACGTAGAAGCCCGTCTTGAACGAGTGCGCGCCGTGGATCCAGGTCACGTTGTCGTTCCAGCTCGGAATTTTCTCCGCGAAGAAATCGCCCGCGGCGACCGTGCCGTTGAAGTTGGCGACGCCCTGAATGGAGATTGCCGGGCCGGGACCGGTGAGCGGGCCGACCTGATGCGTTTCCTTGCGGTATGGCCACGAGAACCGGAATTCGTTCAGCAGGGTCGGGGAGAGTGTTGTGACCAACTGCATGCCGATGACATGGGCGCGGTCGTGGAAGTCGCTCGATGCGTCGAGCGCGTTCAACCCGCCGACCGCGGTATTGAACGGGAACTCGTTGCGGAAATAGTTGTACCGGATGAACAGACGGTTTTTGGCGTTGATATCCCAGTCGAGCCGGGTATCAAGGAATTGCGCGTGTTCAATGCTGGGCGCCGTTGCCAGCAGGCTCGGAGAAATCCCGATCGTGGCCGCTGCCGTGGGATCGATCGTTACCGGCGATGGCTGCCCGCGGCGCATGTGCTCGTAGGCGGCGAAAGCGAACAGCTTGTTCTTGATGACCGGCCCGCCGGCGTTCGCGGCGTAATCGGACATTTGAAGATCGGGCTTGGTCTGCGTCGATTTCAGCAAGATCGGCCGCGCCGAAGTGGCGACCGGGCGATCGAGCCAGTGGAACATGCCGTGGAATTGGTTCGTTCCCGAATCCGTGATCACGTTGTAGATGATTCCGGTGGTGTTCCCGAACTCCGGCGCGAAGCTGTTGGCGACGGTCTGGACTTCTCGCACATACGTATCCGAAATGGGGAACAGACGCAGCCCGTACCGGTCGCTTTCGGTATCCGTCATGCCATCGAGCTGGTAATTGATCCGGTCCATCTGGCCGTTCGTGTTCAACGTGCGCGGAATGCCCAACTCAGGATTCGGATGTCCGCTGACCCCCGGCTGGAAAAGAATAAAATTGTAGGGATTGCGCGAGGTGAGGGGAAGGTTCTGGGTCTCGCGGCTGTTGATTGTGCGCCCGACATACGCCGAGGACGGAGCCAGAATCGGCGCGCCGCCCGTTACCGTCACCGTCGTAGCCACCGAACCCACTTTCAGTTCGGCGTTGATCACCGCTTCGGTGCCGGCCTGCAGGACCACGCCGGTATGCTGCAAGGTGGTGAAGCCCGCATTTTCGACCGTCAGCGAGTAGGTGCCCAGCGGGAGCGCGGGCAGCACGTAATAGCCGTCGGTGCCGGAATTCACGGTGCGAGTGTAGCCGGTCGCCTCGTTCTTCGCGGTGACCTTTGCTCCGGCGACTGCGGCACCGTTCGGGTCGACCACCCGGCCGCGGATGCTGCCGTTGATGGCCTCCACCTGAGCGTGCGCGGCGGTTGCCGCAAACAGCGCCACCACCAAGACAATCGGCATCAGGTAGCGCCAGCCGCCTTTCGCCGAAAACCCAAAGGACTTTCTGCTGTCGTGGACCATGACGATCGCCCCCCTGCGACGTTGGACCTTTGACTTTCTTAACGTTTCTTTAGAAAGTCGGTTCTCAAGGTTACACCCGCTCCCGGCCTTGTCAAGACATTTCCCGGATGGCGTCCCTATCCGTTCGTCAGAAATCGAGACTCGGTTTCGGGACATCCAACACCGTCGCAGGCCGTGGTCATCGAAAATTCGCGCCGCGGACGCGCGGTACGGCACCCAATCTTGCCCCCAGCAGCAGAAATTGTCATCCCCCGGCGCGGCGGAATTCCATTGGATGCCTCAACCCGCCCCCCGCGATTCACCCATAAATCAGCAGGGGCGGTGAGAGACGACTTCGGACGAACAAGGTGGCTGACACGCAGGCGGGCAGATCGTGTCACGGCCGGACCAATTTCGTTCGTCACACAGGGCTTCGTTGAGAATGATCGCGGGTCATGGACTACGAAGGGATATCAAGGGGCGGCGGAGGTTTCGGAAATGACGCGTTGATACAAGTTTTCGTAGATAGGAATGATGCGACCGGCGGAGAACTTCCTCTCTGCATTGGCGCGGGCACGCTGCCCCATTGCGCGGCCGCGGTCGGCGCGGGACAGGATTTCAATGGCATGCCGCGCCGCCCCCTCCACGTCACCCGGCTCCACGAGATAACCATCCACGCCATTCTCGACGACTTCAGGAACTCCGCCTGCATTTGTGGCGACGACAGGAACCTCGCAGGCCATGGCCTCGAGCGCGGCCAGTCCGAACGATTCGAGTTGAGAAGGCAACAGGAAAAGATCCGCACTGCCGAGCTTCTCGTGGATGGAATCCTGCTTGCCAAGGAAGTGCACGTCCCTCTGCAGCCCTTTCTTGGATGCAAGGTATTCGGCCGCGCTACGATCGGGGCCATCGCCGATCATCACGAGCTTGGCCGGCATTCGTGCGCGCACCAGCGCGAAAATCTCGACCGCATCGGTTACGCGCTTGACGGGCCGGAAATTCGACAGGTGCATGAGGATGGGTTCGCCGCCAGGAGCAATCTGCTCGCGAAGCGCAGTGTCGACTGCGCTGCGGTAGATTTCGCAGTTGACGAAGTTGGGGATGACTTCTATGGATCTTCGGATATCGAATTCCTCGATTGTCTTCCTATGCAGATAGCGCGAAATGGCGGTCACGCCGTCGCTCTGTTCGATGGAAAAGCGCGTGATCGGCAGGTATTCGCGATTGCTACCGACAAGGGTGATATCGGTTCCGTGCAAGGTGGTGATAAAGGGAAGACGGCGCGGGGCCGCCATGGAACGGGCGAGGAAGGCACTGACGGAATGAGGGATGGCGTAGTGGACATGGAGCAAATCGAGTGATTGAAGCTCGAAAGTTTCCAGCATCCTCGTGGCCAGGGCGAGAGCGTAGGGCGGATGGTCGAAGAGGGGATACGTTGTGACTTCCACCTCGTGAAAATAAACGTTGGGCTCGGCGAGATTCATCCGGACGGGCGGGGCATAGCTGATGAAATGAATTTCGTGACCCCGGGCGGCGAGTTCCTGCCCGAGTTCGGTGGCTACAACTCCCGAGCCACCGTAGGTGGGATAGCATGTGATGCCGATACGCATTGTCCGCGGCCCAGCCACGACCACCGGCGAAACTTGGTTGGATTGCACGGACGCCGAAGCCTTCTCGTTTCGGGCGGGGTGTCGGCAAGAAATGCCATAGCGCCCAACGAGTTTTCCGGCCAGTTCCGCGGCTACTGACACGGTAGCACGAGCGGCGGACTCGAGGACGTCGCTTTGTCACGATGGCGCTCTTCCAGAAATCGGGGGAGGGGCTTCCAGAAGTTTTATTTTTTCCGGAGCTGACCGCTGGGACTGCCGAGCAAGCGCGCTTCGGCCAGCCGCATAGCCAACCATACGGCGCCGAGCAGTTGCGCTTCCTGGCCCAGAATACTGGGCGCCAGCCGCGGAACGGCGACCCGGCTGCACTTCACGATTCGCTCGGTTGCCTCGAACAGAGCCGCGTGTGTCCCGATGCGCCCGCCGAACACGATGAGCTGAGGATTCAGAATCACGCCGAGGTTGAGGATGCCTTCCGCCAAAACCTGGGCCGTGCGCTCGAGGATCGAGCGAGCCAGTGGATCACCGGATTCGGCCCGATCCAGAATCTCCATGGCCTGCAGAGGCTGCCGGCGTCCGTTAGCCTCTTGCCACGCGTTTTCGATACCCCGGCCTCCGATTACCGATTCAAGCGGACCGGGCTCGAGGATGTCGAGCGGGCCTGGTCTCGTACCCGGAACCAGCAGGTAACCGATCTCGCCTGCCGTCCAGTCGGAACCATGATAGAGATGGCCGTCGAGAAAAACGCCGGCGCCCACGCCCGTGCCGATACCGATGAAAACAAAATCGGGGACGCCACGCGCGGTCCCGCACCAACTCTCGCCTAGCGCGCCAAGATTCACGTCATTTTCGATGATGGCGGGCAGGTGCAGTTTTTCGGAAATCATCTTCTGCAGCGGCACGTTCTCCCAGCCCGCCAAGTGCGGCGCCGAACGAACGACACCGGCCCGCAGATCGGTGATCCCTGGAGCGCCAGCCGCGATGGCCAACAGCTTCTTACGTTTTACCCCATGGGCTTTTTGCAGGAGCTGGATCCCGCTACGGATCATCGCCACCACGCGTGCCGGCGTGCCTCGCTCGCAGATTGGCAGATTCACCTTGCCGATCACGCCGCCATCCAGATCGGCCAGGGCGACTCGCACGGCGGAGCCTCCGATATCAACTCCGATGACGTATCCGTAGGAGCGATTGAACCGCACCAGCGCGGGTGGCCTCCCTCCGCTCGACCGTCCGGTTCCCACGGACTCGACCAATCCCTTTTTTCTGAGATATTCAATGCTGCTCGAAACGGTGGGAACACTCAAGCCCGACGCACGGGCCAGATGGATTCGGGAGCAAGGACCGCGCTCGCGCACCAGACGAAGAATTTCGGCGGCGTTGACTTTGCGGAGAAGTCCGGGGCGGCCGGGCCCGCCAAACTCGTCCGACACCCGATGGGAAAATGAATTAAAGATTTCGCGACGCAAGGAGCCTCGAACGCTGTTGACTGTACCGAGATTAATTAAACATCTTTACAAAGCGGAGTCAACCGCTCAGCTTGGACCCATTACGCATGGAACGCGCCGGGCGGGGCTGGAAGGAGTAATAAATGGCAAGCAGCGGCGCGGCCAGAATCACACCCCAGAAACTGAAAGCAAGTCCCAAAACGATCGGCGCGAGAAGGGACGCCCAGATCGGGATGCGCGCCACACGCTTGAAAAACAGGGGCTCGATCACCAGCCCGTTCAGAATTGTGATTCCGCCGAAGAGCGCGAGAACCAGGAAAAAGCGGTCTTCGCCACCGGAGACAGCGGCGGCAACCGCCGGCCCAACCAAGGCCACCACCGGCCCGATGTGCGGCACGAATTGCAGGAGCGCGGCCAGCACGGCCCACAGCAGCGCAAGAGGCACATGCAGCAGGCGGAGACCCGCCCACCAAGCCGCGCCTACGACGAGGGAATCATACGTCCGGGCGACGAGCCAAGCCCGGAGGGCCTCGCCAATCCGCCGCAAGTGGTCTTCCGGGTTCATCGTCGAAGTCCGGCGTGGAGCGCAATTCTCTTTCAAGAGGGATGGCGAATTGGCGAGAGGCGTTGTCCGGAGTCAGGCGGGTGGCAAGAGGCTACAGCTTCATTCGAGGCCGGAGAGCGTTTCGAGCTCCTTGAGCGGCTGGGATTCACCCATGGCGATCAGGAAATCGCCGGCCTGGATCACGTCGTCGGCGGAAGGATTGAATTCGATTTTTCCGGTTTTGCGGCGCACGGCAAGCACGAGCACGCCGAGCCGCTTGCGCAGGTCCGCATCGCGCAGGCGGAGGCCTGCCAACCGGGAATGTTCGGTGACGGCGACCTCCTCGATCTGCAGGTCGAGCTCGTTGCCAAGAGATGAG
>JAGWOX010000259.1 GCA_028877145.1 Acidobacteriota bacterium | reverse complement strand
AAGCGGAAAGGTGGCCTCATGAACGGCGAACCGTCGGTCGTCGTCGAGGAACTCGTGAAGCGGTTCGGCGATTTCACCGCCGTGGACCACGTCAGCTTCACCGCCCGGCGCGGCGAAATCTTCGGTTTCCTCGGTCCGAATGGCGCGGGCAAGTCGACCACCATCCGCATGCTCTGTGGCCTGCTGAAGCCCACCGCGGGCCGGGCGTTGGTGGCGGGTTACGACGTCGCGCGCCGGCCGGAAATCGTCCGCCAGAACATCGGATATATGTCCCAGAAATTTTCCCTCTACAACGATCTCCGCGTGGTTGAAAACCTGCGCTTCTTCGCCGCGATGTACCAGGTTCCGCGCGATATTCTGCCCGAGCGCATCTCGTGGGCGGTGGAAATGGCCGGTCTCCGCGGCCGCGAAACGGCTCTCACCGGAACCCTTCCAACCGGCTGGAAACAGCGTCTGGCGCTCGGCTGCGCCGTTCTCCATCGGCCGCCGATCCTGTTTCTCGACGAGCCGACCTCGGGCGTGGATCCGATTTCGCGGCGCCAGTTCTGGGATCTGATTCACCAGATGGCCGCCGATGGCGTCACCGTGTTCGTTACTACGCACTACATGGACGAGGCGGAATATTGCAATCGCCTCGTGCTCATCTACCGCGGCCGCATCGTGGCCCAGGGAACCCCGGCGGAACTGAAACGTGGCGCGATGAAGGGAAAACTGTTCCTGGCCGAATGCGACCCGCTCGGCCCGGCGCTCGAACTCTTGCGCAAGGCACCCGGAGTGCTCGACGCCGCGGTTTTCGGCAACGCGCTGCACCTGATGGTCGGCGAGGAGGAGACGCAGTTGCAAACGCTGCGCCCTTATCTTGCCGGCCAGGGAATTCGCGTCGGCCGGCTCGAGCCGATCCGCCCGTCTCTCGAGGATGTCTTCGTCGCCGTCACCACCGGCGAGAATGAAGCGGGAAAACAGGGGAGCTGACATGCGCTGGAAGAGAACCGTGGCGATGATGCGCAAAGAGGCGATTCAGATTCTCCGCGACCCGCGCAGCCTCACGATTGTCTTCGTCATGCCCATTGTGCTGATGCTCGTCTTCGGTTACGGCGTCAGCCTGGACATTCAGCACATCGCCACATGCGTCTTCGATCGCGACAACACGCCGCAGAGCCGCGACCTCATCGCCCGCTTCCGCGCCTCCCCGTATTTCAACGTCGTCGAGTCCGCGGACAACTATCGCGAGCTCACCCGGGCGATCGATGCCGGCCGTGCCCGCCTCGCCATTGTCATTCCCCCGGACTTCGCACGCCGGCTGAGCGAAGGCGGAACGGTGCCCGTGCAGGCGATCGTCGACGCCACAGACGACAACACCGCCAATCTCGGTATCAACTATAGCGAAGGCGT
The DNA here is from genome assembly GCA_028877145.1 of Acidobacteriota bacterium. GTDB lineage: Bacteria > Acidobacteriota > Terriglobia > Acidiferrales > UBA7541 > JAKASX01. The sequence continues at coordinate 3,824 of JAGWOX010000259.1, read as the reverse complement.
AATCCGCGCCTTTTCCAACCAGGTGCAGCTCGACTGGCGCGAGCGGAACGGCCTGCCTCCCGCTTCGCCCGTGCTGCGTGTCGACGAGCGAACGTGGTTCAACGAGGATCTCGAAAGCAGCGTTTTCATCGTTCCTGCCGTCATCGCCATCGTGATGGCCGTCGTCGGCACCTTCCTCACCTCCCTCACCATCGCCCGCGAGTGGGAACGCGGCACGATGGAGCAACTGATTTCGACCCCCGTGACCCCGCTCGAAATCCTCGTGGGAAAACTCGTGCCGTATTTCGTGATCGGCATGGCCGATACGGCCCTGTGCGCTTCTATGGCGGTGAATTGGTTCGGCGTCGAGTTCCACGGCAGTTGGACCGTGCTCTTTCTCAGCACGGCGCTGTTTCTGGTAGCGGTGCTGACGCTGGGCTATTTCCTTTCGGTGGTTGCGAAGTCGCAATTGGCGGCGAGCCAGTTGGCTCTGGTCACGACGTTCATGCCCGCCTTCCTGCTCTCCGGCTTCCTCTTTCCGATCGAGCAGATGCCCGCGGCCCTGCAGTGGATCACGCACGTCATTCCGGCGCGCTACTACGTGACACTGGTAAAAGCGCTCTTCCTCAAGGGAGCGCCGGCCGCGTGGCTCCGGCCGCAGCTCGAGGCGCTCGCGATCTTTGCGCTGGTGCTCGGCGCGGCCGCCACCACGATTTTCCATAAGAGATTGGACTGAGGAAGCGATGCGGCGACGGCTCGGCCAGATGCTCGTGAAGGAATTCCTTCAGGTCTTTCGCGACAAGCGCGCCCGTTTCCTGCTGATCGGCCCGCCCATCATTCAGATGCTCCTGTTTGGCTACGCCGCCACGCTCGAGGTGCGCCACGTGCCAACGGCGGTTCTCGATCTGGACCAGTCCCGTCAGAGCCGCGACCTGATCGCCCGGTTTTCCTCGAGCCCGTATTTCGACGTGCGGGACTACGTTTCCGACCGTCAACAACTGGCAAGTGAGATCGATCGCGGCGACGTGCTCCTGGGAATCGAGATTCGCGCCGGCTTCGCGCGAAATCTTCTCGCCGGCCGTATGGCCCCCGTGCAGGCCATTGTCGACGGCACCGATTCCAACACCGCCCTCGTGGCCGTTGGCTACGTGAACCGCATCGCCGACGGCTTCTCTCGCGAGCGTTCCGATGATCGCCTCGCGCTCTCCGCGCCCCTGCTCGCGTCGGACATCCCGAGAGTCGATCTCGACAGCCGGCCCTGGTTCAATAGCAACCTCCAGAGCCGCTGGTTCTTCGTTCCCGGCGTGATCGGCAGCCTCATCCTGATCGAGATCGTTTTGCTCACCGCGTTCGCCGTGGTCCGGGAACGGGAAATCGGCACGCTCGAGCAGATCATGGTCACGCCGATCCGCCGCACCGAATTCATCCTCGGGAAAACAATTCCATTTTTCCTGATCGGTCTGGCCGATACCGCGCTGATCGCTGTTGTCGGAACCTTCTGGTTCCACGTGCCGTTCCGCGGATCGATCGCGGTGCTCGGGCTCGGCGCAGTCATTTTCCTTCTCTCCATGTTCGGTACGGGTCTTTTGATCTCCACCGTATCGGCCAATCAGCAACAGGCCATGGTCACCGCCTTCTTCTTCGATATCCCGGCGATCATCTTTTCCGGTTTCGGCTTTCCCATCGGCAGCATGCCGGAGATATTTCAAAAGCTCTCCTACCTTGATCCCTTGCGCTATTTCCTGGTCGTGATCCGCGGCGTGTATCTGAAAGGCGTGGGTGTCGAGACGCTCTGGCCGCAGATGGCGGCAATGGCGGCGTTTGCCGTAGCGGCGCTGACAATCAGTGCTCTGCGCTTCCAAAAATCCGTGGAATAAGCGCCCGTGCCTCCTGAACTTCGGAGCCACATACGGAAATTTTTCTCTCCAGGCTTGACATGCATTCCGGGCTCCACTAGATTTCCCGTGAATCGCCAGGGTGTTTTCTGAGGGACGACACGGGCAGCCGTTTCTCGCACTCCGGCATGGGTGATCATTCCAGGAGGTGAAAGGTGGGCGGGAAGCGTGTTTTTTCCTCTATAGCATTTTTGTGCGCAGCGCTTTTATGGGCTCTCACGGCCTGGGGCCAGGCGTCGACCTCGCTTCGCGGCGTGGTCACCGACCCGTCCGGCGCGGCCGTGCCCGGAGCGAAAGTAACACTTGTTAATCCAGACACGAACCTGACGCGTTCGGTCACAACCGCGTCCGACGGTGCTTATAACTTTCCCGAATTGTTGCCTGGTACCTACACCCTGACTGTGGAATCAACCGGTTTCCAGAAATATTTGCAGACCGGCCTGACTGTCCGTGTCGCGCTTCCCGCGACGCAGAATGTCGGGTTGAAAGTCGGCGCCGTCACCCAGGTCGTCTCGGTCAGTGGCGAGGCGCCGTTGCTCAATACCACCAACGCCAGCATCGGCGAAACAATGGGCTCGACCCAGATCCTGCAGTTGCCGCTCGAGGCCCGCAACGTGCCCAGCTTGCTGAGCATTCAGCCGGGCGTCGTTTATACGAGCGACCGCAGCGACATGCCTGACTGGGACACACGCGGCGGAGCGGTGAACGGAGAACGCAGCGACCAGAACAACATCACCCTCGACGGCGTGGACGTAAATGATCAGTTCAGCGGAGCGCCTTTCTCGAGCGTATTGCCAATCACCGTCGACTCGGTCCAGGAGTTCCGCGTCACCACATCGAATTACGGCGCTCAAGACGGCCGCTCGGCTGGCGGCCAGGTGGAACTGGTGACCAAGGGCGGCACCAATAATTTCCACGGCTCTCTTTATGAATACAACCGCACTTCCGCTGGTCAGGCCAACGACTACTTCATCAAAACCGCCGAGGCCCTGAACGGCCAGCCCAACAAGCCGGGCAAACTGATCCGCAACATCTTTGGCGGCTCCGTTGGCGGCCCCTTCATGAAAAACCGGTTCTTTTTCTTCTTTAACTACGAAGGCCGCCGCGATGCCGAGGGCCTCAGCGCCCTGCGCACCATTCCGTCTCTCGCGCTTCGCGACGGCGTCATCCAGTATTACTGCACTGCGGACTCGAGTTGTCCCGGCGGCACGGTGACCGGACTCAGCGGCAAGCAGTACACGTACGCCCCGGGTACCTACGCCATCAGCCCAACCCAGCTCAAGCAGATGGACCCACTCGGCATCGGGCCAAACCCGGCTGTCGTCAAGTATTTCAACAGCTATCCCACTCCGAATGAAATCGGCTCCTCCGACGGCCTGAATTTTCAGGGCTATCGATTCGCTGCTCCGGTAGGCAATCACTACAACTGGCTGATCGGCCGCTTGGATTACAAAATCACGGCGAACGGCAATCACAGCCTTTTCCTCCGCGGTAGCGGCGAAAATGATACGTTGCAGGGACAGCCGTTCTTGCCCTCGGGGTTTTTGCTCGGCGGCATCCCGGAAACCTCTGAAAAGGATCTCAACAAGGGCTTCGTGGCCGGCTATACGGCCATCTTGGGTCCGCATTGGGTCAACAATTTCCGCTACGGCCTTACCTATCAAAGCATCGGGATCTCCGGCAACAGCAACGATCCCTGGAACAGAATCCGCTCATTGGACCAAGGCTTCACCCGCGGGCATCGGTTCACCGTGCCCGTCCACAACTTCGTCGATGATGTGAGCTGGATGCACGGTTCGCACAACTTCCAGTTTGGAGCCAATTTCTATTTCATCCGTCGCAATAGCCAGAGTCAGGCGACCTCGTTTAGCGACGGTGTCACCAACGGCGACTGGATCACCTCAGCCGGCATTGCCGGCTCCGGAGATTCGCTCGATCCGGCGGCCAACG
>JAGWOX010000015.1 GCA_028877145.1 Acidobacteriota bacterium | reverse complement strand
AGGCAGGGAGCGGCGCAAGGCTTTTCATAAGTACCCCATTAAAGAGGAAAATCGTTAGACTCATTCTCGCACCGGGCCGCTGCGGCCACAAGAGGGCGGCTGGGACACCGCGGCTGTTATACTAGGGCTTGTTGCAGACTCCGTGGTGCGGGGGGTCGGGGCCACAAGCCCTGAGAGCAAGCGGCAGGAATCAGGGGCTTTCAACCCTGAAGCCGGTATCCTCCAAGTTTGCAAAGGTTTTTAGGCAGTGGCTTGATTTCGCCGGTGTGCGCAGCCGCTTGCCGCGATCGTTCGCGCCGATTCCGATGCCTAAAGTTGGATTGATCAGCCTGGGGTGCCCGAAAAACCTCGTCGACAGCGAGGTGATGCTGGGCCTTTTGCGCGCCGATGGGTACGAAATCACCACGCGAGCGGAGGACGCCGACGTTCTCGTCGTCAATACGTGCAGCTTCATCGCGCCGGCGCAGGAAGAATCGGTTTCGACCATCCTGGAGATGGCCGAATTGAAAAAGTCGGGCCGCGCGCGGCGGCTCATCGTCGCCGGCTGCCTGGTGGAACGCTACCGCGGCGAGATTCGCCAGCAGATTCCCGAAATCGACGCCGTCGTCGGCACGGGCGAAGTCGAACGCATCCTCGAAGCGGTGCGCGGCGAACTCGAAGCGGCGCCGGAAGGCACCGCGCGACTCCCCGAATACCTGTATCACGACCGCACGCCGCGCCTGCTCGCCACGCCGCGTCATTCCGCCTACATCAAGATCAACGAGGGATGCGACCACCCCTGCTCGTTCTGCATCATTCCGCAACTGCGCGGAAAGTTCCGCAGCCGGCGGCCGGAATCGGTGGCGCGGGAAGCGGAAGCGCTGGCGCGGCAAGGGACGCGCGAAGTGACGCTCGTCGGCCAGGATACGACAGCCTATGGCGTCGATCTGGGCGTTGCCGACGGCTTGCCCGGACTGCTCGAGCGCCTCGCGGAAATCGACGAGTTGGCCTGGGTGCGCTTCCTCTATTGCTACCCGAATCGCGTGACCTCGCGCCTGCTCGATACGATCGCCGCGAACGAGAAGCTCGTTCCCTATCTCGATATGCCCCTGCAGCACGCCAGCCGCAACGTGCTCGCCCGCATGAAGCGCGGGTCGCACGGCGGCGCGTTCCTGAAACTCATCGAGCGCATCCGGCGCGCGATTCCCGGCGTCTCGCTGCGCACCACGTTCATCGTCGGTTTCCCCGGCGAAACCGAAACGGATTTCCGCGAGTTGTGCGATTTCGTTCGCGCGGCCGAGTTCGACTGGCTCGGCGTCTTCTCCTATTCCGACGAGGAGACCGCGGCGAGCCACGCGCTCGACGGAAAAGTGGATCGCGAAACGATCGAGCACCGGCGCCAGAAGCTGATGGCGATCCAGCGCAAGATCAGCACGCGCAAGCTCCGCGCCCGCGCCGGCGAAGAGGCCGTGCTGCTGCTCGACGGCCCCTCGCGCGACACCGAATGGCTTTGGGAAGGCCGGCTCGAAGGCATGGCCCCCGATATCGACGGCAAGGTTTACATCACCGAATTTCCCGAGGAATCCGAGCCGCGGCCGGGCCGGCTCGCGCGCGTGCGCGTCTCCCGCTCGACCGATTACGATCTGGTTGCGCGCGTGGAGGAGTTCCTCGACAAGCCGCCCGCCGAGCCGCAGCCGGTTTCCGCCGGCGGCGTGCTGCGGGTGCTTGGCTAGAGGACGGCAGGCGATGAAGTGGCGCTGCCCCATTTGCCACAAGGCGACCGATTCGGCGACCGATCGCGAATTCCCTTTCTGCAGCGAACGCTGCCGGGTGAGCGACCTGGGCGCGTGGGCCACAGGCCGGTACCGGATTTCGGAGCCGGCGCTCGACTTCGAAGCGCCGGAATCCACGCCGCAAGAGCAAGAGGAGGATAGAGACGAACTCTGAAAGCGCTCCCGCCAAACCGCGCCTCGCGGTCGCTCTGGCCACGGTCTTCGGCACCGGCCGGCTGCCCCTGGTCCCGGGCACTTTCGGCTCGATGGTCGGCGTCGGCGTCGGCTGGCTGCTGGCACGGACGGCCGCGGCGCATTTCACCGCGGGCGGCGCGCTTCCCCACGCATTCCTGGCCGGCTACATCGTCATCAACCTCACTCTGGCCGCCGTGGGCGTTTGGGCGTCGGCGCGCACAGCCACCTGGCTGCGCCACAAGGACCCGTCGTCGGTGGTAATCGACGAGGTTTCAGGACAGATGATCACTTTCGCGGGATTTCTCGGCGGTCTCGCGGCGCTTAACTGGAAATCTTTGGTACTGGGTTTTATACTTTTCCGCGGTTTCGATGTTCTGAAGCCGTTCCCCGCGCGGCGCGCCGAATGGCTGCCCGGAGGCTGGGGCGTGATGGCGGACGACTGGATCGCCGGGGGCTACGCTGCGATCGTGCTGTGGGTGATTCACCGTCTGGTACTCTGATCGGGGAAAACGAGTGCATAACCGAGAAGGCCAACCGCGGATCGACAACGTTTCGCCCGGTGCGGCGATACCTGGAGGCGACCTCTTTATCCGCGGCAGCGGCTTCCAGGCGCACAACGGCACGCGTCCCGTAGTGCGGTTCGGGGAGACCGAAGGCAGCCTGCTGCTGTGGAGCGAGAATCTGCTGGTGGCGCGCGTTCCCGAGGGAGCGTCTTCCGGCCTCTCCGTCGAGACCGGCGGCGCGAAGAGCGGCACATTCCCGATTGCCCTCGGGCACATGATCGCCGATAACCTGCACCCGGTGGCAAATCCCGCGGTCGATCCCGAAGGCAATATCTACGTTACGTTCAGCGGCCAGCGCGGGCAAAAGGTCTCCGTTCCTCTTTACAGGATCACACCCGACCTGGCCATCAAGCCCCTCGCCGTCCAGATGACGAATCCCACCGGGCTGGCGTTCGATCGTTCCGGCGCGTTATACATCTCCTGCCGCAACGACGGCACGATTCATCGCATCGAGGCCTCTCAAGGCTCTCTGCGGACCGACCAACCTAGGCTGCAGAAATGGGTGGAAGGAATGGGCATCGCCACCGGCATCGCCTTCGACCGGGAATCGAATCTCTACGTCGGCGACCGCAGCGGCACCATTTTCAAGGTTTCCCCCGAGCGCGAGATTCTGGTTTTCGCCACGCTCGAGCCGTCGATCTCCGCTTACCACTTTGCCTTCAGCCCCGCGGGCGACCTCTACGTGAGCGGCCCGACCACCTCGAGCTACGACCGCATCTACCGCATCAATCACGCGGGCCAGGTGAGCGTTTTCTTCCGCGGGTTGGGCAGGCCGCAGGGCCTGGCGTTCGACCGCGAAGGTAATCTTCTGGTGGCCGCATCGCTCGGCGGGCGCCGCGGCGTGGTTCGGATCACGCCGGAGGGCGAAGCGAGCCTGGTGCTCAGCGGCATGGGCCTTGTGGGCTTGGCGCTGCTCAACCGGCGCGCCATACTGGTCACCAATAACGCCGTCTTTTCGATCGACTGGGACGTCGAGGGACTGCCGCTCGACGGCTGAGCTTCCCATGCCGGAAAAAGTCAAGAAGACCGACGCCGAGTGGCGTTCCGAGCTTTCCCCCGTGGAATACGCCGTCACCCGCGAATCGGCCACCGAACCGCCCTTCACCGGCCGCTATTGGAACTGTCACGACGACGGCACCTACTGCTGCGTCTGCTGCCGGGCGCCGCTTTTCAGCGCAGGCACGAAATTCGATTCCGGGTCCGGTTGGCCGAGTTTCTGGAACCCGCTCGATGCCGGGAATCTAAAGCTCGTGGAGGACCACTCGCACGGAATGCACCGCGTGGAAGTGAGGTGCGCCCGCTGTGACGCCCATCTGGGGCATCTGTTCCCGGACGGGCCGCCGCCGACCGGCATGCGCTACTGCATCAATTCCGCCTCGTTGCGCCTGGCTTGTCCCGATAAAGGCACGGGCGGTTGAGCGTGGCCGGATCTCTATCTGGATGAGACACGCGGAAATCATCGCCGTCGGCTCGGAAATGCTCACGCCCTTCCGGCTCGACACCAATTCCCTGTTCCTCACCGAGGAGTTGAACCGCCTGGGCATCGCCCTGATCCGCAAAAGCGTCATCGGCGACGACCGCGCGCTGCTGCGCGACGCGATTCTCGAAGCTCTCGAGCGCGCCGACCTCGTGATTGCGACCGGCGGCCTGGGCCCAACCGAGGACGATCTGACGCGCGAGGCGGCTTCCGATGCGCTCGGGCGGCGCCTCGTGCCGAACGACCAGGTGCTCGACCACATTCGCGGGCGCTTCGCGCGCATGGGCCGCGTGATGGCGCCCAACAACGAACGGCAGGCGCTCGTGCCCGAAGGAGGGCAAGTTTTGCCGAACGCCCTCGGCACGGCGCCCGGCGTGTGGATCGAGGCGGGAGGCCGCGCCCTCGTGCTCCTGCCGGGACCGCCGGGAGAGTTGCGGCACATTTTCACCGAGCACGTTCTTCCCCTGCTCGAACTGCGCGCTGGCGCGCGCCGCATGATCCATCGCCTGCTCCGCGTGGCCGGCATGCCGGAATCGGACCTCGATCACCGGATCGCGGTGATCTACAAAACCTATGCCGACGTCGAAACCACGATCCTCGCCACGCCCGAAGGCATCGAAATTCACCTCACGCTCTGGAGCGAAGACCTCGCGGCCGCCGCGCGCCGCGTCGATGAATTGGCCGGCCGCATCGCCGAAGCGCTGGGCGAAGCGGTTTTTTCGATCAATGGCGAAACGCTCGACGAAGTGGTCGCGCGGGAACTGACGTTGGCGGGCGCGACGATCGCCGTCGCCGAGAGTTGCACCGGAGGTCTCGTTTCCGAGCGGCTCACCAACGTGCCGGGCAGTTCGATTTTCTTCCGCGGCGGTGTGGTCTCCTACAGCAATGAGATGAAGACCGCGTGGGCAGGCGTGCCCGCTGCGCTCATCGAGCGGCACGGCGCGGTCTCCGCCGAGGTCGCCATCGCCATGGCGGAAGGCGTGCGGCGCTCGACCGGCGCTTCGGTCGGGCTCTCCATCACCGGCATCGCCGGGCCCGGCGGGGGATCGCCGGAAAAGCCCGTCGGCACCGTTCACATCGCACTCGCCGCAGGCCAGGGCACGCGCGAACGGCTGTTTCGCTTCGGCGGCGAGCGCGACCGCGTTCGTCGGCTGGCGTCGCAATCGGCGCTCGAGATGCTGCGGCGGCATCTGGTGCGCGCGCGGCAGGGTGGGAGCTGAGCGTGCGCTTGTTCGTCGCCATCGACGTCCCGGAAGACGTGCGCCGGCGCGTGGCCGCTTTCGCGGCGGAAATGCGCGAACGAGCGCCTCGCGCGCGCTGGGTGCGGCTCGACGGCGTGCACGTCACGCTGAAATTCATCGGCGAAACATCGCCCGAAAAAGCCGGGCCGATCCGTCACGCGCTCGCTTCTGTGCGAGTGGCCGCGCCCGCGGAGATGGAATTTCGCGGCGCCGGCTTTTTCCCCAATGAAAAGCGGCCGCGGGTATTCTGGGTGGGAATTCATTCGACGCCGGCCCTCGGCGAACTCGCCGACGATATCGAGCGGCGGCTCGAGCCGCTCGGCATCGCTCGCGAATCGCGGCCATTCAACGCGCATCTCACGCTGGCCCGCTTCGAGACGCCGCGCGAGAGCGGCGAATTGGGGCGGGCGCTGGCCGAGAGCGGCGAACGGGAATTCGGGCGCGCCGTCGCCCGCGAATTTCATCTGTATGAAAGCCGGCTGAAACCGGGAGGAGCGCGGTACACGCGGATCGAAACCTTTACATTCGCTCCGGAATCGACATGAACATCCTCACTGCCGCCGCCATCGGTTATATTCTGGGCTCGATCCCCTTCGGCTACCTGATCGCGCGCTTCGCTGGCGCCGGCGATATCCGCCGCGCCGGCAGCGGCAATATCGGCGCGACGAACGTTTCCCGCGTGCTGGGCTTCGGCGCCGGCATCGCCACGCTGCTGCTCGACGGCGGCAAGGGCGCGCTGGCCGTCTGGCTGGCCGGGCGGCTGGGGCACGGGGCGGCCGGGCCGATCATCTTTGCCGGGCTCGCCGCCGTGGTCGGGCACATGTATCCGGCCTGGCTCGGCTTCCGCGGCGGGCGCGGCGTGGCCACGGCGATCGGCGCATTTCTGGTGATCGGGTGGATGGCGGTGCTGGCGGACCTGGCGCTGTGGCTGGTCGCGATGTTGATCTGGCGCTACGCCTCGCTCAGCTCGATCCTGTGGGCGGCGGCGTTGCCGCTCGCGATGTACTGGCTCTACGCTCCCGGTTTGCATCCGCCGCTCGAAGTATCGCTAGGCACAGTGATCGTGGCGCTGCTCGTCATCTGGCGGCACAGGGAGAATCTGCGCCGGCTCGTCGGCGGCGAAGAACCACGATTCACCTTGCACCGCTGAGGGGTGGATTTGCCAGTTTCTGCGGGCAGCCTATAGTTTCTGAAGGCGGCATGAAGACCATCGCGATTCTCGGAGGAGGAAGCTGGGGCACGGCGCTGGCGCTGCTCCTCGCTCGCAATCATCCCCAATTGCCCTTTTCCCTCTGGGTGCACGATCCGGAGCTGGCGCGCACGATGCGCGAGCGCCGTGATAACGAAGTCTATCTCCCGGGCTTCGCATTGCCGGAGACGATTCGCGTCACCAGCGACATGGCCGAAGCCGTCACCGGAGCGACGCTGCTCGTCGGCGTGATGCCGTCGGCGCACGCTCGTTCCATCTACGCCGCCGCGCTCCGTAGTCTCAACGAAATGCCCGCGTTCATCAGCGCCACGAAGGGCCTCGAAACCGGAACGCTGCACCGGATGAGCCAGGTGATCGAGGAAGTCGCCGCGGCGCGATTCTACCGGCCCGCATCCGTCGCCGTTCTTTCGGGCCCCTCCTTTGCGCTCGAAGTCGCGCGAGGCGATCCGGTGGCCGTGGTTGCCGCGTCCCGCGACCGCTCGCTCGCCCAGCAGGCGCAGGAGATATTTTCCGGACCGTCGTTCCGCGTGTACACGAGCGAGGACGTAGTCGGGGTGGAACTCGGCGGCGCGGTGAAAAATATCATCGCCATCGCCGCCGGGATTTGTACCGGCGTCGGCCTGGGCCACAGCACGATCGCATCTCTCATCACGCGCGGCGCAGCCGAAATGACACGGCTCGCCTGCTCTCTGGGCGCGGAGCCCCGCACCCTCGCGGGCCTTTCCGGCGTCGGAGACCTCGTCCTCACTGCTACCGGGCCGCTCAGCCGCAACCGCGCTGTCGGCATCGAGTTGGGCCGCGGCCGAACGCTCGTCGACATCCTTCAATCCATGCGGATGGTGGCCGAGGGCATCGGCACGACGGCCGCGGCTGTCGAACTGGCGCACCGCGTCGGCGTGGAAATCCCCATCACCGAGCAGATGCACACCGTCCTTTACCAGGGCCGCTCCCCGCGCGACGCGATTCGTGAATTGATGCAGCGGAAATTGAAAGAAGAGTGAGGGCAATCGAGCAGGTTTTGGGTGCCCCAGGGGCCGGATTTGCGCCTGGGATTTCCGAATGTCACCACTGTTTCCCTTCTCGGTCGACGCGGTCTTCGGTGCCTGACTCGAGGTTTCAGGTCACGAGTGGCGTGGGGTGATGCGGCGTGCCCTAAATTGCCCACAAGCGCGCGGGCAAGAGTGCCCGCGCCACGTTTTGCTTCCTTTGTCGCGGTTCTTTACAATGCTTTGCTGACAGGATTTCTCACTCCCGTTTCATGCTGACACTGTTTGGCAAACCCGAGCCCACGCTTCTCGACCGGCTGAAGCAGTCGGTGTCGAAGACGCGCGAGCAATTGGGTGCGCGGCTGGGGCCCCTGCTTTCGGTTGGCCGCGCCGTCGACCCGCAGCTTTTCACCGAACTCGAAGCGTCCCTGCTCGGCGCCGATCTTGGCGTCCGTACCACGAAAGAGCTGATCACCGGGTTGCGCGAGGAAGCGGCGCGCGGCAATCTGCAAGACGCGGCGCAACTCAAATCCGCATTGAAGAACCGCCTGGTCGCGCTGCTCCGCCCGCCCGCCGCCGCGCCCAGCGCCAATGGGACGCGGCCGCAGGTGATTTTTGTCGTGGGCGTTAACGGCACTGGCAAGACCACGACGATCGGCAAGCTCTCCTGCCGGCTGGCGAAGGAAGGCCGCTCGACGCTCGTCTGCGCCGCCGACACGTTCCGCGCCGCCGCGATCGAGCAACTCGAGGTGTGGGCGCGCCGCACCGGCGTGGAGATCGTGCGCCAGAAAACCGGAGCCGATCCCGCCGCGGTCGTCTACGACGGATTGTCGGCCGCGCTCAAGGGCTCGACCGAGGTCGTGATCGTCGATACGGCGGGCCGCTTGCACACCAAGCACAACCTGATGGCCGAGCTCGAAAAGATGAAGCGCACGGCGGCGAAGCTGGTTCCGGGCGCGCCGCATGAAGTGCTGCTCGTGCTCGACGCCACCACCGGCCAGAACGGCCTGGTGCAGGCGCGGGAATTCACCGCGCACGCCGGCGTCACCGGCATCGTGCTCACGAAACTCGACGGCACCGCCAAGGGCGGCATCGTCGTCGCCATCGCCCACGAACTCGGCCTTCCCGTCCGCTACGTCGGCACGGGTGAGCAGGCCGAAGACCTGGTCCCCTTCGACGCCACCACCTTCGTCGATTCGCTGTTCGATTGAGCTTGCCAATGAAGCCCGCCAAGCCGTCCGACGAGCGCTGGATCGAGAAAGCGCTCGCGCTGGCCCGCCGCGGCGAAGCGCTCGCGCATCCGAATCCGATGGTCGGCGCGGTATTGGTTCGCGACGGCCGCGTGATTGGCGAAGGGTTCCACACCTACGAGGGCCTGCGCCACGCCGAAATTCTCGCCATCGAAAAGGCCGGAAGCCGCGCGCGCGGCTCGACGCTGTACCTCAATCTGGAGCCGTGTTGCCACGCCGGCCGTACCGGACCTTGCACCGAGGCCATCATCGCCGCCGGCATCCGCCGCGTCGTCGCGTCTATGAGCGATCCCAATCCTCTGGTTTCCGGCAAGGGCTTCCGGCGCCTGCGGCGCGCGGGCGTGGAAGTGGTCGTCGGGCCGGGCGCGGAGGAAGCGCTGCGGCTGAATGAGGCATTCGCCATGTGGATTCGCGGCCACCGCCCGTTTCTCACGTTGAAAGCCGCGGCCACGCTCGACGGCCAGCTTTCGCTCGCCGAGCCCGGCGAAAAGCCGCGCGAGCGGCCCCAGCAACGATGGATCAGCTCGGAGATTTCCCGTGCCCGCGTGCAACAATTGCGCCACGCCTCCGACGCCGTCCTCACCGGCATCGGCACGATCCTCGCCGACGACCCCCTGCTCACCGATCGCAGCGGCCTGCCGCGGCGCCGGCGATTGCTGCGCGTCGTGCTCGATTCGCGGCTTCGGCTGCCTCTCGAATCGCAAATCGCGCGCACGGCACAGGACGACGTTCTCGTCTTCACGTTGCGCTCTCCGGAGAGCCCCGCCGCCCGTCGCCTGGCCGAGCGCGGTGTGCGCGTGATGCGCGTTGCCGGACGCAACGGTCACATCGATCCCGCCGTCGTGCTCGCCGAACTCGGCCGGCAGGGAATCCTGAGCGTCCTCGTCGAGGCCGGAGCGAGAATTAACGGGGCGCTGCTCGAACGCGGACTTGTCGACAAGCTGACTCTGTTTTACGCTCCGCGTGTTCTGGGCCGTGAGACGGTCCCGCTGGCGCGCGCCGCCTCCGGCCTTGTGAATCCGCTCGCCTCCCTCACGCGAGTCGAGGTGGGACGGTCCGGACCCGATCTCTTGGTGGAGGGATATCTGCGCGATGTTTACCGGGATCATTGAGTCGCTTGGCAGGATCAGGCGCCTTGAACGCCTGGCGGCCGGCGGCCGGATCGAAATCGGCTTTGAATCCTCCGCGCCAGGCGCGCCGAGCCCGCTCGCGGCCGGGGCGAGCATCGCGGTGAACGGCTGTTGCCTCACCGTTGTCGAGGCGTCGAGCGAGGGCTTCGCCGCCGATCTTTCGCCCGAAACCGTTCGCCGAACCACCTTCGGCCGGCTCGAAACCGGCTCGCTGGTGAACCTCGAACGCCCGCTCACGGCCGGCGCGGAGCTGGGCGGTCATTTCGTCTTGGGACACGTCGACGGCATCGGACGGATTGAGCGGCTGAACCGCGAGGGAGAAAATGGATGGCTGGGTGTGCGTGTCGGAGCGGAGCTGGAGCGCTACCTGGCTATGAAGGGCTCGCTCGCCATCGACGGCATCAGCCTGACGATCGCCGGATGCGAAGGCGGGCTTGCGGAATTTGCCGTGATCCCGTATACGTTCGCGCATACGAATCTGCGGGAGAGGGCGGAAGGCGATCCGGTGAACGTCGAGGCCGATGTGCTGGCGCGTTACCTCGAACGCTTGCTGGAGGGCGGCTCGGAGGCGCGGGTATCGCGTCTAACGATGGAGCGTTTGATCGACGAAGGTTTCTGACCGTGAACGGGGAGGCACAGATGAAATTCCGGCGTTTCGTAATGCCCGCCTTGCTGGCGGGATGCGTCTCTCTTGCCGCGCTTGGCGGCCCGATGCCCGCGGCGGCGCAGGAGGTGCAGGCGCTCAACCCGGCCTCGAACGATATGCAGACGCAAGGCAAGGTCGGCGATACCGCGTACCGCTGGACGAACGGCCGGGCGTGGATGTCGCTCAACGACGACGCCAAAGTCGCCATGGTGGCCGGCCTCGAACAGGGAATCATCCTGTCGGTCCGTGAAAACTGGAAGGCCGTGCCAAAGGAATCGCAGCAGGAGATAACGAAGACCGCCACGCGGCTCACCGTCGGCGGGTTCACCTTCGATCAGCTGGTTTTGCAGATCGACAATTTCTACCTGATGCCCGGCGACATCAATGTCCCCGTCGTCGATGCCTACATGTTCGCGCTGACGAAACTCAAGAAGGCCTCCGACGACCAGTTGAAGGACCTCGCCAATCACCTGCGCAAGCTCTATCCGCCTCCTCCGATGCCGAAGAACGAGGATAAGCATTGAGCGCTCCCTCGATCACGCTCACGACGGATTTCGGGAGCAGCGACTATTTCGTGGGCGCGCTGAAGGGCGTGATCGCGTCGATTCTCCCCGAAGCGCGCATTCACGACATCACGCATCACGTGACGCCATACGACGTGTTTGGCGGAGCCCTGACCATTGCCAGCAGCTACCGCTATTGGCCCGCCGGGACGATCCACGTCATCGTGGTCGATCCCGGCGTCGGCACTGCGCGGCGGCCGTTGCTCGTAAGCGCAGGCGGGCAATATTTCATCGCGCCCGATAACGGCATCCTCTCGCTGGTTTTCGATCGCGAAACCGAAGTTCGCGCCTGGCACGTCACCGCCGAAAAGTATTTCGTCCATCCCGTCAGCCGCACGTTTCACGGGCGCGACGTTTTCGCTCCGTCGGCCGCATGGCTGGCCCGCAGCGGGCAGCCGGAAAGCTTCGGCCCGGAAGTCACCGACTACGAACGTTTCGCCCTGCCGAAGCCGGAAATTTCAGCTTCCACAATTCACGGCGTGATCCTGCGCGCCGATCATTTCGGCAACCTGCTCACGAATCTGCGGCCGGAAGATGCGCCCCGGCTCGCTGCCGGCGCCCGCTTCCACATGAAAACCGGCGTCGGCGAAATCAACCGCATGGTGACGACTTTCAGCGAAGCCGCGCCTGGCGAGCCGTGCCTGCTCGTCGGTTCGAGCGGCTATTTTGAAATCGTCACAAACCGCGCCAGCGCTGCGGCCATCACCGGCGCGGCTGCCGGCTCCCCGTTCGTGGTCGAATTTTCCTGAAAGGGCGCGCCCGAACTTCACCCTGGCTGGGATTTCTCGCAAACAACTGGATAATCGGGTGGACGTGTGGCCGTTCGAAGCCTTTGTAGCGCCGCCCTTCAGGGCGGCATCTTGCTGCGTGGCGGAAAACAGATGCTGGGCTGAAGCCCGCCGCTACACAACCCTGCTCGATTTTCGCGCGGGCTCTTTGTGAGTTATCCGACCTAATCGCTTGTGTAAGTGATTTCGGTCTTGCGGATTTTGTAACAGGCAAAGGCCAGCACGGCGGCGGTGAAGCACAGCAATCCCGCGACGGCGGTGTACGTCGAAATCGATTGGGTAGTCACGGTGAGCAGCGCCAGCACGACCGAGCGCGTGCCGGGAAGGCTGACCGGGAACAGGTGCTTGAGATAAAACGTCACGCTCAGCATCTGCAGCCAGCCGGGCATCACGGGCGTCGCCGCTTCCCAACCGAAAAACAGCGCGCCCGCGACAATCGGATTTCTGAGCACGAGGCTCAATCCGAGAAAAACCGAGCCGTAACCCAGCGTGCCGAGCGCAACAATCAAAAGGTAAGCGCCAAGCTGCTTCAAGCCATCCCCGTGAAATACATACGCCGAGCCAGCCGAGCCAAACCGGCTGTAGAGAAAATAGAAACAGGCGAGCACGGCCGTTTCGAAAACGCAGATCACCACCGCCGCGCCGCCCAGAAATTTCCCGATGACCAGCACTTCCCTTCTCACCGCGGTGAGGAAGGGATAGTGCAGCGTGCGCTCGACCATCTCTCCGCGGAAAAGCCAGGTGAAAACGCTCATGCAAGCGAAAAACAGCGCCAGCCGAACGTAGTAGAACTCCATGATCCCCGCGAAAACCTGCGTGTTCTGCTCCATCATGTCCGGGTCGGCCGGCTGCGAAGAACTCATAACCCAATGGATGGCCACGATCAGAACCGGCGCGAAAGCCATCAGGTACACCCACAGGCGCCGGCGAGTGAACAGGCTGCCGTGCAACTCCTGCCGCACCAGAATGCCGATTTGCCGCGCCCACAGCCGCCAGGCCGGCTCGCCGGCGCCTGATTGCTTGCGCGTCGCCATTTCTCCGGGCTTCATGTCAGGTTCCCGTCCGATCCGATCAGATACTGATAGATCGAATCCACATCGTCGTCGGCAGGCGCCACGGCGTCGACCTCGACGATTCCCTCGGCAACGATGCGGTTCAGCAGCAGGTAGAAATTCTCCGCGTCGGTGGTGCGCACCAGAACGCCGCCGCCGTCCTTCTGCAGCTTCGCCTCGACGATCCCGTCGGTCGAAAACGCTTCCGCGGCCAGCCGGTTCGCATTCGAACAACGCACCAGGATCTGGATGGGTTGATCGCGCACCTCGCGCCGCACTTCGTGAATCCTGCCCTCGGCCACAACGTAGCCGCTGCTCATCAGCACCACGCGATCGGAGATGCGATCCACTTCTTCGAGAATATGGCTCGAAATGACCAAGTGCAGGCCCTGCCCTCCGAGTTCCCGGAACAAGGCCAGCGTTTCGGCCCGCGCCATCGGATCCAGCCCGTTCAGCGGCTCGTCGAGAACCAGCACCGATGGCCGATGCGCGATCGCCTGCGCCAGGCGTATTCGCTGGCGCATCCCTTTGCTGTAGCCGGCCACGCGCCGATGCGCGGCGTCCTGCATCCCCACGCGCTCGATCGTCTCGGCGGTCAACTCGTCCGCGTCTTCGTGCGCGATACCTGCCAGGCGCAGCGGCCAATAGATGAATTCGTACCCGGTCACTCCCCGGGGAAACGAATCGAATTGCGTGCAATAGCCGACTTCGCGAAACAGGTTTCGCGGATCGCCGGGCGAGAGGCCGCGCACGAGGATCGTTCCCGTGGTCGGCTGGATCAATCCGGTCATCAGGTTCATCAGCGTGGTTTTGCCCGAGCCGTTGGGGCCGACCAGCGAGGTGATGCCCGGCTCCAGCGAGAAGCTGACACGATTCACGCCAAGAATCTCGCCGTAGAACTTCGAGACGTTATCGAAAACAACGCTGTTGTTCGCCGGCGTCATCCGCGCACCACGTCAAACGCACGCAGGCGCACGTGCAGCAGCCATAGCGACACCGCGGAAGCCGCGAATAGCATCGCCCACGCCGCCGGGTGCGGAACGAGATCTTGCCCGCCGCGCAAGGGATGGGTATGGAGACCGGCGAAAAGGAGTTCGCCGAAAAGGTACGGGAGGTCCAACAGGTGGCCCCAGTTTGTTCCGAGAACGGCGTCCATGACGACGCCGAGACCGGCGGGAAATACGAAAAGCCCGAAGATCACGCCGATCGCGACGATGCGCCACTTCACCCAGGCGGAGGTGGCGAGAGCCACCAGCGAAAGCAGCGCGATCCAGACCACCGAAAGCCAGACCATCGGCCAGATCATCCACAGATGCGCTCCCAGCCAGTTCTTCGGGCTCAAGCCCGCTTCGAGGAAGAGCAGCAGGAGCGCCGGAACCCACGTGAGACACGAGAGCAGAATTCCCAGCACCGCGAATTTGCCGACAACGTATTCGGACCGGCTGAACGGCCGGCTCAAAAAGAGCGGCAGCGCCCCATTCGTCAGGTCGCCCGCGACGAGAGTGGGACCGGCCCAGCATGTGAGCAGGAAAACGAGCGAGGCCTGGATATCCAGGAAAATCGCGAAAAAGCGCGTTTCCACCTGGAGGTTGACCGTGCGCGAGACCAGGGAAAACACCGTTTGCACCACCTCGCTATTCGCGACGAAGACGTATCCGCCAAACAGCAGCACGGGGATCAGGCAGAAAATGAAGGCGCCCAGGAAGAAGCGCGACGCAAAGAGGTCCCGCAGCGCGTAGCGCGTCAGCACCAGACAGCGCGACCACCGCTTTTCGAGCGGTCCCCGATAGGGCTCGTAGGCGCGCTTATAGACGGCCATTGGGAGCTCCCGCCTGCTGCATGGCGTTCAGGAAAATGTCTTCCAGCGAATCGCGGCGGTGATTCAGGCGCTCGATGCGGACGCCATGGTCGCCGGCCACGCGGTAGACGTCGCGAATCTCGACGCCCTTCGGCATCACCACCCTGAACCGGTTATCACCGGACACGGAGCACTCGCAGCCCAGCGCCTCGAGCGCAGCCGGGAATGCGGATTCGGCTCCCGCCGCTTCCATTTCCAGAAATCGCCGGTCGGCCTTGCGTTCCTCTTCCAGATTACATACGGCGGCGATGCGGCCGTCGCGCAGGATCAGCACCTCGTCGCAGGTCTCCTCGACGTCGTGCAAGAGGTGCGAGGAAAGCAGCAGGTGCGTGTCCGGCGCTTGTTGGATTTCGCGAATCAGCCCGATCAGCCGCTTGCGGCCCGGCGGGTCGAGGCCGTTCGTCGGCTCGTCGAGGATCAGCAGCCGCGGGCCGTGCGCGATCGCCTGCGCCAGCTTCGCCAGTTGCTTCATTCCGAGCGAATAGGTGCCCAGGGTGCGATACCGCGCCTCGCCCAGCCCGACGTAGACGAACGCCTGATGGGCGCGCTCGAGCGCCAGGTCGGGCGGCAGCCCCGAGATTTCCGCCATGTAGCGGACGAAGTGAATGCCGGGCATCCGCGCGATGAAGGCGTCGTTTTCCGGCATGTAGCCGACCAGCGACCGCAGCCGCGTGGCGTCGGACCGGATGTCGAGACCGAGGACGCGGGCAGTGCCGCTCGCCGGCCGGTGGAAACCCAGCAGGGTGAGAATCAGCGTTGATTTGCCGGCTCCATTCGGCCCCAGCAGCCCGATGGCGCGCGACTTCAGCGCCCCACTCAGCCCGTGCAGAATCTTGCGCCCGCCCAGTTGAACCTCGAGCCCGCTCAGTTCGATCGTCGGTGCCATCGTCACATCTACTTTACGACTGCAGCCACCTGGAAGTTCCGGGGATACGAGTCCATTCGAGTTAACGGGCAAGGTACATCGCGATGAGCTGGGAACGGGTGCGGGGATCGAGCCAGTCGCGCAATCCGTCGCCCAGCAGATTAAACGCCATCACCGCCCACATCAGCCCGAGCGCTGGAAACACAACCAGGTAGGGAGCGTCGAAAAGGTGGCTGCGGGCGTCGTTGAGCATCGCGCCCCAGCTTGCTGTGGGCGCGAGCACGCCGAGGCCGAGGAAACTCAGAGTCGATTCGGCCAGAATCGCGCTCGCCATGCCGATCATTGCCTGCACGAGAACCGGCTGCAGGATGTTGGGCAGGATGTGGCGGAAGAAAATCCAAATGTCGGAGGCGCCTAGCGTGCGCGCCGCGGCGACGTAGTCGAGTTCCCTCACCTTCAGCGCCTGCGCCCGCGCTAGCCGCGCGTAGCCCGCCCAGCCGGTGATGACGAGCGCGACAACCACGTTATCGAGGCCGGGCCCCAGAAACGCCGCGAACGCAATGGCCAGCAGGATGCCGGGAAACGCGAGAAACGCGTTGATCAGGATGACGTTCACGAGCAGATCGACCCAGCCGCCCAGGAATCCCGCCGTCGCGCCAATGAGCAATCCGACCACTCCCGCGCCGAATACCACAGAAACGCCAACCGTCACCGAAACGCGCGCGCCGTACAGCACGCGCGAAAGAACATCGCGGCCGAGTTGATCTGTGCCAAACCAGTGCGCCCGGCTGGGCGGCTCGAGGCGCTGCGGCAGGTTCTGCGCCGCTGGATTGTAAGGCGCGAGCCATGGCGCGGCGAGCGCGACGAGAATCAGCAGCACGCTGAGCCCCAGCCCAACGCGGCCCAGCCGGCTGTGCCTGACGAATTCGCGCACCAATTTCACGAGAACCTCACCCGCGGATCGACAAGCGCGTAGACAACGTCGGTGAGCAGATTCACCAGCACGTAGGAAACGGCGATCACCAGAATGCATCCCTGCAACAGCGGATAATCGCGGGCCTCGATGGCGCTGACGGCCAGACGCCCGATTCCCGGCCAGGAAAAAATCATCTCGGTGACGATCGTTCCGGCGAGCAGCGTGCCGAATTGCAGGCCGATGATCGTCACTATGGGGAAAAGCGCGTTCGGGAGGGCGTGGCGCAGCAGCACGCGGCGCTCGGAAAGGCCCTTGGCGCGCGCCGTGCGGACGTAATCCGAGAAAAGCTCCTCGAGCATGGCCGAGCGCACCATGCGCGTGAGAATCGCGGCGAGCGCCGCGCCCAGCGTCACCGCCGGCAACACTAAATGCTGCCATCCGCCCCGCCCGGAAACCGGTAGCCAGCCGATCTCGATCGAGAACAATAAAATCAGCAGCGGGCCCAGCGCGAAGTTCGGCATCGAAAGCCCCAATAAAGACACGACGCCGATCGCATGATCGGCCGCGCGTCCCTGCCGCGCCGCGGCGATCACTCCGGCGGGCACGGCGAGCGCGATGCAGACAATGAGGGCGACGAAGGCCAATTCGAGCGTCGCCGGATAGCGGTCGAGGACGATCTTCAGCACCGGCTCCCGATAACGCAGCGAAGTGCCGAGGTCGCCATGCACGACGCCGTCGAGATAATGCACGTATTGCACGTCGAGCGGCAGGTCGAGCCCGAGCGAATGGCGCAATTGCTGGATGTCCTGCGCGCTCGCGCCCTCGCCGAGCATCTGCACCACGGGATCGCCCGGCACGATGTGGATCAACAGGAACACCATCGTGAAGATCAACCACAAGGCAGGAAGCGCCCAGAGCAGGCGGCGAAGCAGCCGGCGCGTCATTCGGCGGCCCGGGCCTTGACGGCCGGGACCTGGCGGATCGGCGTGATCTTCACGCGCGCCACGCGGCGCCGGTTCATTTCGAGCACGGTGAAGCGGTAACCGTCGGATTCGAAGCTCTCGCCGCCACGCGGCAGGAAACCGAGCTGGCTGAGCACGAACCCGCCGAGCGTTTCGTAGGCGGTGTCCTCGGGAAGGACGATGTTGTACTGGCTGGAAAGGTCGCGAACGTTCACGGCGCCATCGAAAACCATCGCGCCGTCGGCGAGCTTCAGCGGCCGGCGCTCGATATCGAACTCGTCGTGAATCTCGCCGACCATCTGCTCGAGGATGTCCTCGAGGGTCACGAGGCCCTGAATGCTGCCGAACTCGTCGACCACCATCGCCAGGCCCGCGCGTTTCGCGCGAAACTCGAACAGCAGCTCGGCCGAAGATTTCGATTCCGGCACGATGAGCACTTCGCGCAACATCTGCCGCAGATCGAATTCCACCGGTTTGCGCCCGGATTCGAGGGCGCGCGTGCGCTCGGCGAGCACCCAGATGAGGTCCTTCACGTGGACGAATCCGAGCACGTGGTCGAGCGAGCCCTGATAGACCGGCACGCGCGAACGTTGCGTTTTCGCGAACAGGTGAATCACGTCCTCGAGCGTGGCCGTCAACGGCAGCGCGTGGACGTCCGGCCGCGGCACCATCACCGCACGCACTTCCACCTGGTTCAACTCCATCGCGCCCTTGATGAACCGCTCCTCGCGCGCCGGCAGGATTCCGCGCTCACCCGCCTGCTGGATCAGCACCTGGAGTTCCTCGGCCGTTCGCACCAGGCCGTGCGGCAGCGGCCGGCCAAGACCCAGGACGCGGACGACGCGCCCCGAAAAGCCGTCGAGCGACGTGATCGCCCAGCTGCAGGTCTTCAGAAACCATCGGAACGGCCGCGCCACGGTCAGGGCGACGCGCTCCGCGCGGGCCAACCCGATCGACTTGGGCACCAGTTCCCCAAGCACGATCTGCAGGGTCGTGAGCAGCAGGAAACCCAGCACCAGCGCAGCAGTGTTCGCCGTCGCGAAACCCCAGGCGCCCGGCAACCATTTGAAAACTGGAAAGATGACCGAAGAGAGCGTCACCACGCCGATGAAGCCCAGCGCCAGGCTCGCCAGCGTCACCCCCACCTGCACCCCGGAAATCACCCGGCTCAGTTCGGAAAGCAGTTCGGCGACGATCTTGGCCCGGGAGCTGCCCTGGTCAACGAGCAGGCGGATACGGGTGGGGCGGACGGCAACGAGGGAAAACTCCGTCGCCGCGAAAAAAGCGTTCAGGGCTATCAAGAGGAGAACGACTAAGAGTCTAAGGACCAACATAGGGCGACGTGTCCCGGCCCGTACGGGCCGGAATCACAGCCAGATTGTACCCTTCGCCCGCCCCGGCTTCCACCCCTGCGTCCCCTCCTGCAAGCCTTCTGGACGCGCCCGGGCTCCAAGCCCAGCCCGGTTGCGGGAACCGCGAAGCTAGGCTAAAGTCAGCCGACCTTGGGAGAGACGGGAACACAACGCCGGTGGCCAGGCCGGCTCGGACTGGGATTGGCCATTGTCGCCGGGCTCCTTGTGGGGAGCTGGTGGTGGTTGGTGCGCCGCCCACTCGCCAAACTGGATGGCGAGATGCCGCTCGCGGGTCTGAAGGCCGCCACGGTGGTGGATCGCGACCGCTGGGGTGTGCCGTGGATCCGCGCCTCCTCGGTCCACGACATGCTGGTCGCCCAAGGCTACGTAACCGCCTCCGACCGCCTTTGGCAGATGGATTTGCTGCGACGCGCGGCAGCCGGCGACCTGGCGGAAATCTTTGGGCCTGTTGCGCTTGCGCAAGACCGTGAACGGCGGGCGCTGGGCCTGGGCGAAGCGGCACGGGCCGCGGCAGAGGCGCTCAGTCCCGACAATCGGGCCATCATCGACGATTACGCCCGCGGCGTGAATCTCTACATCGAAACCCATCGGTGGAATCTCCCGCTCGAGTTCCGCCTCATGCGCTATCGGCCCCGCCCCTGGACGGCCACCGACACCATGCTCGTCACCGGCTACATGTACGAGATGCTCACGTCCACATGGAAAGAGGAGTTGGATCGGGCGTGGGTAACGAGTCGGGTGGGACCGAAGCGCGCCAAGGAACTCTTCGCCGTCGATTCTCCCTACGATCACATTCTGGCAGGCGCGACGACTCCACCCGCTTCCCTGCCCGCGGAGGCGAACCTGGCGCCCGGTGCAAACAGTCAAGCCAATGCTCCAGCGGAACTCTCCTTCTTTCCCACTGGTCTGAAGCCGGGCAGCGGAAGACGCTCCGCGTGGCTCGATGCGCAGGCGCTGCTCGGCGCTCTGCCTTCGCAGATCGGGGCGGTGCTTGGGAGCAACAATTTCGTTGTTTCCGGCAGCCTCACCGCATCCGGCAAGCCGCTGCTCGCCAACGACACCCACCTGCCACTGAGCGTCCCTTGCATCTGGTACATCGACCACCTCACCGCGCCCGGCTGGAACGTCGAAGGTTTCTCGATCCCCGGCGTGCCGCTCGTGATCATCGGGCACAACGACCACATCGCCTGGGGCTTCACCGACGACCTGGCCGACGTGCAGGACCTCTATGTGGAGACGTTCAATCCCAATAGCCCGCATGAATATCGATACAACGGCAAATGGGTGGACGCGACGGTGCGGCACGAGACGATTCCCGTCCACGGCCATCACCCGGTCACCGTGGACGTCGACGTCACTCGCCATGGCCCGGTGGTCTACCGCGAGGGCAATACGGGCTATGCGCTCGAGTGGACGGCGCTCGAGCCCGGCGGCATGGGATTCGCGTTTCCGCTGATCGGCCGGGCGCAAAACTGGCCGCAATTTCTGGACGTCATGCGGGAAATCCGCGGACCGGCGCAGAACACCGTCTACGCGGACGTCGACGGCAACATCGGCTTCGTCGTCGCCGGCCGCATATCGATTCGCAAGAAAGGCGACGGAACTGTTCCTGTGCCGGGCGATACCGGCGCCTACGGCTGGACCGGGCACATTCCTTTCGATCAGCTGCCGCAACTTTTCAATCCGCCCGGCGGAATCATCGCTACCGCGAACGGCCGCATCGTGGGCCCCGGCTATAAGTATTGGTTCACTGATCGCTGGGCGCCGCCGTATCGCACCGCCCGGATTTACCAGCTGCTCCAGGGGCGCAAGGATCTTCAACCCTCCGATTTCGACGCCATTCAGTCGGACGTCGTCAGTCTGCCCGATCGCTTTCTTGCGCAGCAGATGCTCGCGGCTGCCGCCAAGCATCCACCTTCCGACCGCGAAGCGCGGCAACTGGTGCTTCGGCTGAAAGGATGGGACGGGCGCGCGGTCGCCGATTCGGTGGAAACATCATTCCTGCATTACGCGCGGCGGGCGCTGCTCGAAGATATGCTCAAGCCGTATCTGGGCGACCAGACGAACAAGTACGACTGGTGGCGCAATGTCGTGTTCGTGAACAACGTGCTGCGCAAACGGCCCGGGGAATGGCTCCCGCACGGCTACGCGGACTACGGCCAACTCCTCGCCGCCGCGGCGGATCAGAGCGTCGCGCGGATGCGCCAGGTGTGGGGACCGCGCGAAGACGATTGGCGCTGGGGCCGCGTCAACAGCCTCGAACTGCAGCACCCGCTGGCGCTGCGCGGGCCGCTGCGCTGGCTGCTGAACGTCGGGCCGGTGGGCCACGACGGCTCTTCTTACACCATCAACGCCACGCGCGGTGGATTCGGGCCTGCGATGCGTTTCGTCGCGGACCTCGGCAATTTCGACAATTCCTTGATGGAATTGACGCCCGGCGAATCCGGGCAGTACGGCAGTCCGTACTACCGCAACGAATTCGCACGCTGGGTTTCCGGACACGGCATCCACGCCTCGTTCAGCCCCGAGGCGGAAACCAAGGCGCGGAAACACGAATTGATATTGGAAGCGGCGCCCAGTCGTTAGAACATTACGCGGGTTTCCGCCGAGGGGGCACGGAGGGCCACGGAGCACGGAAGGCCCGGCCTCGCCTCTGAAGACCCAGCTTTCCGCCAGGAAAGCCAGCCCCGTACACTCTTGCTATGCCAGAGCTGCCTGAAATCGAAGCCATGGCGCGGACCCTGCAACCGCTCGTCGAAGGGCGCCGGATATTGGGCTGCCGCGTGATCCATCCCGTCGTCACCAAAGGCCGCGCGCGAGCGGTCCTTGAGGCGAAGGGACGCACGGTCGTTTCCGTCGAGCGGCGCGGCAAGTATCTGCTGCTGGCGCTCGATCGCGGCTGGCTCGCTCTTCATTTCCGCCTCAGCGGGCAATTGCTCTGGTACGAGCGCCGGCACGCGCCCAAACACGTCGATGTCGCGCTCGATTTCGCGCAGGGCACGCTGGGTTTTGTCGACCGGCGGCATCTCGGACGGGTTTACTGGCTCGATCGCCCGGAGGATATCCCCGGTCTCGCGAGGATGGGCGTTGACCCAATGTCGGCCGAATTCACGCCGGAGAGGTTGGGGGAGATTTTGCGCGAAAGCCGGCGAGCGGTGAAACTGGTTCTGATGGACCAGGGAAAGATCGCCGGGCTCGGGAACATCTGGACGAGCGAATCGCTGTGGCGCGCGCGAATCGATCCGCGCCGGCGAGCCGACCGGCTGACCGAAGCGGAAACGCGGCGGCTGGCCGGGACGGTTGTTGGGGTCGTGCGGCGTGCGATAGAATCCTGCCTCGATCCCGCGCCGAACTTCCGCGATCCGGATTGGTGGTTCGAGGGCGGTGACCGCGCGATTCGCGTCTACGATCGTGAGGGAAAGCGATGCCCGCGCTGCGGAACCGCAATCGAGCGCATCGCCCAAGGCGGCAGGTCGACATATTACTGCCCCGGCTGCCAAACGAAGGCCCGCAAAGGCGCGTTGCAACGTGCCCGCAGAGGTGAGCGATGACCCAACCGGCAAAGAGCAACCCGGAAAAAGAAACGAAAGTGGATTTCGAGCGCTCCCTCAACCGCCTCGAACAGGTGGTGAAGCGGCTCGAGAGCCCGGATCTTTCGCTCGACGACGCGATGAAACTGTTCGAAGAAGGCGTGAAGCTTTCCCGCGAATGTCAGAAGCAGCTCGAGGAAGCCGAGGCGCGCGTCGAAATCCTGATGAAGAAGGCCGACGGCAAATTCGTCGCCGAACCGTTCGAGACGGAGGAGTCATCCTGAACCGGCCCGCAGAGCGCCCGCGTCCATGAAACTGCCCCCTTTCCTCGAGGAAGACCGCATCGAAGTTGACCAGGCGCTCGACCGCCTGCTGCCTCCCGAAGCCACGATGCCCGCGACGATCCATCGTGCCATGCGTTACAGCGTGATGGCCGGCGGCAAGCGCATCCGGCCGGCGCTGTGCGTCGAAACGGCCGGCCTGTTCGAGTCCGATCGCCGCGCCGCCATCGAGGTCGGCTGCGCGCTCGAATTCATCCACACCTATTCGCTGATCCACGACGATCTGCCCGCGCTCGATAACGACGATTTGCGCCGCGGAAAGCCCACCTGCCACAAACAGTTCGGCGAGGCGATGGCGATCCTCGCCGGCGACGGGCTGCTGACGCTCGCCTTCGTAACGCTCTCGAAAGCGCCCATCCCCGCCGAGCGGCTCGTGCGCGTGATCCGGGAAATCTCCACCGGCGCGGGAACGGTGAACGGGATGGTGGGCGGGCAGGTGGCCGACGTCGAGGCCGAAGGCAAACCGGTGGATGCGGCCACGCTCGAATACATTCACCGCTCGAAAACAGCGGCGCTGATTCGCGCTTCGGCCACGGCAGGCGCGCTTGCGGGCAGCGCCTCGGAAGACGATATCGCCCGCATCCGGCGCTTCGGCGAAAAAATCGGCTGGGCGTTCCAGGTGGTCGACGACATTCTCGACGTCGAGGAATCCTCGGCCGCCCTGGGAAAGACCGCGGGGAAAGACCAGAAGCAACAGAAGGCCACTTACCCGGCGCTCTATGGCCTCGAAAAATCGCACGAAACCGCCGACCGGCTGTGCGCCGAAGCCATGGCGGAGCTGGCGCCCTACCGTGCGCGCGCGGAGCGTATTCGTGAGCTGGCGCAGTTCCTCACGGCGCGCCGCGCCTAGCGGGCTTCTCACGCCCGCGCGAGATTGCCTGTCGTCCTGAGCGAAGCGAAGGACCCCGAAAGCGTCAAGACAAAGTAGTCCACGAAGACCCCGTTGGGATGCCGTCTTCCGGACCCGCTACCATGAGAAAGAGAAACGCGGGTGGGACACTCTCCCCCGCGAACTTTTCATGAACGCGCACTCCAAGCCCGGTCGCAAACGCCTCGATCAACTTCTTGTCGAGCTTGGTCTGGCCGGGACGCGGCAGCGCGCGCAGGCGCTGATTCTTGCCGGCGCGGCGCGCGTGGACGGGCAGCGCGTGGACAAGGCCGGCACGATGATCAAAACCGACGCGCGTGTCGAAATCGCCGGCGAAGGATTGAAATACGCGAGCCGCGGCGGCCTGAAACTCGAAGGAGTTCTCGATGACACGGGGATCAGTGTCGAAGGCCGCGCGGCGCTCGACGCCGGCTCCTCTACGGGCGGATTCACGGATTGCCTGCTCCAGCGCGGCGCGCGCCACGTTTGGGCCGTCGATGTCACGCCGGAGCAGCTTGATTGGAAACTGCGGCGCGATGAGCGCGTCACGCCCGTCGGCCGCAATGCCCGCGAGCTGCGCCCGCAGGATATCGGCGAGCCGGTCGATCTCGTCACGGTTGACCTCTCCTTCATCTCGGTGACCAAGGCGTTGCCCGCACTCGTGCCGTTGGCGAAGCCGGGCGCCGATTTCCTGATCCTTGTAAAACCGCAATTCGAGCTGGAGCGCGGCGAGGTGGGCCGCGGCGGAATCGTGCGCGATCCGGCGCTGCGTGAGCGCGCCGTCGAGAAGGTGCGCGCAGCCGCCGAAGCGCTGGGTCTCGAGATTCTTGGCGTCCATCCAAGCCGCATCACTGGCGCCGAGGGCAATCAGGAGTATTTCCTGCACGCCCGCAAACCCGCCGGATGAGCCGCGACTCCGCATCGAGGTGAAGTACAATGGCGCCCAGCTTGGGAACGTGCCGGGAGGACGGATGATCCGTTCAGTCGGGATATTCGCAAAGCCGCATCGGGAGCGAATCGGTGCGAAGATGCCGGAGTTGATCCGCTGGCTGCGCGGACAGGGGATCGAAGTGTTCTGCGAGCGCTTCGCCGCCGAATTCGCCGGCGGCGACGCGCCCGGCCTCACGCAGGAAGAACTGATGGCGCGGATCGAGTTGCTCGTCGTGCTCGGCGGCGACGGCACGCTTTTGACCGCGGCCCATGCCGCTTCCGAGCGCGACGTGCCGATCCTGCCGGTGAATTTCGGCAACCTCGGATTCCTCGCCACCGTAGCCCTCGGAGAACTCTATCCGACGCTCGAGCAGGTGCTCGCGGGTGAGAGCGAGACGTGGAAACACATGATGCTCGAGGTCGAGGTCTCGCGCGACGGTCGCCCGATCGAGCGTCGGCGCGGCCTGAACGACGCCGTGCTCACCAAGGGCCTGCCCGCGCACATGATCGATTTCGAGCTGCTCGTCGACGACGTCTTCGTCTGCAGCTTCCGCGCGGACGGCATCATCTTCTCGACACCCACCGGCTCGACCGCGTATTCGCTTTCCGCGGGAGGCCCGATCGTCTCGCCGCTGATCGAGGCATTCGTCGTCACGCCCATCTGCCCGCACATGCTCACCAATCGCCCGCTCGTTCTCCCGCATACCGCGCGCCTCGCCGCCCAGTTCACCGGCGGCGACGAGCCTGCCTATTTGACTGTCGACGGCCAGATCGCGGCGGAATTGCGGCATCACGATTCGGTCAGGGTGAGGAAATCGGCAAAGCACCTGCGCCTGGTTCGGCCTCCGCAGAGAACCTACTTCGAAGTGTTGCGGAACAAGCTGCGGTGGGGAGAACAGTGAGAGTTTTCTCCCCCGCTCGCGATTGGTGAGAAGCCAAACTCCCGCGAGCCTTTCCGGGTGCCCCACTCTTCGGGCGCCGTCTGCCCGAAGGGTGGGTCGATGTAAGAAAACGAGACTCGGTGCAATAGGCCGCCCACCGTCAAGAGCCCCAGCAACCTTGCTGATCGGCTTGGAGTGGAGTCAGCGCGGGCGCTTTTGACTGTGCGCGATTTGCTGGCTTGTCTCGTTTATTCGCCGCGGATGAGGTCGGCGTAGGATTGGCGGCGGCGGATGGTGCGGAATTTTTCCCCTTCGACCAGCACTTCCGCGGGGCGGCGGCGGGAATTGTAGTTCGACGAGAGGGCGAAGCCGTAGGCGCCGGCGCCCCACAGGGCGAGCAGGTCTCCGGATTCCACGTCGGGCATTGGCCAATCCGCGAGAAAACTGTCTCCGGTCTCGCAAACCGGGCCGACGATATCCGCCACAGTCCAGCGCTCGCGCGACGAAGTGCGGCGCACCGCCGTCACCGGATGCACGGCGCCATAGAGCGCCGGACGCATCAGATCGTTCATCGCCGCGTCGATCACCAGGAATTTCTTCCCGCGATTTTCCTTCTTATAGACGACCTGGGTGAGCAGCACGCCCGCCGGGCCGACAATCGCGCGGCCGGGCTCGAGCAGCAGGCGGCATCCGAGCTTGCGCGCGGTTCCGGCCACCAATTTGCCGTAATCGCGGAAATCGGGCGGCTGTTCCTCGCCGTAACG
Organism: Acidobacteriota bacterium; assembly: GCA_028877145.1. GTDB lineage: Bacteria > Acidobacteriota > Terriglobia > Acidiferrales > UBA7541 > JAKASX01. Next base: position 2,653 of record JAGWOX010000015.1, on the reverse strand, counting down.
GACACCCAATCCGCCGCCGAAATCGAGATACTCGATATTCACGCCCATGCGGCGAAGCTGGGCGATGAGCGCCTCGAGCCTTGCCAGGGCCCGGCGGAACGGATCGAGCGACAATATTTGCGAGCCGATGTGCGCGGTGACGCCGCGCCAGCGAATCGACGGCATGCCGAGCCCGGCCCGATAAACGTCCGCGGCGCGGCTCCAGTCGACGCCGAACTTGTGCGCGCGACGGCCCGTGGCGATGTGCGGATGCGCGCCGGCGCCGACGTCCGGATTGACGCGCAGGGCGGCGGACGCAACGACGCGGCGCCGCGCGGCCTCTTCGGCCAGCGCTTCCAGCTCCGCTTCCGATTCCACGTTGAAGAGAAGAATTCCCGCGCGGAGAGCTTCGCGAATCTCTTCGCGCGTCTTTCCCACGCCGGAGAAAACAATCCGGCGCCCGGGCACGCCGGCCCGCCGCAGCCGGTCGAGTTCTCCCGCCGAGACGATGTCGAATCCGCTGCCGAGCCGGCCGAGGATGCGAAGAATCGACAGATTGGAATTCGCCTTCACCGAATAGCAAACCATGTGCGGGGCGGAGGCGAAGGCGCGGTCGAAGCGCTTCCAGGCGGATTCGATCGCCGCACGGCTGTAGACGTAGACGGGCGTGCCCACGCGCGCGGCGACGCGGTCGAGCGCCACGCCCTCTGCGTGCAGCCGGCCGTCGCGATAGCGGAAGAACGGGGTGTAGCGTGTGGGATCGAGCGGGCGCAAGCGGCTGGTCATCACTCCTTCACACGCAAAATGACCAGCGTGCGGTCGTCACCGGGTGGCTCGCCGCTGGCGAAATGATCAACTTCCTTCAGAATCCTGTCTGCAAGCTCCTCGACCGGCAAATGACAGGTTTCCCGCAGCAGATGCTCGAAACGCAAGGTACCGTATTCCTGCCCGTCGGGCCTCATGGTTTCGACGATGCCGTCGGAATAGAAGACGACCAGATCGCCCGGCGCCAGTTCCAGCGACTCCTCTTCGTAGGGCTCCGCGTCGAAGCCGAGGCCCAGCGGGAAGCCGACCAGGTGCAGCCGGCGGGCGTGGCCATCGCGGACCAGCAGCGGTTGCGACTGGCCGGCGTTCGCGATGCGCAACCGTCGTCGCCCGCGATGCCAGGTGGCGAAGCACAGCGTCATGAAGCGGCCTTCGATGAGGCGCTCGCCCAGCAGGTGGTTCAACTTGCTGAGCATGCCGGCCGGCGAAAGCTTCGCCGGAACCAGGCTGCGGAGGATGCCGATCGCGGCCGAGCCGTACAGCGCCGCGGCCGTGCCCTTGCCGCTGACGTCGCCGACGGCGATGGCGAGTTCCTGCGGGCCATAACGCCGGAAATCGTATACGTCGCCGCCGAGTTCGCGGGCCGATACGTAGCGCGTGGCGATCTCCAGGCCGTAATCCTCGCGCGGAATATCCGGCAGCAAGGCGCTCTGAATCACGCGCGCCGCCTGCAGTTCGCGTTCCATGCGAGCTTCGTGTCGCGACACGCGCTCGTACAGCCGCGCATTCTCGATCGCCACGGCGAGATGCGCCGCCAGGATCGAAAGCGCCTGCGCGTGATCGCCGGTGAAGTAATCGAGCTGCGGGCTCTGCAAATCGATCACGCCGATCACTCGGTTCTTTACCACCAGCGGCACGGCCAGCTCGGAGCGCGTTTCCGCATTCACCTCGATGTAATGCGGGTTCGCATGAACGTCGGGCACGACGATCGGGCGCCTCTCCTGGGCCGCGATGCCCACAATTCCCTGCCCGCAGCGCACCACGAGCTGCTCCTGAACGCTCTGACCGAATTTCACGCTGATCGTATGGCGAAATACTTTCTGATCGGCGTCGTAGAGCAGGATGCTGAGGATCTGGTAATCGATCACCCGCTTCACCATCTCGGCCGCGCGCTGCAGCACCTCCTGCGTGTCGAGCAGCTCGCTCGCTTGCCGGGCAACTTCGTGCAACAGCAGGAGGGTATCGGCCTGGTGGCGCGTGCGTTCGAACAGCCGCGCGTTTTCGATCGCCAGGGCGAGGCGCGAAGCGAGCAGCAAGAGCACCGTCTGCTCCTCGCGGGTGAAGGCGTCCAGCTCGCTGCTCTGAATATCCAGCACGCCGATGCACTTGCCCTTGAAAAGCAGTGGAACCGCAAGCTCCGAGCGCACGCTGTCGAGCGCGTTGATGTAGCGGGGATCGGCGCTGACGTCGGCCAGGCGGATGGCCTTGCGCGTGGCCGCGGCCGAGCCAGTGATGCCCTGGCCCAAAGGCACGCGCCAGTTCTTCACGACCTCCGGCCGGTGCCCGATCGCGAAACGGAAATAGAGATCGTTGTGCGTCTCGTCGACCAACAAAATGGCGAAGATCTCGTAATCGATCACGCGCTTGACGAACGCGGCGATCTTCGCCAGCACCTCATCCAGATCGAGCGAGGCGTTGATCTCCTGCCCGACCTCGGCGATCAGGCTCAGCGCCTCGGAGCCGACCACATTTACACCGCTGCTGTGCTGTTCCTTCATACAAGTGGAGTCGGGGTAGACAAACCGGCGGGTCCATCCCCAGCAACCAGACATTATAACTGCTCGAACGCACTGCTCCGGCCAGTCCCCATTGCGACTGTGGAACGTGGCACTTGGCTCGATGTGGCGCT
>JAGWOX010000258.1 GCA_028877145.1 Acidobacteriota bacterium | reverse complement strand
AAGCGGTTTTGTACCTCAGTCTGAGGTACCCCAATGTCGTCACGATCCACGAGGTGGCCGAAGGCCACCACATTCCGCTGAAATATCTCGAGCAGATACTGCTGGCTCTGAAGAAGAAGGGGATGCTCGAGAGCCGGCGTGGCGTTCACGGCGGTTACACGCTTGCGCGCTCGCCGGAGAACATCTCCGTCGGCGAGGTTCTGCGCGCGGTCGACGGCAGCTTCTCCGAGACGGGATGCCTGCGCGCGAGCTCGGACGACCACTATGCCTGCCCGGAAGCCGGCTCTTGTGGTTTGCGGCAGCTCTGGGGAAACGTGCAGCAAACCATCGACAGACTTCTCTTCGAAACCACTTTCGCCGAAGTCTGCCGCCGCACGAATTCCAGCCCGGTGGCGGACGCAAAATCGGCCGGGTTCCCTTCCGGCACATAAAAAAGGCGCGCCCCCGAGGAGCGCGCCATCGATCCTGTTCCGCTGGAAGGAAAAAACTACTGGTTCGCGGTGGCCTGCTTCTTCTTGTACCAATCGGCGTTGATTTGCGTGAAGTTCTGCCATTTTTCCGGCAGGTCTTCCAGCGCGAAGATGGCCGTCACCGGACAGACCGGAACGCAGGCGCCGCAGTCGATGCATTCGTCGGGATTGATGTAGAGCATCGTTTCCCCGGCGAATTCTCCCTCGTCCTTGCGGGGATGGATGCAGTCGACCGGACAGACGTCAACGCAGGCGGTATCCTTGGTTCCGATGCAAGGCTCTGCGATTACATAAGCCATTTCCTTCTCCTCAAAAACAGCGGCTGGGAATGTTGCCCGTCGTCCACACCTTCAAGTTTCATTTTATACCACCAGCACCGCGAGCCGAACAAGGCAACTTCACCGGGCGGCGGCTTTCTTCAATCGAATCGCCGCCGGCCGCGGCCCAGCGGAGTCGCGCCGCGGTTGCCGCCCGGCTCGCGCCGCGAATACAATGGCCTTCCCTACCCCGGCGGGCTTTCCACCTGGCAGGGATTCCACATGGCCGCGGAGCGCGGCGCCGCGCCGCGCACCCGGCGATCGACGGAGGCGGATCATGCTTGAAATGCGCGGGAACAAAATCACGTGGCTGGGACACGCCGGTTTCAAATTCACCACCGCAACCGGCAAAGTTGTCCTGATCGATCCCTGGATCAACGGGCCTACGTGCCCCGAAAATTGCAAGACGTTCGACCGCGTCGATCTGATTCTCGCGACGCACGGCCACAGCGATCATTTCTCCGATATCATTCCGCTGGCCCTGAAACACAAACCGGCGATCGGCGCCATCTTTGAAACCGGCATGTGGCTTGGATCGAAAAACGTGGAACACGTGCTGCCGATGAGCAAGGGCGGCACGCAACAGGCGGCCGATGTCGCGTTCACCATGGTGAACGCGAATCATTCGAACTCCATCGTCGACGACGGGAAAGTCATTTATGCCGGTGAGCCGGCCGGCTACATCGTGCGGCTGCCGGGCGGGCTCGTGGTCTATCACGCGGGTGACACCAACCTTTTCGGCGATATGCGCCTGATCGGGGAGATGTACCGTCCGCAACTGGCGCTGCTGCCCATCGGCGACGTTTACACGATGGGGCCGCACGAAGCCGCCCACGCCATTCGCCTGCTTGGCGTGCGGCACGTGATTCCCATGCACTACGGAACCTTTCCCCTGTTGACCGGAACCCCCGCGGCGCTCAAGGCCGAAACGGGAGACGTGGCGGGACTGGAGATTCACGCGCTGAAACCGGGAGAGTCGCTGGAATAGTTCGAGCGCGCGAAATTCCGGGGCCGGTAGCGCGCCTTCAGCCTGTGTGCCCTCATGCAAGGGGAAAGTAAAGACCGCCCGCGGCAGGTGGTGTGGACGGCGCCACGCGACCATTTCCGCTCGAAGAGGAAAAAGGAGGATGCCCATGGCGAGCAAGGAAGGAATCCTGATCCCGGCGATCGACCGGTACGTGAACGAGATTCTGCCGGCGCGCGATCCCGTGCTGGCCGAAATGGAACGGCTGGCAAAGCGCGAAAATATCCCCATCATCGGGCCGGCCTGCATGCGCCTGCTCTCGCTGATGGTGCAGGTGAGCGGGGCGAAGCGGATCTTCGAGATGGGCTCGGCGATCGGGTACTCGGCCGTCTGGCTGGCGCGGGCGGCGGGGCGAGGCGCGAAGATCTACTACACCGATTCCGATCCGAAGAACCTCTCGCGCGCAAGGGATTATCTGCGGCGCGCCGGCATCGCGGGCCGCGTGGAAATGCTGCTGGGCGACGCGCTCGTCTCTTTTCGCCGCACGCCGGGAACGTTCGACATGATTTTCATCGATGTCGAAAAACACCAATATCCGGCGGCGCTGCGGCTAGCCCTGCCCCGGTTGCGCCACGGTGGTTTGCTCGCCGTCGACAACATCCTGTGGTCGGGCCGCGTGGCGCACAAGGCCAAGGCAGGCGACAAGAACACCCGCACCATTCAGCAGTTCAATCGCAGCGTCTACGCCAACAAGGAACTGTTCCCGGTGATCGTGCCGTTGCGCGATGGAGTGGTGATCTGCCGCAAGCGGTAGAGCAGCCGCCTGCGGCGATTCCCTATTTGTGTTCGGTGAGGAATTTTCCGGCGTCGAGGGCGGCTTTGCAGCCCGCGCCCGCGGCGGTGACGGCCTGGCGGTAGGTGGTATCGGCGACGTCACCCGCGGCGAAGACGCCTTCCACGTTCGTGTGGGTGCCGTTGCGCGTCATCAGGTAGCCAGCGTCGTCCATGTCGAGGATCCCGCGGAAAACTTTCGTGTTCGGTTCGTGACCGATGCCGAGGAAAACGCCTTCCACGGGGAGAGTTTTCTTCTCGCCCGTTTCCGGGTTCCGCAGGCGTACCCCCTCCACCAGCCCCTTTTCGACGTCGAGCACTTCCTCGACGACGTAGGGAGTGAGGAACCGGATTTTCGGATTCTCTCGCGCGCGGTCGAGCATGATTTTCGACGCGCGGAATTCGTTGCGCCGATGGACGATGGTGACGCGGCTGGCGAATTTCGTGAGGAACGTCGCCTCTTCCATCGCCGAATCGCCGCCTCCGACCACGGCGATTTCGCGCTCGCGAAAGAAATAGCCGTCGCAGGTGGCGCAGGTCGAAAGGCCGTGGCCAAGCAGCGCGCGCTCGGATTCGAGGCCCAGCATGCGCGCGGAGGCGCCGGCGGCGACGATCAGCGAACGCGTGCGGAACGTGCGGCCATCGAGCGTGAGGGTGAACGGCCGGCTGTTCAGATCGACGGCTCGCACCGCGCCTTCCACGTACCGCGCGCCGAAGCGCTCGGCCTGTTTCCGCATCCGCTCGATCAGTTCAGGACCCAGCACACCTTCAGGAAAACCGGGAAAATTTTCGACCATCGTGGTCAGGCTCAACTGGCCTCCGGGCTCATAGCCGTCGATGACCACAGGGCTCAGGTCGGCGCGGGCGGCGTAGATGGCGGCGGTGAGGCCGGCGCAGCCGCTGCCGATGATGACCACGTTTTCGATCTCAGGATTCGATGGATTCATGATCTCCCAAACTCGTTCGATGGGATGAATGGACGGAACGCTTCAACAATGCCGCAAAATTGTAACATGGCTACCGCGGTCAAACTGGCGCTTGCTTCCGCGCGTATTGTCGGCATAATGGCGGGATGAAATTAGGGCAACTGATGCAACTGTTCTCCGAATTCGTGATGTTCGTGCTCGGCTCCCTGCTCCTGTTCCTCGGTATTACGAACAGATTCACGTTGCCTGAAAGCGTGATGCTGTGGGTGGCGTTGGGGGCGGTGCTGGTGGTATGGGGTGTGCGTGTGTGGCTGCGGCGCGTGAAAATGGAGCGCACCGCGGCACGAGCCCTGCAAGGTGTGCGGGCCTGGTCGCTGGCGCTCTCCGGAACGGTGCTGATCCTGATGATCTGGATGCCGTACTCGAACGCTCCCGTGCTGTTGGCCACCGTTGGCGCCATTCTCGCCCTGCGCGGACTGCTGGGCGCGGCACTGGCCACGCGGCTGGTCATGAAGTAGGGGAACTCTCCGGAAAACGCCAGCAGCAGGAAGACGCCCTACGGGTACGCCTTCACGGCCACGCGAATCTCCCGCGCCTTCTTTCCGTCTTGGTTGCCGTGGTCCGGCTAGTTGGGAAGAGGGGGTTCGGGCGGCTCTTCCCCTCGCTCGGCGGCGCGACGGCTGCGAATTTCGTCCAGGTGCTTGCGCAGGCGGTTGATCACGTCGCTCGGCCCTTCATCCTGGATTTCCCTCTGAACTTCGTTCAGGGCGAAGTGAACGATGTCGTGATGATGCAGCTCTTCGGGAGCGACGGCTTCGCTCAGCTGCAGCCACACGTTGTGCAGAAGGTCCACTTCCTTGGGCGTGAGGCGCGGAGCGTGGGGGCCGAGGTAGATGATTTCTTCCTGCCCGCCGCGCCTGTAGATTTCCATGCGCAATTGCGGTTTGGGCTCGGGCAGGCGCTCCCAGGCGATTCCGAGCAACCGCGCCTGCTCGGAAATCGGATAGCGCTTGGAATCGCCGAGGATGATGGCCGCGGACCGAAGGTTTTGCGCCGCGCGGAGCGTCGCGTCGTAGAGGTCGTTCGCCGCGACCATGGCGAGGTGGATCGTCTTGCCCTTCTTTTCGGCGATTTCGAGCGATTTGCTGAACAGGTATTGCTCGATGGGGGTGAAGAGCTGGTCGGGGGCGAGCTCGTGCTCGCCGGAACCTCCGCGGCGCAGCAGGCGGATGTGCAACACCACCACGTCCCGGCGCGCCGGATTCACGCGATCGAGCACCGCCTCGAGATGATGCAGGTGATAGTAATTGCCCACCGGAACCAGATAATTCCCCGCACGCGCACCCACCGCTTCGAGCGACAACTCCTGCCGCTGCGCCAGGTTGAATTCGTCCATCTCGATATGCGTCGCCTGGCCGCCGCGCGTCTTGCGTTCCGAGACGACGAATATGCCGAAGAGAAGGCACGTGAAGCTGATCCCGGCGATGGTCGCCGTCGGCTTGGTGAACAGGTTCACCAACGCGATCGTGAACAGGCCCAGCGTGATCGCGCCCAGGCCGATCGGGATTTCCACGCCGCGGATCGTGATGTTCGCCGGGACCTTGTACTCGCGGTGAACGCCCTTCTTGTACCGGAGCACCAGCACGCCGATCCCCTTCATCGTGAAACTCCAAATCACGCCGAAGGCGTAGAGTTCGCCGAGCAGGGCGAAATTCCCTCCGCTCAGAAAGATCACCGCAAGTTGCAACAGGGCAATGCTGCTGATGATGCGGTAGGAGGTGCCGAAGCGCCGGTG
>JAGWOX010000257.1 GCA_028877145.1 Acidobacteriota bacterium | reverse complement strand
AAGCCGCAGACGCGGGAGCATTTTGAGATTTGCCGGCTGCTGGGGACGCGGCAGGGCCTGGTGGCGCTGACGAAGGCCGATCTGGTGGATGCGGAGACGCTCGAGTTGGTGCGGCTGGAAGTCGAAGACTTTGTTCGCGGATCGTTTCTCGAAGGGGCGTCGATTCAGGCGGTGAGCGCGCGGACGGGGGCGGGGCTCGAAGAGCTGCGCGCGCAACTATTCCGCGCGGCCGGGGCCGTGGCCGGGCGCGATACTTCGCGGTACTTCCGGCTGCCGATCGATCGCGCTTTCGCGGTGAAGGGATTCGGCACGGTGGTCACCGGAACGCTGGTTTCGGGGCAGGTGAAGGTGGGCGAGGAGCTGGAACTCTTTCCGTCCGGCCGGCGGGTACGGGTGCGCGGCGTGCAGTCGGCCGGACACTCGGTTGAACAGGCGACGGCCGGTCAGCGCACGGCGCTGAATCTGGCGGGCGTGGAACTCGACGAGGTGCGAAGGGGAATGGTGCTGGCGAGCCCGGGGCGCTTCCATGCCACGAAACAGCTCGACGCGCGAATTCAACTGCTCCCATCGGCGCATGCCTTGAAGAACCGGGCGCAGGTGCATTTTCACCAGGGTACGGCGGAGACGGTGGGCGAGGTGATACTGCTCGAAGGGGCGGCGATCGCGCCGGGGAAGTCGGGCTTTGCGCAGTTGCGGCTGCGGGAGCCGGTGCTGGTGCTGGCGGGCGACCGGTTCATCTTGCGGCGGTTTTCGCCGGTGACGACCAATGGCGGCGGGGTGGTGATCGACAGCCTGGCGCCGCGGCACCGGCGGCGGGACGGCTCGGTGACATCGCTTCTGGAAACGCTCGAAACCGGCAGGCACGAGGACGCGCTGGGGGCGCTGGCGGAGGCGGAGCCACGCGGGCTGACGCTGGAAGAGGCCGTGGCGCGAACGACATGGCTCGAAGCCGACGTGCGTTCGGTGGCCGAATCGCTCGAAAAAGCAGGGCGGCTGAAGATCGTGAGCCGCGATCCGTGGATCATGTTGCCGGCAGGGGCGGCGGCGGCTTGCGCCGAGCGGATCCGGGCGGCGCTCGACGCCTTTCACCGCGCCAATCCGCTGGTGGCGGGAATGCCGAAGGAAGAGTTACGCGGGCGCGTGGCGCGCGGGCTGCGGCCGGAAATTTTCCGCGCGGTTCTCGGCGAGATGACCAACCGGCAGGAGGTGCTCGTGGCCGGGGACACGGTGATGCGCGCGGGGCGGAAGATCACGCTCACGCCCGAGGAGGAAAGGGCGCGGACACAGATCGAGCGCGCTTTCGAAACGGCCGGGCTGGCGGTGCCGAGCCTGGCCGAATTGCTGCCACGCCTTCCGGTCGATCGGAAGCGCGCGGAGAAACTGGTGCAGTTGCTGCTGAAGCAAGGGGCGCTGGTGAAGGTGAGCGAGGAGATGGTGTTCCACGCGAGCGCGCTGGGGCGGCTGCGGGAGATGCTGGCCGCTTACAAGAGGAAGCAGGGGGACCGGATTTCCGTGGCGGCGTTCAAGGAGCTTACCGGAATCAGCCGAAAATACGCGATTCCGTTACTGGAACATCTCGACCGGGAGAAGGTGACTCGACGCCTGGGCTACGAGAGGGTTATACTCTAACTGGCGGCGCGAAAGGCGGATTTCGCCTGCGCCGGGAGGCAATTTATGGAGATCAGCCCGATGCACATTTTGCTGCTGCTGCTGATCATCCTTATCCTTTTTGGCGGCAAGAAGATTCCGGAAGTGATGCGCGGACTTGGGCAGGGCGTGAAGGAATTCAAGGAAGGAATGCGGAGCACCGACGCGCCTCCCGCGCCAACCCAGCCTCCGGCTCACACGCAGCCGACAGAGGAAAAGAAGTAACCGCTTCCACCGCCGGCGCTTACTGCCACTTTATTCCGCGTCCTGATCCCAGCCCAATTCGCGCAGCATTGCGCAGAGACGGGCGAGCGGAAGACCCACTACATTGAAATAGCAGCCCTCGATGCGGGTGACGAAGCGGCCCGCTCGTTCCTGAATTCCGTAGGCGCCAGCTTTGTCCATCGGCTCGCCGGTGGCGACGTAGTCGTCGATTTCGCGAGCGGAGAGCGGGGCGAAAGTGACGTTGGTGATTTCCGCCGCGCGGGTGGTGGCGCCATCGGGAAGGCGGAGGGCCACGACGCCGGTGATTACGCGGTGCGTGCAACCCGAGAGGCGGCGCAGCATCTGGCGCGCTTCGTCTTCATTCGCCGGTTTGCCCATCACTTCGCCATTGAGGACAACGAGCGTATCGGCGCCTACGACGATGGCTTTCCCCGATACGTCGCGCGAGGCACGGCGCGCTTTTTCTTCCGCGAGACGGAGGGCGCACACTTCGGGAGATTCGCCGGGGAGCGGGGATTCATCGATTTCGGTGGCGCGGCGCTCGAAAGCGATGCCGGCGCTTTCGAGGATGGCGCCGCGGCGGGGCGAGGCGGAGGCGAGGATGAGTTTCATCTGAACCTTTGCTGGCGGAGTTTCCGCGATTCCGGAAGGAGTATCGCATTCTACCATTCGCTGGGGTGAGCGATTGCGGAAGCATGGCGACAACCTTGCCGCGGGAGCTTGAGTGGTTCTTGGATCGATCGCGGCGAAATTGAGACACGAACGCGCGGGCAGGAATGCCCGCGCCACGGTTTGCGTTTCACTTTCGTGGTGGGGATGGAGTACACTTTTTGGCCCCAGATGAATCGGATCGCAGCCATCGTTCCCGCGGCCGGAATGGGCACGCGGATGGGATCGAACACGCCGAAGCAGTTTCTGGAACTGGACGGCGTGCCGATCCTCATTTTCACTTTGCGGCGGCTGGCGACGAGCCCGCTGCTGACGGAGTTCTGGATTGCCTCGCCCGAGGAAAACGTGGAGGCGCTGAGCGAGCGCGTGGGGCAGGAGCAATTGGGCCGGCCGGTGCGCGTGGTGGCGGGCGGCGAGACGCGGCAGGAGTCGGTGGGGCGGGCGCTCGAAAAGATATCCGAGGAAGTGGAAATCGTGGTGGTGCACGACGCGGTGCGGCCGTTCGTCACGCGGGAGATGGTGGAGCGCGTGGTGGCGGAGGCGCGGGCGTGCGGGGCGGCGATCGTCGGCGTGCCGGCGATCGATACGGTGAAAGAAGTGAAGCACGGCGGCCTGCCCGAAGACGCCGCCTTGATCACCGCGACAATTCCGCGCGAGCGCATCGTGCTCGCGCAAACGCCGCAGGCTTTTTCGAGGCGACTGCTGCGCGAGGCCTATGCGCGCGCCGATGAGGACTTCATCGCTTCTGATGAAGCTTCGCTCGTCGAACGGCTTGGCAACGCCGTGCACGTCGTGCTTGGCTCCGAGCGCAACCTGAAGATTACGCGGCCGTCGGACATGGAGCTTGCGCGGTTCTACCTGGGGCAGGAACGCAAGCCGAAATGAGTACTTCCAATTCACTTCCCCTGGCGATTTCCCGCGTGGGCATCGGGTACGACGTGCACCGGCTCGAGGCCGGGCGGCGGCTGATCCTGGGCGGCGTCGAAATTCCGGCCGATCGCGGGCCGGTGGGGCATTCCGATGGAGACGCGCTGGCGCACGCGCTGTGCGACGCGCTCCTGGGCGCGGCGGGACTGGGCGACATCGGCACGCATTTTCCCGACACCGATCCGCGCTGGAAAGGCGTTTCCAGCCTGCTGTTTCTCGAACGGACGGCGGCGATGCTCGCCGAACGCGGGCTGCGCGTCGCGTGGATCGACGCGGTGGTGATTGTGGAGCGGCCGAAGCTGGGGCCGCATTTTCCGGCGATGAAGCAGGCGCTGGCCGGCGCGCTGGTCTTGCCGCCCGAACGCATCAATTTGAAGGCGAAGACGAACGAGGGGATGGGGGAGTTGGGGCGGGGCGAGGCTATTGCGGCGCAGGTGGTGGCGGGGCTGGCGGGTTGAGTTAGTTGCTGGACGTTGACAAGGGGCTTACCTGGTTTTTCTTCCCACTGATTGGTTCGGGCGGCGGGTGTCGTGTGTTCAAACGAGCTTGATTGGCTAAAGGCCGCAGCCAGGAGTGGCTGCGCTACTGGCGGAGTAGAATGAACGCGTGATGGGTGAGGACGAGATTCAGGAATCGTCGGCGCGGAGTGTCGAGGCGCAGTTCAGCGGCGACGACGTTGGCGCGATTTTGCGCGAACGGGGATGGATGGGATCGGCGGCGGAAGAAGCGCCGGCGGAACTGCGGGAGTGGGTGGATCGCGCGGCGATGCTGCTGGGGGCGAAGGCGGGCGATCGCGAGAAACTTGGCGCGTTGCTCGAGGCGGTTTTTCATTACGATGCGCGCGAGATTCTCGATTCGACTGATGCGCACATCGTTTTGGCGAGGGCCGGGGCGCGGACGGTGATTCGAGAGCTGGGACGCGAGGTGATTGGCGGGCGCGACGTGGATTCCGACCGGCTGAAAGAGATCTTCGACCGCATGAAGGAACGCACGGGGTATCGCGGGCGCGAATTGTTTCATCCGCTGCGGCTGGCGCTGGCGGGACGCGCGGGCGAAGGGGAACTCGATCGCGTGATTCTGCTCGTGGACAATGCGGCGCGGTTGCCCTTCGCGGTGAAAGTAAAAAGCGCGCGGGAGCGGATGATCGAATTCTGCGGGCAACTCGACTGAAGGTACTTCATGGCGAAATTGACCGGTATTCACGCGGTGCGCGAGGCGCTGGCTTCCGGGCGGGCGCTCGAGCGGGTGATCGTGGCGCAGGGGCGGCACGGCGAGCGGATCGAGGAGATTATCGAGCTGGCGCGGCGGCGCGGAGTGCCGGTGCGGTTCGAGAGCCGGGAGCAACTGGACCGGCTGGCGGAGACGGCACACCATCAGGGCGTTGTTGCGCTGGCGGGGGCAAAAGGAGCGCTGGCGCTCGAAGAGTTGCTGGCGCGGGCGCGGCGGCCGGGGCTGGTGGTGCTGGTCGACGGCGTCGAAGATCCACGGAATTTGGGAGCGATTGTGCGGACGGCACTGGCCGCGGGCGCCGACGGTATCGTGATTCCGGAGCGGCGCGCGGCGGGGCTGACGGAAACGGTGGCGCAGACGGCAGCCGGCGCGCTGGAACATCTGCCGGTGGCGCGAGTGAAGAATCTGGCGCGGGCGATGGAGGAATTGAAGACGGCGAATTTCTGGCTGGTCGGGCTCGACGAGCGCGCCGAGGAGCGATACACGAAGATCGATTATACGGGGTCGGTCGGGATCGTGATTGGCGGCGAGGGCAAGGGGTTGCATGAACTCACGCGGAAACAGTGCGATTGGCTGGTTTCGATTCCGACGGTGGGGCCGGTGCGGTCGCTGAATGTGTCGGTGGC
>JAGWOX010000256.1 GCA_028877145.1 Acidobacteriota bacterium | reverse complement strand
ACCCAGCCCATCTGCCGCCGCTCCGGCTTCCGCAACCGCACTGCACCCCTCGCTTCGCCCACTGCCACTTCCTCTGGTTGGCTCATGAACCTCTTATACCGATAAACCAAACCGAACGCACGAAAAAGTCACAGCCTCTCAGGATGACACGCTTTCTCTAGGACAGTCTTTGAAAGCCACATCACCACTTAAATGGTGCAGGTGATTTTGGCTCCGTCTGCCTCGATCAGCATGTTGTCGATCAGGCGGGTTGAGCCTATGAAGACGGCCATGACGGCGAGGCAGGAGCCGTGGAGGCGCGTGGCCGGTTCGAAGGTATCGGCGTCGACGATTTCGGCGTAATCGACCGCGGCTAGCGGTTCGGCGGCGAGGACGGCGCGCATTTCTTCGACTAGAGGTTGGACCATGCGTTCGCCTCGCTCGATACGCTGGCGCACGGCGGCGAGCGAACGGCTGAGGACGGTGGCGGCGGCGCGCTCGGGGGCTTGCAAATAGGAGTTGCGCGAGCTGAGGGCGAGGCCATCGGGTTCGCGGACGATGGGGCAGACGACGATCTCCGTGTCGAGATTGAGATCGGCAGCCATCTGGCGAATGATGCGGCCTTGCTGAGCGTCCTTGCGGCCGAAGAAGGCGAAGGACGGCTGAACGATTTCGAACAGCTTCAGGACGACGGTGGTGACGCCGCGGAAATGGCCGGGGCGCGAGCGGCCTTCGAGACGCTCGCTGAGGCCCGCGACTTCGACGCCGGTGGAGAAGCCGCGCGGATACATCTCCTCGACGGGCGGCGCGAAGATGTGGTGGACGCCGAGGGGATCGAGGGCGGCGCGGTCGGCATCGAGGGTGCGCGGGTAACGAGTGAAGTCCTCTTTCGGGCCGAACTGTTTCGGGTTGACGAAGATCGAGACGACGAGCGATGAGGATCGCTCGCGCGCGGCGCGGACGAGGGAGAGATGGCCGGCGTGCAAGGCTCCCATCGTCGGCACGAGGCCGACGATGGCGCCTTCGGAGCGCGCCTGGCGAGCGACCTGTTTCATCCAGTCTACGGTGTGGATGAGTTCCATTGCGGGAGGTTTTTCAGGCGGCTCCCTTTTCGCGTTCGCGATAAAAGACGATGAGATCTGTGTGCGGGGCGGCAGCGCCCAACTGGCGAAGCATGGTCACGATCTGGCCGCGATGATAGGTGCCGTGATTGGCCAAATGCTGAAGTGGCTGCCAGAGCGGCTGGGCGGAGCCCTGGCCGGACATGTTGCGATATTCGGTGACGCGCTCGAGATCGGCGGGGCTGAGATGCGAAGTATATTCGATCAGGTTGCGATCGAGTTCCGTCAGCTTCGCGCGCAGGGCGGCGCGATCGGCGGCTTTGTACCAATCGGGCGGCGCGGTGGGCGAGCTTCCGTGCCAGCGCTCGGTCCATATCCACTGGGCAGCGGCGATGTGGGCGAGAGTCTCGCGGACGGAAGGGAAACTCGAGCGGAGATTCTCGGTGAATTGATCTTCGGAGAGAGCGTCGCAGGAATCGAGAATGCGGCGGTTGGCCCAGGCGTTGTATTCGAAGAGCAGGCGGCAATCTTCGGGGGTCATGGGTGTCTCCTTCCTCGCTAAAGTTTGCTTCAAGCCCCTATCCGCCCGGACTTCAGGGGCGAAAGCCCTGACCCCCGAAATCCGCGGAAGCTGGCGGTGGCCGCGTCAATCAGCGGCGCGGGCGGGCGGCGCCAGTTTGGCGCAATTCCGACGGGAGATGGAACGATTCGGCGTCGGAGGGGAAATCGCCGCTGTGCACGTCGTCGAAGAAACGGCGCGTCGCATCGGAAATTGTACCGGCAAGATCGGCGTAGCGCCGGGCGAATTTCGGTGAGTGGTCGAGGGTGAGGCCGACGAGGTCGTGGAAGACGAGCACCTGACCATCGCAATCGGGGCCGGCGCCGATGCCGATCGTCGGGATGCGCAACTCGCGAGTGATTTCGGCGGCGATTTCGCGCGGAATGGATTCGAGGACGAGAGAGAAAGCGCCGGCGGCCTCGATGGCGCGGGCGTCGTGAAGCAAAGCGGCGGCGGCTTCGGCGCTCTTGCCCTGGACCTTGAAGCCGCCGAAGCGATGGAAGGACTGGGGCGTGAGGCCGATGTGGCCCATGACGGGGATTTCGGCTTCCACCATGCGGGCGATCAACTCGAGCCGGCGGTCGCCGCCTTCGAGCTTCACGGCGGCTGCGCCGCCTTCTTTGATCAGGCACAGGGCGTTGCGCACGCCGTCCTCGACGGAGACGTGGTAGCTGCCGTAAGGCATGTCGGCGATGACGAGGGAGCGGCGAGCGGCGCGGGAGACCGGGCGCGTGTGATGGAGAATTTCGTCGAGAGTGACGGGAAGGGTGGTTTCGTAGCCTAGGACGACCATGCCGAGGGAATCGCCGACGAGGAGCATATCGGCGCCGGCGTCGTCGAGCAGGCGCGCGGTGGGGAAATCGTAGGCGGTGACGCAGGTGATCTTGTCTCTGGTTTCGTAACCGCCTGAGGGAAGACGCGACTTGCGGGAAAGAATGTCGGGCACGGTCACGCGGCCGTTGCCCGCAGATGAAAAAGCGCTCATGTAACCCTCCGGTGCCGTCCCGTGAAATCCGGGTACAGCCCAGCTCAATCATCGTAGCACGGAAAGCTGTGGTTCGTGACTTGTGATTCGTGAACCGTTTGAGGAGCTGGGTCGATGGGAGGGTTGGGTGGCGGTTCTTACTGCGGACCCACCCTTCGGGCTTAAGAGCGCCCGAAGAGTGGGGCACCCGGAAGGGCTCGCGGGAGTTTAAGACTGTGGAAAAAATTAAAGCGGAGGGCTCGGAGAAAACGGAGGTGGAGTGCTTTGCGGGGCCGAGTGTCAGGCTTCTTCTATGGGTTCGGGGTGGATGGTGACTCGGTCGAGTTGGGGGAAGCGGCGGCGGACGTGGTCTTCGAGGGCGGCGGTGATGTCGTGGACGCGGGTGATGGGGAGATCGCCTTCGAAGGCGCAGTGGCAGGAGACGAGGACGCGGCGCTCGACGCTGCGGACGATGATTTGGTGACAATCGGCAAGTTCGGGATATTCGCCGCGCAGGACTTCGAGATACCGCTGAACGGCGGCCTCGAGGTCCCGGAGCTGCTCGCCGCCAGGGATGTGCATGCCGAGCGGTTCGATGTGGATATTGACATCGGAGTCGGTGGAGAGTTCGCGGCGGATGCTCTCTTCAAGCTCGGTGGCGCGACGGTGGGCCTGGCGGAGGGAGAGGCGCTCGTCGACTTCGAGATGAAGATCGACGAAGAGGCGGCCGTCCAGCTGCTGGGCGGAGATTTCGTGAATCGGCATATCGGCACGCTGGGCGACGGCGCGAATAACGTCGAAGAGGCCTTCGGTCGAGTCGCGACGCGGCTCGACGTGGACCATGACGTCGCCGGTGACGAGGCGGTGGACGCGGGCCTCGACCGCGTCGCTCAAGTCGTGGGCCTTCTCGACGCTCAGGAGGCGGGGCACGGTGATGGTGACGTCGACGAAATGGCGGTTGCCGGCGCGGCGGACGCGGATGCGCTCGGCGGTGAGGACGCCTTCGGCGGCTTCGACCGATTCGCGAATGCGCTCGACGAGGCCGGAGGGCGCGGCATCGAGCAGGGCGTCGACGGTGCGCTTGCCGAGGCGTGAGCCGATCCAGAGGATGACGGCGGCGACGCCGAGCGCGGCGAGCGGGTCGGCGTAGGCGAGCCAGGGAGCGTGGAGGCGATCACCAAGCCAGACGGCGGTCATGCCAATGAGCACGACGAGCGTGCTCCAGACGTCGGTTGAAAAATGCAGAGCATCGGCTTCCAGGGCGTCGCTCTGGTAACGGCGGGCGACGCGGGCGAGGCCGCGGGAACGCGTCCAATCGATCGCCATGGCGAAGCCGAGGATCAGGATGGCGGCGATGCTGGGACGCAGGTGGGCCTGTGCGAAGAGCAGGCGGCGGAAAGCTTCCCAGATGACGTAGACGGCTGTGACGAGGAGCAGGCCAGTCTCAACAAGAGCGGAAAAATTTTCGACTTTGCCGTGTCCGTAGGTGTGAGTGGTATCGGCCGGCTTGTCGGACACGCGAACGGAGAGATACGTGAGGACGGCGGCGACGAGGTCGAGGCCAGAGTGCAGAGCTTCCGAGAGGACGCCGAGGCTGCCGGTGGCGGCGGCGAGAAACACCTTCAGCGAAACCAGCACGACTGCGGCGAAAACCGAGCCCAGCGCGGCCAGCTTCTTTTCCCGCACGGCGTGGGCGGAGTCCATCGTTCGAAAGCGATTATAAGCCACCGCCGGGGGCAGCGCGGGAACGCCGGCCGCAGCGGTGGTTCTGGCGCCTGTGGGGCGGCTGCCGTACACTCGATGCTTCCGTTTTTTTCCGGGAAAGCGATGGGGCGGCAGAAGGTGGTTCTGAAAGACTGGAACTGGACCCGGATCGGCTGGGGCTTGCTTGCGGCCGCGGTTGTGTTTCTGGCGGTCGAGGGCGGCTGGATCGAGCCGAATTCGGTGCAGGTGACGCACTGGACAATCGAAGACCGGCTGTACCCTCCGTTGAAAATTGCGCAGCTCAGCGATTTGCACGTGGTGCACGTGGGGCATCGCGAACGGGAAGTTGTGGCGATATTGAAGCGCCAGCAGCCGGACGTCGTCTTCATTACCGGGGATTCGGTGGGCGCAGGTCTGCATTACGACCGCGTGCACGAAGTGCTGAGCGAAATTGCCGCGACTCGGCCGCCGCTGGGTGTGTGGGTGGTGCGCGGGAACTGGGAGAACTGGCATCCGGTGCGGCACGAACGGGAGTTTTACAAGAGCGCAGGCGTGCACTTTCTGCTGAATCAGGGGGTGCTGCTGCGACCGGGCGTGTGGCTGGCGGGCCTGGACGATCCCTGGTCGGGCCATGCGAATCTGGACGAGGCGCTGCACGATGCACCACCTGGCGCGTACGTGATCGCGCTGTTTCATTCGCCGGCGTACTTCGATGATGTGGCGGGCGAAATCGACCTGGCTCTCGCCGGACACACGCACGGCGGACAGGTGCAGCTGCCGTTCATTCGACCATTCTGGCTGCCGGGCGGCTCGGGCAGGTTCCTGGCGGGGTGGTATTCGGAGCGGGGAACGCGAATGTACGTGAGCCGCGGGATTGGATGGTCTCATTTTCCGATTCGGCTGAACTGCCCGCCGGAGGTTCCGATCATTACGGTGCGGAGATAGGGGATCCTTCGGGGCTTCCCTTCGTACGGACAATCTTGCAGGCTCCTTCAAATTTCGGAGGTCTGGGCACTTTAGTCCTCATCGAAAGCCTGTCCTTGCCACGTGCGGCAGGTACCGCCCTGAAGG
>JAGWOX010000255.1 GCA_028877145.1 Acidobacteriota bacterium | reverse complement strand
GCCCCGTGCGGGGGATAGTGGTGTTTTTCCTGGGAAGCCGCTCTTCCCCTTGACAAGAAACTGACTGGCGTCCATCTTTATTGGCTTTGTCCATGATGGGAACTTGAAAACGCTCAGGGGATCCTGGCTGAAGTGAACGTTCGCCTGTGTTATCACGACAAGTGCTTCGACGGCGCGTCGTCGGCCGCCGTCTTTCTCCGCTTCTATCGCGAGCGGATCAATCCCGCAGCCGTTTTCCATTTCACCGGCCTGGTGCATCGGGCATCCCAACTCTTCACCGAGGATATGTTCGACGGAGATGAAAACGTCATCGTCGACTTCAAATATTCCAATTCACCGCGGCTCACCTGGTGGTTCGACCACCACCAGAGCGCGTTCCTCTCTCCGGAGGACGCCGAGCATTTTCGCCGCGACCAATCCGGCAAGAAGTTTTACGATCCCACCTACAAATCCTGCACGAAATTCCTGGCTACGATCGCCGGCACGAAATTCGGGTTTGATGCCAGCCCCATCGCCGAGCTGATTCATTGGGGCGACGTGATCGACGGGGCGCAGTACCCTTCACCCGAGGCCGCCGTGGCGCTGGCCGAGCCCGCCACGCAATTGGCGCTGGTGATCGAGGCGGCGCCCGATCCGGAACTTGTGGCTCGCCTGATTCCGTATCTGGCCGAGCGATCGCTCAAAGAGATCGTGAAATTGCCTTTCATTGAAAAGCACCTCGGACCGCTCCTCGAGCGCCATCGGCGCTCGGTCGGCATCCTCAAGGAGCGCGCCCAGGCCGTGAACGGCGTCATCTACTTCGACGTCAGCGACCTCGATCTCGAGGGCTACAACAAGTTCATTCCCTATTTTCTCTTTCCCGATTGCCTCTATTCGGTCGGCGTCAGCGCCTCGGCGGTGCGGGCCAAGGTTTCGGTGGGCTCGAATCCGTGGAAGGAAGGCGCGGCGGTCCGCAATCTGGCCGAGATGTGCGAGCGCTATGGCGGCGGTGGACACGCGCGCGTGGCTGCGATTTCCTTCAACGCGAGCGAGATCGATCGCGCCCGCGAAGCCGCTCGCGAAATCACCCGGATCCTGCGCACCTAGCGCCCACTCCTAAAAAGAGCTTTTTCGCCCACGTACATTCCGCGTGACCTGTCCGCCCGGAGTTCTGGTAAACCCTCCCGGAATTTTTTCCGACGCACCGGGAGGGCGGCGCCCCGCTGGCGATTGCCGAAGCCTACCTTTATGCACACGCGGCCAGTTTCACCGCCTCGCCTCTTTTCTCGTTCGTCCTTGACCCGCGCATCGAAGGAAGGTAGTAGGAACATATCAGACAGGGCCCGGCGCCACACCCGAGCCCCGAACCAGGGGGAACAAATGGCCGTCGAGAATTCATACGACATCATCATCATCGGCACCGGCGCGGGCGGAGCGACGCTCGCCTGGCGTCTGGCTCCTTCCGGCAAGCGTATCCTGCTCCTCGAACGCGGCGATTTCCTGCCGCGCGAACAGGACAACTGGGATTCGCACGCGGTTTTCGTCGAGGCCAAATATCAGGCCAAAGAGCCCTGGCTCGACAAGGATGGCAAGGAATTCTTTCCCGGCATCCACTACTTCGTCGGCGGCAACACGAAGTTTTACGGTGCGGCGCTTTTCCGGCTGCGCGAGGAGGATTTCGGCGAACTGCGCCACGCCGGCGGCATCTCGCCCGCCTGGCCGCTTGGCTATGACGCTTTCGAACCTTATTACACCGAAGCCGAGAGGCTCTACCACGTTCACGGCCGGCGTGGCGCCGATCCCACCGAGCCGCCATCGAGCGCGCCTTTCACGTATCCGCCAGTCAGCCACGAGCCGCGAATCGCGCAACTCTCCAGCGATCTCACTCGCCTCGGCTACCACCCCTATCCGCTCCCGCTCGGCATTCTGCTCGACGAAGAGGGCGGGCAAGTTTCCCGGCATAGCGCCTGCATCCGCTGCCGCGCCTTCGACGGCTTCCCCTGCATCACCAACGGCAAAGCCGATGCCCAGATCATCTGCGTCGAACCGATGCTCGCCGAGCGGCCGAACGTAACGCTGCTGACCGGCGCGTATGTCGAGCGGCTCGAAACCAGCAATTCCGGCCGTGAAGTGACGAAGGTGAGAGTGCAACGCGGCGGGGCGGCGGAAACCTATTCGGCAAGCATCGTCGTGGTTGCGTGCGGCGCGATCAATTCGGCCGCGCTGCTCCTCCGCTCGGCGAACGAGAAGCATCGCGACGGCCTCGCTAATCGCTCAGGCGTTGTCGGCCGCCACTACCTGCGCCACCAGAACACGGCCCTGATGGCGATTTCGCTCGAGCCGAATCCCACCGTTTTCCAGAAAACGCTCGCCTTGGCCGATTTCTATTTCGGCTCCGACGACTGGAAAAACCCGCTCGGGATGATCCAGATGTTGGGTAAATCCGACGGCGCAATGCTGCACGGCGAGGCGCCCGGATGGGCTTCGTGGATTCCGGAAATGTCGTTCGAGGAGATGGCGGCGCATTCGGTCGATTTCTGGCTCTCGTCTGAAGACCTGCCCGATCCGGACAATCGCGTCACGCTCGATCGCAATGGGCGCATTGTGCTGCGCCTCAAGGAAACGAACGTCGAGGCGCACGAACGCCTGATCGCGAAATGGAAGAGCCTGCTCGGCCGGCTCGGCTTCCGCGAGCGCCTCATCCCGCGCCAGCTCTATTTGAGCAAACGCATTCCGATCGCCGGCACAGCGCATCAGGCCGGCACCATCCGCTTCGGCGCCGATCCCACAGAGTCGGCGCTCGACGTTTTCTGCAAGGCGCACGATCTCGACAACCTCTACGTCGTCGATGGCAGCTTCTTCCCTTCCATCGGCGCGGTGAATCCTGCGCTCACGATCATGGCGAATGCGCTGCGCGTTGGCGATCACCTGCTCGAACGGCTCAAATAGGCTCTTTCGTGGCGCGACGCGTCGAAATTCCGGTGGCCTATCTCGCGGGACTCGCTCAGGGTTTCGCACTGGTTACCGTGCCGGCAGCCTCCGACCTTCTGACCAGCCCACGCGGCTACGCCTTTACCGGCGTCGAATACGGCGCCCTCTTCGTGCCGATGGTGGCGGCGGCGATTGCGGCTTCGGCGGCGGGCGGCGTGCTCGCTCTTCGCTGGGGACTCAAGCGGCTGTTTCTCATCGGGGTCCTGCTCGACGTGCTCGCGATGGCGCTCGTTGCGCTGAGCGCCGCGTTCATCGGTCAACACGTGCCGTCCTACGCCACGCTGATCGTCGGGATGCTCGCGCTCGGCGGCGGCTTCGGCTCGACGCTCGCCGCGCTCAACAGCCTCGCGCCCGGCTTTTTTCCCGACCATGCCGAAAGCGCCCTCACGGCGCTGCACACTCTGCTCGGCACGGGCACCGCGCTCGCCCCACTCTTCGTAAGCGCGGCGAGCGGCCGCGGTTGGTGGTGGATTCCGGCGCTCGTTGCCGCGGTATTGTTCCTGCTTGCCATCGCCGGCTCGACCCAATCTCTGCATATCGAGGAACCTAAGCCTTCGTTGCCGGCCGGCGGACCCTTCGCTTTCCTGCGCGGCCTTTCCCGCCGTCTGTGGGCCTTTCTTGCGGTTGTGGCTCTCTATGGCATCAGCGAGACGCTCTGTGGCAACTGGGCCATCCTCTACCTTCACGGCGAGCGCGGCCTCTCTGCGCGCATGGCCGGGTTGGCGCTCGCGGCATTCTGGGCAATGGTCACGCTGGGCAGGCTCGCGATCGCCGTCGCTTCGGTCTGGCTGCCCCCGCGCTGGATCTATCGCGCGCTGCCCTTGCTCCTGTTGGTGTCTTTCCTTGTGGTGCCGCTCGCCAGAACTCCTGCCGCCGCAATCGCCGCCTTTGGTTTCGCCGGGCTGGCCTGCTCGGCATTCCTTCCGCTGTCCGTCAGTTTCACCGAAGAGCAGTTTCCACGCCTCGCCGAATTGATGGCCGGAGAATTGATGGCGGCGTACATGATCGGCTACGGCATCGCTTCGTTTGCCGTAGGCCCGTTGGTCGATTCCGGCGCGATGCGTCTCGCAAGCATCTATTCTGGCGCGAGCGTCGTGGCCGCCGTCATGATCGTCATGTCCTTCTTCCTGACAAGAGGAGCAAGAACCTGACTTGGCAAAAGGTTTGGGTAGCCACGGTCGGTGTTCTTCTGACCGTGGGCCTGTGTTCGTGACCAGGACAACCCGAGCCATGGCCCCCATGTACAATCAAACGGGTTGTGTCGCCGTGGAGGTGACATTTCATGCCCGCCGATCCCCTATCGCGGTCGGAAGTTCTCGCCGCGCTCCAAGCGCTCGTTCGCACGCCATCGGTGAATCCGGGCATCGCTCCCACCGAAGCGCATGGTGAGGCCGCGATCGCCGCCGTGGCCCGCGACTGGCTCGTCTCGCGCGGCATCCACGCATGGCTCGAAGAAGCGGCGCCCGGCCGCCCGAATGCCGTGGCGCAGATCGGCGAAGGGGCGGGGCCGGTGCTGGTTCTCTGTGCTCATCTCGACACCGTCGGCACGGCCGGCATGACGATTCCACCTTTCGAGCCGCGCCTCGAAGACGGCCGCGTCTACGGCCGCGGCAGCTACGACATGAAAGGCAGCGCCGCGTCGATTCTCTCGGCCGCTGCCGCGCTGTCCGGCGAGAAACTTCCCGGCACCGTCCTGCTGGCGCTCGTCGCGGATGAGGAGCATGCCAGCCTCGGTGCCCAGGATTTCGTTCGCCGCCACAAAGCCGACGCCTGCATCCTCACCGAACCGAGCGAAGGCCGCCTGATCCTCGGCCACAAAGGGTTCGTTTGGATAGAAATCACCACGCGCGGCCGAGCGGCGCACGGCAGCCGCTGGGACCTCGGCGCCAGCGCCATCGGGAAAATGGGCCGCGTGATTGCCGCTCTCGAACGTTTTGATGCCGAAGTGCTGCGCCGCCGCGTCCATTCGCTCGTCGGACCCGCATCACAGCACTGCGCCCTCGTCGAAGGTGGCAGCGGTCTCTCCACGTACTCGGAAAAATGCATTCTCCACGTCGAACGGCGAACCCTGCCCGGAGAAACTCCCGAGCAGGTTTTGCAGGAGATCGGCGCAGTCGTCCGCGAGGCGGGCGAGGAAGCTGAGATACGCAATCTGCTCGACCGGCCCCCGCTTCTCTCGGATTCCGCTTGGCCAATCGCGCGCGCCGTCCGCGAAGCCGCCACGGTCGTCGTTGGCCACGCGCCGGAGGAAGCCGGCGTCGCGTACTGGATGGACGCCGCGCTGTTCGCCGCCGCCGGCATCCCGACGGTCAACTACGGCCCGGGAGGCGCGGGCGCGCACGAAGCCGTCGAATGGGTCGATCTGGATTCGGTGGTGAACTGCGCGAAGGTACTGGCTGAGGCTGCACGCCGCTACCTTTGCGGGGATTT
>JAGWOX010000254.1 GCA_028877145.1 Acidobacteriota bacterium | reverse complement strand
CCTCTCGTCTTGCTGGCAGAAGCGCTAACAAGACGCCTCCGATCACAAGGAATACGATCACATCGATAAAGTTCCTGTGGACGCCGTGAGTCCGGGCTTCTACGGTCTGAATAGCCATGACCACGCCATGGGAGATGTGCCACCAAGCTGCTAGAGCAATCATCGAGCGATGCTCAGATGGTCTCCTCGCGGCCACGAGTAGAAAGACCCCGACCGGAATAAAGAAGCTCAGAAACATTGGCTCGATCTCGTTTTTCCGCTCCAAAAGCCAGCTGGAATGCCGCAGATCCAAATATAGAAAATAAATTACCGCCAGATTAAGCAGCCCCACGATCACCAGGACGATCTGTGTCAGGCGTTCTCTTTTCATATTGACCTCATTCCAAACGGAAGTAGTCGACACGCCACAATCATGGCGATGGGTATTTCCATCAAGACCGCTGAACCCAGCAGAGCCCATGGTGGGAGATGTGGGGCGTCGGCTAGATTTGGCGAGCCAACGATAGCAAACAGGGCAACAACGTCCGCATACAGGTAGTTCAGTAACGCGAAGATCCAGAATAGAGACAACCGTTCCTTTGTATCATGCATATCAACCTCCCGCGGAATAGTTACGGTCCAGCGGCGGAATAGGTTTCAGATGCAGCAAAGAGATTGGGGCGTCAGTTGGCGCTATCAGGCGATAGCACTCACGACGATGAGAGGGTGGTCCGGATTCCGGTCGTGTCACGGGCTATCCGGAAGTTACCCAGAAATGTCGTTGTGAGGAGTAAAAAATGCATTGCCCGCTCACAGAGGGTGGGGAAAGGACGGCTCTTGACTTTCGCTTTTTGTTCTCCTATATTCGCAAACACTTCGCTGGACGCGGATGAGGAGGCGTTATGGAGCACAAGGCGTTTTTTCTGAAGTTTTGGGAGAAGGAAGGGCCGGCTACACGGAAAGTGATCGGCCGAATTCCGGAGGACCGATCGGATTATCGCGCCGATCCGAAGGCGCGCACGGCGCGGGAATTGGCCTGGCTGATCGTGCGCGAAGAAGCGGCGCTTGTCGACGGATTGGAGAAAGGCACTTTTGAGTGGGTGGAGCTGCCGGCTCCGGCCAGCATGGGAGAAATCGTGGCGCAGTACGACCAGCAGCGTGATGTGCTCTCAAAGCGGCTGCAGGCGATTGCCGAATCCCGATGGAACGAGGCGCTTCCCTTCCTTTTCGAAGGCAAGGAAGTGATGCGGGAGACCGGGTACGACATGGCATGGGGATTTCTGCTGGACCAGATTCATCACCGGGGGCAGCTTTCGACTTACCTGCGGCCGATGGGGGCGAAAGTGCCGTCCATTTATGGGCCGAGCGCGGATGAGCAAATGTAGGGGTGGGCCAGGGTGGAAATCCAGTCGCAGATGCGAGCTGGTTTCAGGGGCTAAAGCCCCAAGGCATTGCTGGCGTTCATGACGGAGTTGAAGCTCCGCCCCCCCGGAGAACTCTGTAGCGAGTTTCTGACCCGTGGGACGGGCCAAGAACGATCAGTGATTGAGGCGCTGGTCTAGTAGAAGGATGGAGCGATAGAGGACTTCGGCGCCGTTGGTGACGTCGGGCCACGGGGTGAATTCCAGCGGGGAATGGCTGATGCCGTTGCGGCTGGGGACGAAGATCATGCCCATGGGGGCGAAGCGGGCGGCGTTTTGGGCGTCGTGGCCGGCGCCGCTGGGCATATCGAGATAGGCGAGGCCGGCGGAACGGGCGGCGTCGCGGATCGTCTGCTGGACAAGGGGATTGGCTTTGGCGGGCTCGTCGAAATCGAGGGCTTTACACTCGATCGGGACATTTTCTTCTTTCGAGATTTGCGCGAAACGTTTCTGGATGTCGCTCCAAATGCGGTGAACTTTCGCGGCATCGAGATCTCGCAGCTCGACGGAAAACTCCGCGCGGCCGGGGATGATGTTGGGAGCGCCGGGCTCGACTTTCATGATGCCGACGGTGCCGACCTGGCGGCCGGGGACGGCGCGGACAGCTTGGCGGACGGCGAGGACGGCTTTCGAGGCGGCGACGAGGGCGTCGCGGCGCTGATCCATGGGCGTCGTGCCGGCGTGATTGGCGAAGCCGGTGGCGACGCAATTCCACCATCCGATGCCGACGATTCCTTCCACAACTCCGATGGGAATTTTGGCGCGGTCGAGGACGGCGCCCTGCTCGATGTGGAGTTCGACGTAGGCGGCGACGGCGCCGGGAGCGATTTTCGCTTTAGCGATGTCCGCGGGATTCTGGCCGTATTTCCGGAGCCAGTCGGCGAGGGTGAGGCCCTGGTCGTCGCGGCGATTGAGCACGGAGGAGTCGAGCGTGCCGGCGGCGGCGCTCGAGCCGAAAACGCCTACGCGGAAGTGGAAACCTTCCTCATTCGTCCAGATGACGACTTCCAGCGGATGGCGGGTTTTGATTTTGTGATCGTTGAGCGCGCGAATCACTTCGATCGCGCTGAGACTGCCGACGTCTCCATCGAAATTGCCGCCGTGGGGCACGGAATCGATGTGGGAGCCGAAGAGGAGGGCGGGCAGTTTTTCCGTGCCGGCGCGATAGCCGAAGATGTTGCCGGCCGGATCGACGCGGACGGTGAGCCCGGCATCGCGCATGAGTCCCATCACGTACTGGCGCGCAGCCATGTCGGCAGCGGAGAAGCCCAGGCGTGTGACGCCGCCGTCGGGATTGCGGCCGAAGGTGCTGAGGTGCTCGAGGGTCTGGCGAAGACGGGCGCCCTGAACGTGGAAGGCGGAGGAAACCTGCGCCGGGCCATGGGCGTTCTTTGCCGCGGCAGATGATGACTGCGAAAGAGCGGGGAGAGCCGTGGCGAGGCAGACGGCCAGAGCCAGCAAGAACGCGCGCATACCCACCTCCTGGGCGGGTGCCATTCTAGCTGGGGATGGGGATTTGGCAAATGCCTCGGGTTCTGGTCTCGACCCATCCAATCGTCTACACTGAAGGCAAAGCATTTCCCCGGCCAATCCCGCCGCGTTCTGGTGGCGCAGCCCATGCGTGTTCGCACTTTACCGCCGTACTTTTCGCTAGATTTTGCGCTGTCGTGTTTTCCGGCCGCCCTGCGGAATTTCTACTGGAACGACGCGCTGACGTATGCCGGAGCCCTGGCGTTTTTCTTTCTGCTGGCACTGTTCCCACTCCTGATTTTTCTGGCGACGGCGCTCGCCTACAGTCCGGCGCCCCATCTTTTTCAGGAGGTCGTGAACGCGATGTCGCTGATCGTGCCAGCCGAGGCGATGGGACGCGTGGAGCTTGTTTTGGGAGAAGTTCTGCGGAAGGACGCGGGACTTCTGTCGTTTGGAATCCTGGCCAGCATCTGGATCGCCTCGGTGGGATTCGAGGCGATGATCAATGTCCTCAATCGGGTCTTCGAAGTGCGGAAAACGAGGCCCTATTGGAAGAGGCGGCTGCTGTCGCTTGGGTTGACGGTGCTGGTCGGAGGGATGGTGATCGTTGCTGTGGTGGCTGGTCTGGCGGGGCCGCTCGTTCGCTCGTTGCTTCCGGGAGTGCTGGGCGTCGATTCGGTGCTGGTGGCGCTATGGCCGTATATTCAGTGGGCGGTTATCCTGCTGTTTCTCACTCTTGCCATTCAGTTCATTTATTTTGTGGGGCCGAATCGGGAGCAATCTTTCCGCGAGCAAATTCCCGGGGCGTTGGTTGCGGTGGTGGCGTGGATTGGAGCTTCGCTGCTGCTGGATTTCTATCTGGTCCGCTTTACGAGGTACGGCGAAATCTACGGCGTGATGGGGGCCGTGATTGCGCTGCTCACATGGTTTTATGTGACGGCGGTGGCGTTGCTGCTCGGGGCGGAACTGAACGCGGAAATGATTCGACGGAGAGCGGCGAGGGGGATGTGGAAACTTGCGGCTTGAGGATTGCGCTGGTTTCCGCTGGGGAAGTTGGGAGCTAGCGCATTCGGGATCCTTCGCTTCGCTCAGGATGACACGAGTTTACAGGGACAAAAACAGGGACTCCTTTCGTTACCGGGGTGGGTGTGGGATGTGAAGGCAACACCCCCAGGCGCAACGACGGCGCCTGGGGCACCCGACGGGAAAAATCGCCGAAAATCAAAAAGTCACACCCTCTCAGGATGACAGTGGCTAACGGGGGATGCGCCTCCTGTGTTAGCGGGTTAGAGGAGGGCGGCGGCGGTGGCGGCGGCGCCAATCAGGGGGGCTTCGGGATTCAGGACGACGGTGATGGGCATGGCGGCGAGTACGTCAGTGAGTGCGGCTTTTTGAGAGAAGGCTTCTACGAAACGGCCGGAGGTGAGTTTGGGCAGAATTTTTCCGGCGATGCCGCCGGCGATGAAAACTCCTCCGCGGGCCAATGTCCTCAGGGCGAGATTGCCGGCTTCGGCGCCGTATAGGGTTAGCCAGAGGTCGAGCGTTTCAACGCAGATGGAGCAGGCGCCGTGGAGAGCGCGGTGGGTGATTTCGGCAGCGGGGTCTTCGCCTTCGTTGTGAAAATCGGGGTGGTCGACGCTGGGGCCGAGGAACTGGTGAATAGGGAGAAAGCCGCGGCCGGAGACGACGGATTCGACATCGACCCAGGTGCGGGATTGTTTGAGGAAGCGCAGGAGGCCGATCTCCTGCTCGGTGCGCGGGGCGAAATCGGCGTGGCCGCCTTCGCTGGGAATCACGGTGTAGCCGCCGTTGGCCGCGGGGACGCGGAAGGATTCGCCGAGACCGGTGCCGGCGGCGATGAGAGCTTGCGTGGCGCCGGGCTCGGCGGCGCCTTGCTGGAGGGTGACGAGGTCTTCGGGTTCGAGCGCATCGACACCGGCGAACGTCGCGCCCATGTCGTTCAGCAGGCGGACGCGGTCGGTGCCGAGGATTTTGCCGGCGGCGAGGGCGTCGACGGGCCAGGCGAGATTCGTGGGATGGACGGTGTGGCCAATGACGGGGCCGGCGACGCCGAAGCAGGCGGCTTCGATTCTTGCGCCGGAATCCATTTCGGCAAGAAAGCGGCGCAACATATGTTCGAACGAATCGACTTCGCGGCTGTGATAAATCTGCTGGTGGCGCTTGCGCAAGTGCTTGCCGTCGCGCTCGAATGCCGCGAGATTGCTTTTTGTTCCGCCGATGTCGCCGCCAAGAATCATTTGTTTTCTCCCGGATTGACCGCACCCATCTTTTCGCAAAAGGCAGCGGGCTGGCAAGGGGAGCGAGAGGAGCGGGGCGAACACGGCTAGGAATTCAACAGTTCTTGCGGTATCTTGGATTGAAATCGACGGAGGAACGGATGGCCGAGGAAAACTGCTCAAGTCCTATGCCGCCCAGCGAACCGGCAAAGCCGGGACAGCGGATGGTGCAATGTGTGAAGTTTGGGCGCGAGATGCCCGGGCTGGACCGCCCGCCATGGAAGGGCGAGTTGGGGAAAAAGATTTTCGAGAACGTGT
>JAGWOX010000253.1 GCA_028877145.1 Acidobacteriota bacterium | reverse complement strand
CCCGCCCATCTCACCCCACCATCTCCCCTTTCCGCCCCACCACGAATCCCACAAGACCACCGTCCTGGTAGCCACGGTCGGCGCTTCCCTGCCCGCGCGCCTTTCTCCCGCCCATCTCACCCCACCATCTCCCCTTCCCGCCCCACCACGAATCCCACCACGACCACCGTCCTGGTAGCCACGGTCGGCGCCTTCCCGACCGTGGGCCTTTAGTCCTCCCAGCCAGGCACCCCACCCCCGCTTCTGCTACTCTAGAAACGATTCTCATCATTCCCCCGCGCTTGACGCGCCCGGGAAACGACCGCTATCTTGCCAGCGAAGATGCCTCTCGCCTCGCCAACCGTTCGCGCCCCATCCAGCGCCGCACCGGGCGTGCCGCCGCTCGAACCGCGTCGCGCCATCACCGGCTTTTACGACGCGCTTCATCGCGCCCTCGGCCCGCAAAAATGGTGGCCCGCCGAAACGCCGTTCGAGGTCATCGTCGGCGCGATTCTCACGCAAAACACCACGTGGAAGAACGTCGAGCGAGCCATCGCGAATCTTCGCGGCGCTGATCTGCTCGATCCCGCGCGCCTCGCCCGCGTCCGTCTCCCGCGCCTCGAGCGCCTCGTGCGCCCCTCCGGCTACTACCGCCAGAAAGCCCGCAAGCTGAAAGCGTTTCTCCGTTTCCTCGACGCCGAATTCGGCGGCTCGCTCGACTGCATGTTTCGCCTGCCCACCGCGGTGCTGCGCGAAAAACTGCTCTCCGTGCACGGCATCGGCCCCGAAACCGCCGATTCGATCCTGCTCTACGCCGGCAACCACCCGATTTTCGTCATCGACGCCTACGCCCGCCGCGTCCTCTCGCGCCACGCGCTCGTCGGCGCCCGCGTGAACTACGACGATGCCCAGGCCCTCTTCCACCAGCATCTGCCGCGCGAAGCCCAGCTCTTCAATCAATACCACGCGCTTCTCGTCGAAACCGGCAAGCGTTGGTGCCGCGCCCGCGAGGCGCGCTGCGAGGAATGCCCGCTCGGCCGGTTTTTGGAGCGCGCGCCATGAGCGGACGCAAAGCGAGGCGCGTATGGCTGGCTCTCGGCGGCCTGGCTGTGGCGCTGCTCGCGGCCGCCGTCTTCACGCTCGGCTCGCTCAATACGCCTTTCCATCCGTCAGGGCCTTTCCTGTTCGCCGCCACGATGTTCGTCGTTTCCGCATTCCTCGTTTTCGGCCTTGTGCTGACGCGGAGCCTCGTGCGGCTCTGGTCCGAACACCGCGCGCAGCAACTCGGCTCGCGATTCAAAACGCGCATGGTGCTCGGCGCCATGGGCATCTCCCTGCTGCCCGTCGTTTTCCTCTTCTTCATCAGCTACGCGCTGATGAATCGCACCCTCACCAAATGGTTCCCGCGCCCGCTGGAAATCGCCACGGAACAAAGCAGGCAACTGCTCGAAGATCAAGCCGCCAATTCCTCCCGCGAACTCGACCGCCTGGCCCAGTGGGCCGCGCAGGCGCCCGACGAGCAGTCCGCGCTCGAACGCGCGGTTGGCGCCGGAGCCGACCTCGCCTGGATCGTTCGCCAAGGCGAAGTTTCCACCGTGGTCGCGACGAAACCATCGCCATCGCCCGCTCCGGCCGATACCCTCCACCTCGCGCGCCATCTCACGGGCGGCGCCGATATCTGGCGAGCCAGCCAGGAAACCTATTACGTTGGCAGCGCCCCGTTCGCGGGAGCCGTGTTGATGACCGGCCGCCGCGCGCCACCCGATTTTCTCGCGCGCATGGACCGCATCGACGCCGAAACCGAGAGCTACTGGCAGGAGCAGCAGGGTCTGCGCCAGTACAAGCGCCTGATCCTTCTCGCGCTCGGCCTCTTCACCGTGCTCGTCCTCTTCGCCGTCACCTGGGTCGCGCTCTTCCTTGCGAAAACCGTCACCGTGCCCATCCAGGCCCTCGCCGAAGCCACCGGTGAAATCTCCCGCGGAAATTTCGATCATCGCGTCACCGCGCAGGCGCAGGACGAATTGGGCGTCCTGGTCAGTTCCTTCAATCAGATGACCGCGCAGCTCGGCGAGAGCCGCCGCCAGATCGAAGCCTCCAATCGCAATCTCGAGCGCGCTCTCGAGGAGATCGAGCGCCGCCGCAACCTGATGACCACCCTGCTCGAAAGCGTGCCCACCGGCGTGCTCCTGCTCGATACCGATTCCCACATCGCCCAGACCAATCCCGCCGTCATCCGCATCTTCGGCCCGGTCGCCCGTTCGGCCCGCACGCTCGGCGACATGATCGGCGAGGAGGCCGCGCGCCGCGTGATGCGTCTCGCTCATCGCTCCCGCCGCATCGGCGCCATTTCCGAAGAACTCGAAATCGGTGCCGGAGGCCGCCTGCTCCACGCCGCCGTCACCGTCAGTCCGCTCGGCCCGCCGCGCTCCGAGCGAGGCTTCGTCGTCGTCATCGACGACCTCACCGAACTCCTTCGCGCGCAGAAAGCCGCCGCATGGCAGGAAGTCGCCCAACGCATCGCGCACGAAATCAAGAATCCTCTCACGCCCATTCGCCTCTCAGCCGAGCGCCTGCTCCGCCACACGCAGCGTCGCGCCGAAACCTCCTGCGGCGAAACCGAATTCAACGCCGTCGTCACCGAATGTGCGCGCCTGATCGGCCAGGAAGTCGAATCCCTGAAATCGCTCGTCGACGAATTCTCCCAATTCGCCCGCTTCCCCGCCGCGCGCCTCGCGCTCGCCGATATGAACGATATCGCCCGCAGCGCCATCGAAGTCTTCCAGAACCGCCTCGACGGCATCCGCCTCGAAGCCCATCTCGCTCCCGGCCCATTGATGGTCCAGGCCGATAGCGAACTCCTGCGCCGCGTGCTGGTGAACCTGATCGACAACGCCGCCGAGGCCATGGAAGGCGCGCCGCTGCGCGAACTGTTCGTCGAAACCCGCCTCCAATCCTCCGCCGATACCGTCGAAATCGTCGTCGCCGACACCGGCCACGGCATCTCGCCCGAGGACAAGGACCGCCTCTTCCTGCCGCATTTCTCCACGCGCAATCGCGGCACCGGCCTCGGTCTCGCCATCGCCAATCGCATCGTCGCCGAGCATCACGGCGCCATCCGCGTCGAGGACAATCAGCCCTTCGGCACGCGCTTCCTCATTCGCCTCCCGGCCGCCGCCGTGCGCGTCGAGGAGCCGCGCTCGTGAGCCGCTCCATCCTCATCGTCGACGACGAGCCCGGCATCCGCTCCTCTCTCGGCTCGATCCTGCGCGAAGAAGGTTATAACGTCGAAGCCGTCGCTTCCGGCGAGGAATGCGTCGATGCGGTTCGCAACGGCCATTTCGATCTCGTCCTGCTCGACGTCTGGCTGCCAAAGATGGACGGTCTCGCGACGATCGAGCGCCTCCTCGAACTCGATTCGACGCCGATGGTCATCATGATCTCCGGCCACGCCAGCATCGAAACCGCCGTCCGCGCCACGAAACTCGGCGCTTTCGATTTCATCGAAAAGCCGCTCGCGCTCGAAAAAACGATGCTCGCCGTCAAGAACGCCCTCGAGAATCTCCGCCTCGAAGAGGAAAACCGCCGCCTCCGCGCCGAACTCGAGCGCAGCTACCACATCCTTGGTGACAGCGTCCCGATGAAAGCCCTGCGTCAGCTCATCGCACTCACCGCGCCCACCAACAGCCGCGTGCTCATCTACGGCGAAAGCGGCACCGGCAAGGAGCTCGTCGCGCGCGCCCTCCACGCCCAAAGCCCGCGTTCTTCCCGCGCCTTCGTCGAAGTCAATTGCGCCGCCATTCCCGAGGAACTCATCGAATCCGAACTCTTCGGCCATTCCAAGGGCAGCTTCACCGGCGCCACGGAAAACAAAGTCGGCAAATTCCAGAAAGCCGATGGCGGCACGCTCTTCCTAGACGAAGTCGGCGACATGAGCCTGAAAACCCAGGCAAAAGTCCTGCGTGTTTTGGAGGAACAACGCTTCGAACCGGTAGGCTCGAACGAGCCCGTGCGCGTCGATGTCAGAGTGATTGCCGCAACGAACAAGCGCCTCGAAGAGGAAATCTCCAGAGGCACCTTCCGCGAAGATCTTTTCTACCGCCTGAACGTCATCCCCGTTTCCGTTCCCCCGTTACGCGAGCGCACCGAGGACATCCCCATCCTCGCCGCCCACTTTTTAGAGGAATACAGCGCCGCCTACGGCCGCCGCCCGAAAGAACTGTCTCCCGCAGCCGTCAGCGTGCTGCTGCGTTACCCCTGGCCAGGAAACGTCCGCGAATTGAAAAACGTAATCGAGCGCCTGGTCATCATGTCCCCGCAGGAAACCATCGAGCCACACCACCTCCCGCCCGAACTCTTCCGCGGCGCCCCCAAAGAACCCCAATCCGTCGCGGCAACCCTGCAGGAAGCTCGCTCCGCCTACGAGCGCGAATTCATATTGCGCAAACTGGAGGAAAACCAGTGGAACATGACCCGCACCGCCGCCGCCCTGGGCCTCGAACGCAGCCACCTCTACCGCAAAATGAAAACCCTGGGCATCTCCGCCGATCCCGCCTAAGTAGCGCAGCCACTCCTGGCTGCGGCATCCCCGATCCCACCAAACGCACCCAATCCAAATTCCTCTCAACCCCCGGAATCCTGCGTGTCTATCCGGGTGCCCCACTCTTCCGGCGCACCTCGCCGGAAGGGTGGGTGCGGTGCAGGCAACGCAGCGAGGGAAGTCCAGCTTCTCGAAGGAAAAAATAGAAGCTGCGACCCGGACCCCTCTCCCTCAGTTCGCCCAATTCCGCAGTTAAGGAAGGCCCCGAACGTGGTCGTCGCGAAAAATCGCCCGGGATTTCCTCGTCTTCTCAACTCTCGGCTCTTGCGCACGGCCCGTGAGCCTGCTCGCTCTGCAAATCCCGCGTGCTTTTCCGGGTGCCGGTGCAGGCAACGCAGCGAGGGAAGTCCAGGTTGTCGAAGGAAAAAATAGAAGCTGCGACCGGCGAAAACCGCACCTCTACCCCCGCCCCGGATTCTCCGCCGCCTCGGCCTGACGCTTCTCATCTACCAGCCGAATCTCGGTGATCAATTCGTGGGCTTTTTGAAAGAGCGGAGTCAGAGGGTGAGCCCCGCCGCCGAGTTCCTCTTCCTTCGCCTCGGCTGTGAGCGCGGCATCCCGCGTGAGCAGATAGAAACGCACGTGCCCTTCGCGCGGCAGTGGATACTTCGTCGTGGGCTCGAATTCCTTCCGAAATTGCGGCGCCGCATCGAGCAGCGCCCGCGAAGCCCGCTGCGGCCCTTCCTGTCCGCCCAGGCCGATGATTCCGCCGCCGTTGCTGAAATACAGGCTGACGGATCCATCAGCGACCGCAACCAGCGTCGCCACCACGCCCGGGTAGCCCGTTTCCATCACCACGCCCCACACGCCGCCAGCATTCGCCGCATCGACCACGCCCAGCGCGTCGTGCCTCATCGAAAACACCGCGTCCC
>JAGWOX010000252.1 GCA_028877145.1 Acidobacteriota bacterium | reverse complement strand
GTTCCGGCCCCTGTCCCTCGTAGCCGTGCGGCAGCAGCAGCACCAGGCCCGACGGCAGCGCCCACTTGTCCTCGGCCGCCACGATGAACTGGTCGATAGTCACCTGGCCGCCATTCGCGAAATCGCCGAATTGCGCCTCCCACAGCACCAGCGCCTCGGGATAGTCGCGGCTGTAGCCATATTCGAAGCCGAGACCCGCGGCCTCCGACAGCGGCGAGTTGTGAATTTCGAAGCGGGCCTGACTCGGCGAAAGGTGCGCGAGCGGAATGTAGGGTTTCTCATCGCGCGTATCGAACAGCGCCGCGTGACGCTGGTTGAACGTGCCGCGCCGGCTGTCCTCTCCCGCCAGGCGCACCGGCGTGCCTTCGAGCAGCAGCGTACCGAAGGCCAGCGCTTCGGCCGTGCCGTAGTCTATCGGCTGCTTGCCTTCGCCCATTGCCGCGCGCTGGTCGAGCAGCCGCTTCACCTTGGGATGAATCGCGAAATCCGACGGGTACGACGAAATCTTCTTCGCCACTTCGAGCAGCAGCGCCGGGTCGACGCCCGTCCTCACTTCGACGTCCGGCGTCCAGCGCCCGCGCTTGTATTTCGACCAGTATTCCGGCAATTCGTGGAGTCTTGGAATCCGCTCCAGTTGGCCTGTCTGCCGCAGTGCCTCTTCCAACTCTTCGCGCGTCTGCGCGACAATCGGCGCTGGGTCGGCGCCCAACCGGCTCGCATACAGTCGGCCGAGCGGCGGATGTTCCTTGATCTTGGCGTAGAGCACCGGCTGCGTGATCGTCGGATCGTCGATTTCGCTGTGTCCGTGGCGGCGATAGCCGACCAGGTCGACCACCACGTCGGTCGAAAACGTGTGCCGGAAATCCTCGGCGATGCGCGCCACGCGCACGATCGCTTCCGGTTCCTCGCCGTTCACGTGGAAAATCGGAATCGGCAGGCGCCGCGCGACGTCGGAGGCGAACCGCGAGGAATGCAATTCCGCCGGCCCCGTGGTGAACCCGATCAGGTTGTTCACGATCACGTGGAACGTGCCGCCGACCGTGTACCCCTCCAGATTCGCCATGTTCAGCGTTTCCGCCGTCACGCCTTGCCCCGCGAACGCCGCGTCGCCATGCAGGACGATCGAGAGCACGCGCTCGCGCCCGTCCGCGCCCAGCCGCGTCTGCCACGCGCGCGTGCGCCCCATCGCCACCGGATTTACCGCCTCCAGGTGGCTCGGGTTCGACACCATGTGCATCGCCAGATCCCGCCCGCCGCGCGTGCGGTAGGTGCCCGTCGCGCCGCGGTGGTATTTCACGTCGCCGCCGCCCAGCACGCTGCGCGGATCCACGTCCTCGAAGCCCGCCAGAATATCCACTGCCGGCCGCCCGATCACGTGCAGCATCAGGTTTAGCCGCCCGCGATGGCTCATCGCAAACATCACGCGATCGGTGCCGTGGGCCGCGGCCGTCTCCAGCACTTCGTCGAGCAGCGGCAGCACGCCGCTCGTCCCCTCGAGCGAAAAACGCTTCGTGCCGATGTAGTGCGCCTGCAGCACCTCTTCAAAAGTGTCCGCGCGCACCAGCCGTTCGAGCACCCATTGCCGGTCGATCTCCTGCGCCGGCGCTTCCATTCGCTCCTCGATCCAGCGGCGCTGCTCCGGATCGGGAATGTGCATGAATTCGACGCCGACCGTCCCGCAATAGATCGCGCGCGCCTGTTCGGCCGTTTCGCCGTCGACGTCCAGTTCCGGATGGGGCGCCGGGCGATAAAATCCGAGCGGATCGATATCGGCTTCGAGATAGCCCCAGCGCCGAAATGCGTCGAAAATCAGATCTTTCTCTTCCAATAATGCCTTTGTATTTTTCATGAGATGCGCCACACATCCAGTATAGCGAATTTCCACGAGCCTCGATGTGCGCGCCCCGCCGCGCTTCGCGACGGTGCGAGAAAGAAAAAGGGCCGCCCCATCTCGGGACGGCCCTTCGCAATGACCGATTGAATTGTTGCTAAGGACAGGCGGGGAACTTGAAGTTGCCGATATACGTCCCCCAGTTCGTGTAGGTGCCGTTGCTGAGCAACACCTCGTTCACGTACCAGAACGTGCAGTCGTCGGAGGGGTCGACGCTGACGCTCGAATAGTCACCCCATCGGTTTGCTCGGGTCTGATAGTATTTCCCCGTTTTGATGGTGGCCTCGGTTTCCATCGTCTTCAACGCCTCACCGAAGGCTCGCCCCGTAAAGGCCACTCTAGGATCCGTCGACGAACTCGACGTGCTGTATCCCAGACCCAGGTCGCCGAGTTTGTCCTGGGCGATGCTGCCCATCCACCGATAGAGGCTGGTATCAGGCGAATAGGTGCTCTCCTGCGTGATGGAGGGGTTTGTGCCTGGGTTCTCGATTTCATACCAGCGAATACCTGTCTGATTGCTGGACGAACTTACTTGTACGGACTGATTGACCACCAGGGCATCGTAGCCGTAAGTCGCGGAATAGTTGCGATAGGACAACCGGTACATCAGGCGATCGCCGAGCGAATCGAGTTGTTCGTGTGTGCCGGCTTGGGGGACGCAGGCCCCACCGCCGCATGCCTCGTGGAAAGTGGCGACAGTCAGCGGTGTCGGGCCGCTCACGGTTGCACTGCCAGTCGAAGCGTCGAAGCGGAACTGGAACAAATTCAGGGTGTTGTTCCCGGAAAATTCAAGATAGAAGTCCCCTGTTCCGCTCGGCGCCGGCATGGTGCCATCGAGGTCCGCCGGCAGGAGGCTGGCCACGGAAGTGGGCTCCTGCACGCAAGTGAGGGTGGCTAGTGAATGGCCAGTGGCGAGCGGTAATGCGCACATCTGCGCCCCGGCGAACGTGTTTCCGTTACTGAAAATGTTCGCCGAAAAAT
This sequence comes from Acidobacteriota bacterium, assembly GCA_028877145.1. GTDB lineage: Bacteria > Acidobacteriota > Terriglobia > Acidiferrales > UBA7541 > JAKASX01. The sequence goes on along the minus strand of JAGWOX010000252.1, from coordinate 2,673 downwards.
AGATTCCCGAATATGTCCCGCCGGTCGCCTGCCACACGCCAACCTTCGGATAGTCGGGAAGGTTCGAGTTGAACTGATAACTGTACACGTGGTAGGCCCCTGTGGCGTCAGTACCGTCCGAAACGGCCAGGCACCATTCGTTCACGCTCAGACTGTTGTTGTAGGCGAGTTGGCTGATGAGCCATCGCTGGTCGGCCTTATCCCACAGAACGATAGGATCGCCGCCGTCGGTGGTCGTGCAGAGGTCGCTCGAAGGCAGCCCGCCTTGCCAAATCGTGTGCAACGGCGCCGGCCCGAGCAGGGGGGTCCCACTCCCACTCTTGTCGTAGACCGCGTAGTTCACATTGGTCGTCTCGACAATCTGCGCCGGCCCAACGGAAATGTTTGGGTCGGGGGGAACGTAGCCGTCGGCCGTGACGCCCGCGAAAGACACAGTGGACTTAGCCGCCAACGGAGCAGGTGTGCTGGTCTGTAAATCGCCGTCCTTCCAACTAGTGCCACCGCCTCCGCCACCTGGTCCGCCTCCGGGCTTCGAACTGGGCTTGCGGAGGGGAAACACTCGGAACGGCGCGTTCGGCTTGGCGTGCAAGCCGGGGACATAGGAACTCAGGGCAGGCGTGCGCCCATGGTGAGACGTGATCAACTCAACGCGAGCGGGTGTTTCTTGCTGTGCTGCCAACGGCAGCGCCGCCCAGGCCAGGCAAGCGGCAAGGCCCAGAAACGTCAGTTTCGGACGGATCATATTTTCAGCCCCTCCAGGAAATTGTCGGAACAGTCGCCCGCGACGGGTGGAATCGGCACTTTGGAATCGCGTGCCGTGGCAGGCCTCCAAGCAGGAAGAAATCGTGGCTCGACTGAGGTTGCCATGCGGCGATTTTGGCCACAGCATCATAGCCTCAGCGACCCGGGGAGTAAAGTACTGGTAAATTAGGTTTGCGCCCTCCTACAACTCCGGGTACATCGAGGACCCACAAACCCCGCACAAAAGCTGCCCAATCTAACCCGGTGTCCTCAAGGTGTCCCAAAATGAAGAAGAAAGGCAGACTCTACTACGCCGACTGGCGCGACGAACGCGGTGTACGAAAAAGGAAAGGATTCACCAACAGAGCAGCCACAGAAAAGTATACCCGCGAGCGCCGCCGCGAGGTCGCCGCAAAAAAAGCGCGGCCCGGCGTCCGCGCACGATAAAGCAACTCGCGGGGCGGACGATCAGCCCGAAAGATCACCACGGAAAACGCGCCGTGGACGCGATGGCGGAGGCAGCCGGGGACAAATCACCCGCACAACTCACACAGGCCGACGTGCTCAGCGCCGTCGAGAAGATCAAAACCAAATACAGCGGGGCCACGGTCTACCACGCCGTGGGAAAAATCCGGACCATCCTGCAGGCGGTGGTGGAAGCCGGTGGACCGAAGCTCAAGGCGAAGACGCCGAGGCCGCGTCCACGGGCCACGCTCCCGACCGAGGAAGAGCTGACGAAGCTGAAGCAAATCGCCCTGCCGTGGCAACGCGCCTGGCTGATTCTCCAAGCCGAGTGCGGGCTGCGCATCAGCGAAACCCTCCGCGTCTGCGACCGCAGAATCTGTCTGGTGTGCACCGAGTGCAACCGCCACCGGCGAATCATGAGCACGACGCCCGACGACGCCCGGCAGAACGCCACGGCGCAAACCACCACGGTCTGACGGCGGAGAAGGGAAACGGCCGCGCAGCACGCGCCGTGCCGCAAAGGACGAGCGGCACGGCGCGTGCCCGGGCGCGGCCTGAATTCACGGGCGGGGAAGCGGAGGAAGGCACGAATCATTCAACGAAATTTTCTGGCGAACGAGCCGGGTTGAAGTTCGCCAGAAAATTTCGCAAAGGGCAAACCGGCAGCACGCTCGAAGCCGGTGGCCCAGAGAGGACACCTGATGAGCGAATTGCAGCTGCGAGCCATCCTCGCGGCCATCATCTACGCCGGAAGTTACCCAGTCTGGATCATGAACCCGGTCTACTCGTCGAAGGACCACGCCGCCGCCTGCTCGGTCGCGGCCGACGAAATTCTGACGGCCAGCGCCCGCGTGCAGACCGGCCAGCCGAAGCCGGGCATTTCCGTGGCGGAAAAAACGAGCTAGGGCGGCCCAGGACAAACGCAGCGCGGCGGGCAAGGGGTAGGGAGTCATGCCCGCCCGCCGCGCCGCACAGCGCCCGGCGCTTCGCGCCGGGGATCTGCAAAAAAGGAGAGCCATGCAAGAAAACCACGTGTTGCGAATCCGCGAGGACGCGCCGACGCAGCGGGCACTGACGACGGCGCTGATCAAAATCGACGAGACGGCGAAGCAGTACGGTGTCCACCGCCATCAGCTGGAGCAACTGCTGTTGCTGAAACTCCTGTGCGGGCAAGCGGCCATCCCGTTCGAACTGCGCGAGCCCGAGAAGCAGGCGAGCCCGGCGATTCGCTGAACCGCAGCTGGCCGGTGTACACCCGCGCCGGCGAGAAGCCGCCGATCTGCGCCGCCGTCAACGTCGCGGGTGTACACCAGCGCCAGGCGTCCCCGATCGCAAGCCGTGTACACCACCGAGGATCCCGAGCGTGTACACCCCGCCGATCGCCAACCACCCCGAGGGACGGTGTACACCGTCCCTCGAGAGAAAGGAGCACCATGAAGCGAGTCAGCATCCGGACCCTCCGCGCCA
>JAGWOX010000251.1 GCA_028877145.1 Acidobacteriota bacterium | reverse complement strand
TGCGGCACCCAGCCCATCTGCCCCCGCTCCGGCTTCCGCAACCGCACTGCACCCCTCGCTTCGCCCACTGCCACTTCCTCTGGTTGGCTCATGAACCTCTTATACCGATAAACCAAACCGAACGCACGAAAAAGTCACAGCCTCTCAGGGTGACAGGTTATTTTGTGGTGCTGCGTCGCTGGCGGGCTCTTGGCCGGAGATGCGGTGTGCGGCTTTTCTAATTACCGGGCGGATGTGGGATGAGAGGGCAACACCCCCAGGCGCACATCCGGCGCCCGGGGCACCCGCCTTCTCTCACAGAGTATGACCCATTTGATTTTCAGCGATTTTTGCGCACACAAACTCCTGATTTCAGGTTCTTCCGAAAAAGTAAAAAGTTCACAGACTCTCAGGATGACACGTCGACGCGTCACGAAAGTCTCGCGGGAATAGCTGGCTAGCGGCGGAAGGCTATGCGGCCGGCTACTACGGTCATCATGGGGGCGCCGCGGAAGGGGCGGTTGTCGAAGGGGGAATTGCGGGAGCGGCTGGCGGACTCTTCGGAGCGGAAGGTCCAGGGGTGGTCGAGCGAGAAGAGGGAAAGATCGGCGGGCTCGCCTTCGGCGAGGCGGCGCGTTTTGCCGATGACTCGGGCGGGGCCGGTGGTGAACAGCTCGACGTGGCGCGAGAGGCCGACGCGGCCGGAGTGGTAGAGCTCGTCGATGGCCAGCGCTAGCGCGGTTTCGAAACCAATCATGCCGAAGGGAGCGCGATCGAATTCGACGTCCTTGCGGGCGGGCTCGTGCGGCGCGTGGTCGGTGGCAATGGCGTCGACTGTGCCATCGGCGAGGCCTTCGAGCAAGGCTTCGCGATCGGCGCGGGAGGCGATGGGCGGATTCACTTTGAAGCAGCTGTCGTAAGTGACGTCCTCGTCGGTGAGGGTGAAATGGTGCGGGGTGACTTCGCAGGTGACCGGCAGGCCATTGGCCTTCGCCTGGCGCACATGCGCGAGAGATTCGGCGGCAGAGAGATGCGCGATGTGCAGGCGGCCACCGGTGAGCGCGGCGACCTGAACGTCGCGCGCGACGCAGATGGATTCGGTGGCGGCGGGCATACCGCGCAGGCCGAGCCGGACTGAATTCGCTCCCTCACGCATGACGGCGCCGGCGAAGAGAGAGGAATCCTCGCAATGATCGATCACGGGCAACTCGAGCGTGCGGCAGTATTCCAGTGCCTGGCGCATGAGCTTGGCATTGGCGACGGGATGGCCGTCGTCGCTGACGGCGACGATACCGGCCTGTTTCATGGCCGCGATTTCGGCGAGCGATTCGCCGTGGCTCGAGGCGGAGACGGCGCCGATGGGCCAGACGCGGACGGCGGCGGCCTGGGCGGCGCGATCGACGATGAAGCGGGTGACCGAGGCGTTGTCGTTCACCGGGCGCGTGTTGGGCATCGGGCAGACGGCGGTGAAACCGCTGCGGGCGGCGGCACGGGCGCCGGTCTCGATGGTTTCCGAGGATTCGTCGCCGGGCTCGCGCAGATGGCAGTGGATGTCGATGAAGCCGGGCGCGACGATCCACTTTGAGGCGTCAATCACTTCTGCCGAGGGGGCCTGGAGGTTCGGGCCGACAGAGGCGATGCGGTCGCCATCGACGAGGACGTCGAGCTTGGCGTCGGTGCCGGAGGCGGGATCGATTACACGTCCATTCTTAATCAGAAGCATTCGGCAAATCCTCGAGTCCGCCGGTACCACCGATCAGCAGGTAGAGCAACGCCATGCGGACGGCGATGCCGTTCGTCACTTGCTCGAGCACGCAGGATTGGGGGCCATCGGCGACGGCAGGTTCGATTTCCAAGCCGCGAATCATCGGGCCGGGATGAAGGACGAGAGCCTCAGGACGCGCGCGGGCGAGGCGGGCCCCGGTGAGCTGGTAGAGGCGGATGTATTCGTCGCGCGGCAGCGAAGGCTCGTTCAGGCGCTCGGACTGGACGCGCAGAGCCATGACGACATCGGCGCCCTCGAGGGCCTCGTCGATGGAAAAGACGCGGCGAACGCCGGGCGCGACCTGTTCGAGTTCCCGGGGCAGCCACATGGCGGGGCCGCACAGGGTGATGCGGGCGCCGAATTTCGAGAGCAGGTGGATATTGGAGCGGGCGACGCGGCTGTGGAGGATGTCGCCTAGGATGGTGATGCGAAGCCCTTCGAGGCTGCCGCGACGGTCGCGGATGGTGAGGGCATCGAGCAGGCCTTGGGTGGGATGCTCATGCAGGCCGTCGCCGGCGTTGATGACGGGGACGGCGACGCGCTCGGAGATGAACTGGGCGGCGCCCGAGGCGGCGTGGCGGATCACGATGCAGTCGGGCTTCATGGCCTCGAGCGTGTGGACGGTGTCGATGAGCGATTCGCCCTTCTTCAGGCTGGAGGATTCGGCCTGCAGGCTCATCGAATCGGCGCCCAGGCGCATGGCGGCGGTGCCGAAGCTGATCCGGGTGCGAGTGGAGGCCTCGAAAAAGGCGAGGGCGACGCTCTTTCCGCGCAAGGTGGCGAGTTTCTTGAGGGGATGACGCTGAATCTGCTGAAAAGGCTTGGCCTGATCGAGGAGGAAAGTAATTTGTTCCGCTGTCAACGGCTCGATCGCGAGCAGATGGCGGAAACGATCGGACACCTGGGCTCCCTCAGGGAACACGGTCGACCAGCACGACCCGCTCCTCGTTGTCGATTTCCTTGAGGCGCACCTCGATGATCTCGCTGGAGCTGGTTTGGACGGTGCGGCCGATGAAACTGGCTTCGACGGGCAGTTCGCGATGGCCCCGGTCGATCAGGACGCAGAGACGAACGCGGCGCGGTCGGCCGAGGTCGAACAGGCCGTTCATGGCGGCGCGGGTGGTGCGTCCGGTGTAAAGGACGTCGTCGACGAGGACGATGTCGCGGTCGTCAACGATGGGAATGTCGCTCGACTGGACCACGGGCTGCGGGGCCACGGTCGAGAGGTCATCGCGATAGAGAGTGATATCGAGCGAGCCAACCGGAAGATTGCGGCCGAGAATGGATTCGATGTTGCGGGCCAGGCGCTCGGCCAAGGGGACGCCGCGGCGGCGAATGCCCACCAGAACGAGCTGGTTGAGATCCGGCGTGCGCTCGACAATTTCGTGGGCCAGCCGCTGCAAGGTGCGATCGATCTCGGTGGCCGACATGAGTTGGCGTTTTTCGACGACTTGCATGGCGGTTCATCGTAGCATACGGCAGCCGAACGGTGCATCCCGGGGGAGAAAGACTCCCAGAACGTGCTAGACTATCGCCCACACTGTGGCACAGCGAGCTGACCTGCGCGTTCGCATCGGCAACCTCGAACTGGCCAATCCCATTCTTGCCGCCAGCGGCACATTCGGTTATGGCGTGGAATTCGCGCACCTGGTTGACCTCGACCGGCTGGGCGGATTCGTGACGAAGGGACTTTCGGCAATGCCGATGGCCGGCGCGCCAGCGCCGCGGCTGGCGGAGACGGCGGCGGGAATGGTGAATGCCGTCGGACTGCAGAATATCGGCGCGAAGGCGTTCGTCGCCGAAAAATTGCCCGCGCTTCGCTCCTACCGTACGGCGGTCATCGCCAACATCTTCGGCTCCACGGTGGCGGAATACCTGGAAGTGATCGAAGTGCTCGAGGGAGCCGAAGGGCTGGCCGCTTACGAATTGAACGTCTCTTGTCCGAATACCGACGGCGGGGGGCGGGAATTCGGGGTCGACCCGGAAGTGACGGCGCGGCTGGTAGGCGAGGCGCGGCGCGTGTCGAAGAGGCCATTATGGGTGAAGCTCTCCCCCAACGTCACCGATATCACGATCATCGCTCGGGCGGCCGAAGCCGCCGGAGCCGATGCCCTCACCATCGCCAACACCTACCCTGCCATGGTTATCGACTCCCGAACGCGCCGCTCGCGCCTGGGACGGCTGTCGGGTGGGTTGTCGGGACCGGCAATCAAACCGATTACCTTGAAGTTGGTTTATGAGACTTGCCAGGCCGTCGGGATTCCGGTGATCGGGCTTGGAGGGATCGAAACTGCGGAAGATGTGCTCGAATATGTACTAGCGGGGGCGACGGCGGTTCAAGTGGGGACAGCGCATTTTGCCGACCCGCGTATCAGTGAGGGGCTTGTGAAAGGGATTGAGAGACTGGTCAATGAGGCTAACATTAATTTTATCATAGAGTTACGGGGAGGATTGCACAGATAAATCGATTGCCCTGCCCCTGTTGGGTCCCTTATAATTTTATTATCGAATCCTTCAGGGGGAGACATGAGGCGACTGGCAAGACTGGGGAAACCCCTGTGCGCTTTCGGGTTCATTGCAGTTTTTTTGTTAGCGATGCCCCGTGGCTTGCAGGAAACACCACCGGCGACGCCGGTCGGGACGGAAGCGTGCGCGGTGAATCTGGGCAGGACACCTCAGAAGCCGAAGCCGAACGAATGTTGGAGCGCGACAGCCAGTTGGTATGGAACCCAGTTTCAAGGCCAGACAACGGCTGACGGAAGCAAATTCAACATGTACGCCGCGACGGCGGCACACCCCAGCCTGCCGCTGGGATCCATCGTTCGGATTTCGAACCCAAAGACGGGCAAGAGCATGGTAGTGACGATCAACGACCGCGGACCCTATGTTCCCGGGCGGGGTTTGGATGTATCGTATGAGGTCGCCCGGCTGCTTGGCTTTGCTGGGAAAGGCGTTTGCAGGGTGCAGATCGAAATGCTGAGGTTACCGGCGGCGACTTGGCTTCCCACGCACGCGAAAGACTGATTGTCGCACTCGACTACCCGAGCCTGCCCCAGGCTCTGGCGATGGCCCGTCAACTGGAAGACCTGGTGGGCTACTTCAAGATTGGCAGCCAATTATTTACGGCCGAGGGACCGCGAGCGCTCGAAAAGCTGGCTCGATTTGGCGGCATCTTCCTGGACCTGAAATTCCACGACATCCCGAATACAGTAGCCGGCGCGGTGACTGCTGCTGCCAGCCTGCCGGGCGTGCGGTTTCTCAACATGCATGCCTTGGCCGGTCTCGAGGCCATGAAAGCGGCCGCCGAGGCCGTAGAGGGCCGAAAATCGGCTCCCAGGCTGCTGGGCGTAACCATCCTCACCAGTCACGACGAACGCAGCATGAAGCGTATCGGGCTTTCCGGCAAGCCCGAGGCGAATGCGTTGAGGCTGGCGAAGCTTGCCCGGGCGGCGGGGCTCGACGGCGTGGTGGCTTCGGCGCGGGAAGTTGGGCGCATCCGGCGCGCGTGCGGACCGGAGTTTGTGTTGATGGTGCCGGGGATTCGGCCAGTCGCGGCCAACGTGCAAGATCAGGTGAGAGTGGCGACGCCGGGGGATGCGATTCGCGCCGGGGCGGATTACCTGGTGGTGGGGCGACCGATTACCGGGGCGCCCGCGCCTACGGCGGCAGCCGCGGCGATTGTGGCGGAGATTGGGCAGGCGATGGGGAAGGAATAAGGGCGCGGCGCGGTCTGTGGCTAAGACTCCACTTTTGCAGGGCTGTTATGTAGCGGCTAGACAGGAGGCGGAAAAATGAGCGGGAGTTCGGGGGGTCGCGGCTTCAGCCGCGACATAAAGCCCGA
>JAGWOX010000250.1 GCA_028877145.1 Acidobacteriota bacterium | reverse complement strand
TCCCATCGCTCCCGGCGCGCATTTCGCCCTTCTGGGTGCTGATCGGCCTCGGTGTATCGGGCCTGGTAGGAATTTTCTTCGGCGTTTACCCGGCGTGGAAAGCGGCCAAGCTCGATCCCGTCACGGCTCTCCGCTACGAATAGACCTCATTTTCGGCAAAAAAAGACTACGGAATTCGGCCGCCGACGAACCCATGTCAGCCTGAGCGAAGCTCTTTGCGACGAACGAAGTGAGTCCCGACGCTTTGTGTCGGGAAGGATCCCGAACGCGTTGAGGCGAAGTCGCCTAAGAAGACTGCCCTGAGGCGGTCCCGGCCAACTGCCGCAACGACTCCTCGTAAGGCGCGCGCGCCACACCGCGTTCGGTGACGATTGCAGCGATCAGTTCATGCGGCGTTACGTCGAATGCGGGATGCGCCGCTGGCACATCCGGCGCGATGCGAACTCCGCGAATGTGCGTCACTTCCTCGGCCGAGCGTTGCTCGATCGGAATTTTCTCGCCCGAGGGGATCGTCAAATCGATCGTCGAAATCGGGGCCGCCACGAAGAAGGGCACGCCGTGTTCCCGCGCCAGCACGGCGATTTGATAGGTCCCGATCTTGTTCGCGGTATCGCCATTGGCGGCGATGCGATCGGCGCCAACCACCACGGCGCCCACGTTCCCGGTTTTCAGGAAATGGCCCACCATGTTGTCGGTAATCAGCGTGAGCGGAATGCCTTCTTGCTGCAATTCCCACGCGGTGAGCCGGGCGCCCTGCAGGTACGGGCGCGTTTCTGGCACCAGGACTTCCAGTTGACGCTGGCGAGCCGCGACGCGAATCACGCCCAGGGCGGTACCGATCCCGCCGGTCGCCAGAGCGCCGGCGTTGCACTGCGTCATCACCCGTCCGCGCTGCGGCAGCAGAGCCGCGCCTAGCGCTCCGATTGCTTGGTCGGCTTCGCGGCGCTCGCGATGAACGGTCTGCGCTTCTTCCACCAGGCCGCGGCGAATGCGATCGATGCGCTCCGGCTCCTTGATGCCCTCTGTTTCTGCGACCAGCGCATCGAAGCGCCGCCGCATGCGGTCGAGCGCCCAGAAGAGATCGACCGCTGTCGGCCGCGTTTTCGCCAGCGTCTCGACGATCACCGGAATCTCCGCGCCAAGCTCTTCGGTGCTGTGAGCCGCCGAGCGCTCCGCGCCAAGCGCCACGCCCATTGCGGCAGCCACGCCGATGGCAGGCGCCCCGCGGATCACCATATCGCGAATCGCTCCCGCGACCTCGCGGTAGTCGGTGTAGGTATAGTAGGTCACCTCGCCGGGCAGGAGCCTCTGATCGAGCATCACCACCCCGGATGCAGTCCATTCAATCGGTTCGACAGTCGCCAACGCTCTCTCCATTTCTCGATGTTACTAGAGGCGATTGCAAAATCTCTCGTCCCTGGGGGTCGGGGCTTCAGTCCCGACAAAGGGCCGGCCGGGGATTTCTAGTGTGCGGGCGGCAAATGCCGCAGCCCGCCAGTCGATATAACGAAGCCGGCGAAAAGAAACGTGTTGTAGCCGAGATGCAGAAGCCAACTTGTCAGCACCGTCCCCGTGCGCGCCCGCGCGTAGGTGAGCACGATGCCCACCAGAACCAGCAGCCCGATCTGTCCCCATCCGCCCCACACCTGCGGCGCATGCATCAGGCCGAACAGGAATCCGGTCGCCAGAATCCCTCCCTCGACGCCCAGCGTTCGCGCCAGCACCGGATAGAGGTATCCGCGGAAGATCGTTTCCTCCACTGCCGGCGCCAGCAGAATCCCCACCGCCATCAGCCATAGCACACCGGCGCGATTGTGAAACAGGGCCTCGATCGGCAGTTTCGCTCTTGTCCGGAAAGCGATCGAGCCGGCCTCCACCACCACCGCCAGCGCCATGCCGCCCACCGCGCACAGGGCGTACAGCGCCGCCCGCGGCATCGTTTTTGACCGCCAGTCGCGCCAGCCGATCGTTCGCCAGAAAGGCAGATTCCTGTTCAAGCGAATCATGACGAACAGATAAGCAATCATCGTCGCGTACCAGAGCGCGGTGCGCAGAGAAAGAACCGTCGCGTTCGTCATGAGGAACGTCTTGAGGTCGCCCGGCTTGATCTTCAGCCAGAGCATCGCTCCGTAAGCCATCACGTTCGTCAGCAGGATCAGGCTGGCGAGCGCCACGATGACGAAAAGCAACAGCTGCCGCCATCCCCACGGCGTAAGCACGTCGTCGGGCAGCAGCCGCCGATGATACGGCGCCGGCGGCTCCGGCAGGGGCGCGGAAGGCTGCGGTGAGGTGGGCTCGGGAGGTGGCCAGGAATCTTGTGGGGAATCGAATTCGCTCATCGTTTCCTTTTTGCGTTTCCGCGCTTCGGCCGGTCGGATTCAACCAGCGCCGCCGCCAAAAGCGGCATCAGGATTTCATGATGGCCCGTAATCGCGAAACCGCGCGATCCGCCCTCGCGCGTCGGGCGCTCGACCACGTTTTCCCGTCCGCGGTAATGCTGCAGAAAATCGAAATTCGCAGTCGTGATCGGCCGCAGCGGTGTTCCCAGATTGCGTACCGCGGATACCGCTTTCAGAAACACTTCCGGCAGCAGCACTGCCGATCCCCAATTCAGGTACACGCCGCCCGGCTGCATGCGCCGCACCAGCGCGCAGAAGAGCCGGAAATCGGCCAATGTTGCCTGGCCGAGCGCCGCGCCATCGGCCGATGGGTGCATGTGCGGCGTATCGGTGCCAATCGCCAAATGTACGGTCACCGGCACGCGGGCGCGATAGGCGGAGGCGAGCACACCCGACTCCGCGTGCCGCGGCTTCCACCGCCCGGTGAGCAGCCTTCCCGCCGCTTCCCCCATTCCGATTCCTTCGCGCACAGCTTCCTTCGCAATCTCGTTGTAATATTCGCCCGTTTCCTCGGCCATGCCGAAGCGGCCGCCGCCCAGCTGCGTTTCCACATGCTCGGAAGTCTTGCCGACCAGCGCGATCTCCAGATCGTGGACCAGCGCCGCTCCATTCATGGCCAGCCCGGAAACGTATCCGCGGCGGAGAAGATCGACGATCACCGGCGCCAAGCCGACCTTGATCACATGGCCGCCGATACCCCACAGGATTGTCCGTCTCCGCCGGTGAGCGCCCACTATCCGGTCGATGACTTCCCGCAGGTTCTCGGCCGCAAGAATGCGCGGCAAGGTATCGATGAACTTGCCGATCGACCCGCCGCGCTTCCACGGCCGGCCGAATTGCCCCACGTTCACCTTGCCGGGGAGCTCGGAAAGCGGAAACCGGTGCAAGCGTCCGAATTCGAGTGGAGAAACGTCGTAGAGGCTTGGCATCTGTGCTCGTCGGCCACTGTAAATGTAGATGGCGGCCCGGCGCAAGCCTTGCGCGAAGCGCGGGCAGCAAACTCTCGGATTCCGCACCCCTGCGTCGGGGCAGGCTTCAGACTTTCACCGGTTTCCCGCCCGTTTGCTCATGACTTCGCAGGCCGAAGATTTCCGCCAGCGCCTGCCCCGTCCACGATTTCCGGTTCCGTGCCACACGCTCCGGCGTTCCCTCGGCCACGATGCGACCGCCGGCTTCGCCGCCATCCGGGCCGAGATCGATGATCCAATCGGCCTGCTTGATCACGTCGAGGTGGTGCTCGATGACGATTACGGTGTTGCCCAGATCCACCAGCCTGTTCAGCACGTCGAGGAGTTTCCTCACGTCGTCGAAATGCAGTCCCGTGGTCGGTTCGTCCAGGATGTAAAGCGTGCGCCCCGTTTGACGGCGCGAAAGCTCGCGAGTCAGCTTGATGCGTTGCGCTTCGCCGCCGGAAAGCGTGGTCGCCGATTGGCCCAGTTGCAGATACCCCAGCCCCACATCGACCAGTGTTTGCAGCTTCTGCCGCACGGCCGGAATGTTCTCAAGCAGCGGCAGCGCTTCCTCCACCGTCATATCGAGCAGATCGGAGATCGACGCGCCCTTGTACCGCACCGTCAGCGTCTCCGAGTTGTAGCGTCGCCCGCGGCACACCTCGCACGTCACGTAAACGTCGGGCAGAAAATTCATCTCGATCCGTCGCAGCCCGTCGCCCTGGCACGCTTCGCAGCGTCCGCCCTTCACGTTGAAACTGAAACGCCCGGGCCGGTAACCGCGTTCGCGCGATTCGGGCAGCATGGCGAAGAGTTCGCGGATGGGCGTGAAGACGCCGGTATAGGTGGCGGGATTGGACCGCGGCGTGCGGCCGATGGGCGCCTGGTCGATCTCGATGACCTTGTCGAGGTGTTCGATGCCGGTGATGGCGCGGTGCGCGCCCGGCGGTTCGGCTGAGCGGTACAGTTCGTGCGCCAGGGCGCGGTAAAGGATGTCGTTCACCAGCGTCGATTTGCCCGAGCCGGAAACGCCGGTCACCAAAATCAACCGGCCCAGCGGGAAGCGCACATCGATGTTCCGCAAATTATTCGCCTGCGCGCCCAGCACGACCAACTCTTTTCCATCCGTCTTTCGCCGGGAGGGCGGCACCGGAATTTGCAACTCGCCCGCCAGATAGCGGCCGGTGAGCGACGCTGGGTGGCGCTCGATCTCGACAGGCGTTCCCGCGGCCACCAGATATCCACCGGCGCGCCCCGCGCCGGGGCCCAGGTCGACGACATAATTTGCGCGGCGAATCGTCTGCTCGTCATGCTCGACGACCAGCACCGTGTTGCCCAGATCGCGCAATCGCTCGAGGGTGGTGAGCAGGCGCTCGTTGTCGCGGGCGTGAAGGCCGATCGAAGGCTCGTCGAGCACGTAGAGCACGCCGCGCAGTCGCGAGCCGATCTGCGTCGCCAGGCGAATCCGTTGCGCTTCGCCGCCCGACAACGTCGAAGCCGACCGGTCGAGCGTCAGATAGCCGAGCCCGACCGCGAGCAGGAAATCGAGCCGCTCGGCGATCTCCTCCATCACGCGCGCGGCGATCTGTTTCTGACGGCTGTCGAGCGATTCCCGAAGCCGATCGACGGTCTGTCGTGCCTTTTCCACCGACAGCGCGGCGAACTCCGCGATCGAAATGTCCGCCACGCGCACCGCCAGGCTCTCCGGCCGCAGCCGCCGGCCGCCGCACGCCGCGCAGGGCGTCGGCGACATGTACTCGTTCAGCCAATCCCGGTAGCCTTCCGAATTTGTCGAATCGAGGTTTTCTTCGAGGTAGCCGATCACGCCGGGGAAACGCGCGCCGCGCCGGCCCTCGCGGTTTCCGTAAAGAATCAAATTCTGGATCCGCTGCGGGAACTTCTCGAATGGCGTTTTCAGGTCGAATTCGTTGGCTTCCGCCGCCAGCTCCAGCATCCGCCGCAGATACGCCGAGCCCGAACCGGGCCCCAGTCCCCCATCGAGCAGCGGCTTCGTCCAGTCGACGATCACCTTCGCCGGATCGAACTGGTAGCGCGCGCCCAATCCCTTGCATTCCGGACACGCGCCGTAAGGGGAATTGAAGCTGAAGGAGCGCGGCTCGAGTTGCGGCACCGAAATGCCGCAATCGGGACAGGCCAGCTTCTCCGAATACATCCGCTCAGTCCCGCCGACGATCGCCACGGTCACCAGCCCGCCAGAAAGCTTGAGAGCCGTCGTCACCGATTGCTCCAGCCGCCGCGTGATGCCCGGTTTCACCAGCAGCCGGTCCACCACGATCTCGATCGTGTGGTTGCGGCGCTTGTCGAGCGGCACCGGCTCGTCCAGATTGC
>JAGWOX010000249.1 GCA_028877145.1 Acidobacteriota bacterium | reverse complement strand
CGCCGATGAACCGGAAGAAATTCAGCATCTTCACGTCCGCCACGAGTCCAAACGGCGTGTGCATGAAATTTCGAATGCTCGCCGCCGGCATCATCACCACGGCCGAAAGGAAAAATCCCAGCAGCAGATATTTCAGCCCGCGCAGCGGCACATCCAGCCATCGCGGCGGGGCAAAATTCCGCCCGAGCAGTTTCCGGCCCGCGCGCCACAGCCATTCCGAGATCGTTCCCACCGGGCACAGCCAACTGCAGAACGCCTTCCGCAACAGAAACGCCATCGCGAGAAACGCCACCAGCAGAAACATCGCCGCCGGATGCACGCTGGGGATGTGGCCGGTGGCGATCCAGACTTTCAGGTTCATGAGCCCGCTGATCGGCAGCCAGCCGTCGACGCCGGCCGGGCGGCTGAAGCTGACCGGGCTCGCCAATTCGAATCCCCGCACCCACAAATAGAACTCAGCGCCAATCCAGACATTCAGCAGCAAGAAGGCGATCTGAAACGCATGGCGCACGCGCTGGGAGTCGTCGGGAACCATGCGCCGCACCAGTTTCTTTTTCGGTTTGTGGGTTGCTTTGACCGCCTGGCGTATGCCGTCGGCGGCAAGTGGTGAGATTTGGATGAGCGGTTCTTCGTAATTCCGGGTTAGCACAACTTCGCCTCCGACAGCACATAGGCTAAGACCCAACAACCGCATCGTCTGCGACTTAAGTCACCTCCCACCTTCAGGGGCCATTGGGCTGATTGCGGCGTTTGCTCGTGGCATTACGGGGCCTCCCACCCTTGCGAACGGCGGAAGTGTAGGGCACCCGGAGCGGCACACGGGATATTGGCTGCGGCGGCGCTTTCGGCCGAAGCTTTGACTCGCGCGTTGCGCTTCGGACCGGTAAAATCCCTAGCTCAAACTGGAGGATTATCATTCGCACCTGGAATCTCGCTCTTGTTGGCTACGGAAACGTCGGCAGGGAATTCGTCCGCCTGCTGGTCAGGAAAACGCCGGAGCTTCGCGGCGACTTCGGCATTGAATGGCGGCTCACCGGCCTTGCCTCGCGGCGGCTCGGCTGGCTCGCCAATCCCAACGGCTTCGATACCGCGGCGCTGCTCGCCGATGGGCCTCCGGCCGCGGCGGCGGATGGGCCGCAGAACGTCCGTGAGTGGCTCGCCCGCGCGCGCGCCGATGCCCTTCTTGAAGCCTCGTCTCTCTATCGCCTTACGGGCCAGCCGGCGATCGATCACCTGCGCGCCGCCCTGGAATCCGGCGCCCATGCCATCAGCGCGAACAAGGGACCTGTCGTGCACGCCTACCGGGATTTGCGCGATCTCGCCCGCGAAAAGGGCCGGCGGTTCCTTTTCGAATCCACTGTGATGGATGGCACGCCGATTTTTTCGCTCTTTCCGCACGCGCTGCCCGCCGTCACGATCCACGGATTCCGGGGCATCATGAATTCCACCACCAACGTTGTTCTCACGGAGATGGAACGCGGGCTCGATTTCGACCAGGCGGTGCGCAAAGCCCAGCAAATCGGCGTCGCCGAAACCGATCCCTCGGACGACCTTGACGGCTGGGACGCGGCCGTGAAAGTCACCGCGCTTGCTATCGTCCTGATGGGCGAGCCGCTGCGGCTCGACCAGGTGGAGCGCGTCGGCATTCGCCATATTTCGCCGGAAGAAGTTCGCGCGGCGCGCGCCGAGGGCATGCGGTACAAACTCGTGTGCAGCGCCAAGCGCACGCACCATGGCGTTCACGCCGCGGTGCGCCCCGAAAAACTTCCCCTCACCGATCCCCTCGCCTTGCTCGAGGGCACCACGTCCGCTCTGCGCTTCGATCTCGACGTATACGGCCTTTCGATCATCGAGCACAAGGCCGGGGTCGTTGCCACCGCATACGGCCTTCTGGCCGATTTCATTCGCGCCGCCACTGACTCGCGCTGAGCGCTGGGGCGGGACCTCAGCGGCTGAAGCCGCGTGGCCCTTGCCCAGCTTGCCGCACGGCTGAAGCCGTGTGCTTACCGGGCTGGGTGAGCCTTATTCGCCAGTGGGCCGGCCCAGGCTCGGCCGGTCCACCACGGTGCGGTTTAGTTGCCGCGTCGCTACCCGCTGTTCTGGCGAATCACTTCCATGTGTCGATCTGAATGACTTTGAACGGTCCGGCGCCGTAGCTCTCCACTGTCAACTGCCCTTTGGAAACAATGAACTGGCCGGCAAAGATCACCTCCCCGCCGCCCTTGCCCTTGTTGTTGCCGAAGTCGAGTTCGAACATGCCGAGGTCGTAACTCATCGAACGGCTGTCGGTCCACGCCTCGCCGAAACGAATGGAACGGTTGGTCACCGCGCGAATTCGGCGGCCATTCGGCGTCTGAAACACCTTGACGTAACTCAGATCGTATCCGAGCGTTCCGGGGATATCGACGTGCCCCTTGGCGCTCATCCTGCTCAATGCGTTGACCAGACCTTGCTGCCCTCCCCGCTCGAACGCCTGGACGAGAGACTGTTGGTCCTGCGGCGTGGAGTACTGCCAAATCGTTACATCTACTCGCAGGAACCGGGCGTACGCCACGTAATCTCCCTCGGCTAGGATCGTTGCGGTGTAATGTTCCGGTTTATCCAGTCGCTGCGCGAAAGCGGAACTACCAGCCAGGAGCACGAGCCCGGCCGCAGCCGCGAAAAATCTGCCAAGACTGCTCATTCTCGGGATTTTCATTTTCTTCCTCCCGGCTCGCTTATGTGATTCCGTACGCTTCTCGTGCGAGCCGGCCAAGCGTGTCCGGGGCGGGCGGACGGCACCCCGGCCCGGCATGCTCGCTACGCTTTCATCGTAGAAACGGGTCCCCTGGCCCGATACTGTCAAAACTTGCAGTGCAGACCGAATTCAGGCTTTCTCTCCGGCAGGATTGTTTCCGGCGTCTGGCGGCGATATAGTGGCGGGTTTTGGAGGCTTACAGATGAATCATGTGACGAGGTCTGTTTTCACGCGGATTTCGGCCGCCACGATCATTCTTTCGGCGCTTGCCTTGGCCGGCGCGGGGATCGCATTGGCGCAGCAGCATCCCGAAACGCTCTACTCCGGCATGCGCTGGCGCACGATCGGACCGCTGCGCGCCGGACGCACGCGCGCCGTCAGCGGCGTCGCAAGCGAGCCGAACGTCTTCTACATCGGCGCGGTGAATGGCGGCGTGTGGAAATCGGACGATTACGGCCGCACCTGGCATCCGATCTTCGACAAGGAGCCGACCGGCTCGATCGGCGCGATTGCCGTCGCGCCGTCGGACCCGAACATCATTTACGTGGGCAGCGGCGAGGGTTTGCACCGGCCGGACCTTTCCGTCGGCGACGGCATGTACAAATCGACTGACGCGGGCAAGACGTGGGTTCACCTCGGATTGCGCGATACGCAGCAGATTCCGAACGTCGCGGTCGATCCGAAAAATCCCGACATCGTTTTCGTTGCGGCGCTCGGCCACCCTTACGGCCCGAACGCCGAGCGCGGCATTTTCCGCTCGACGGACGGCGGCAAAACGTTCGAGAAGGTCCTCTACATCAATGAGTACACGGGCGGCTCGGACGTGGAAATCGACCCGCAAAATCCGCAGATCGTCTACGCGGCGATGTGGCAGGCGCAGGAAGCGCCGTGGGAAAACGGCGAGTGGGGCGGCAGCGAGGGAGGACTTTTCAAATCGACGGATGGCGGCAGCACGTGGCACAAAATCGAAAACGGCCTGCCGGAAGACATCATTCAGGTCAACGTCGCCATTGCGGCGAGCGAGCCGAGCCGCCTCTACGCCAGCGTCGCTTCCGGCCGCGAGCTCGGCATCTTCCGATCGGACGACGCCGGCGCCCACTGGACTCGCGCCACCACCGACCCACGGCCGGCATCGCGCATCGGCGGCGGCGATCTGCCGGTGCTGAGAGTCGATCCGAAGAATCCCGACGTCGTCTATAGCTGCAGCGTGGTTACGTGGCGGTCGACCGACGGCGGCAAGACTTGGACGGGAATTCGCGGCGCGCCGGGCGGCGACGATTACCAGAACATGTGGATCAATCCGAACAACCCGAACATTCTACTGGTCGCCAGTGACCAGGGCGCCATCATCAGCGTGAATGGCGGCAAGAGCTGGAGTTCCTGGTACAACCAACTGACCGCGCAGGTTTATCACGTCAACGCCGACAACGCGTTTCCGGATCGCCTGTGCAGCGGACAGCAGGACAGCGGCTCGGCCTGCGTTTCGAGCCGAGGGAACTGGGGCGAGATCACAGAACGCGACTGGCTGCCCGGCGGCGCGGAAGAATACGGATACTTGGTGCCCGATCCGCTCGATCCGAATCTGGTTTACGGCGGCAAGCTCACTCGCTTCGATCGACTGACCGGGCAGACGTCGGAAGTTGCGCCGGTGCCCCTGCGCGGAGATGGATACCGCGCCCTGCGCACCGAGCCTATAGTTTTTTCGCCGGTCGATCCGCACATTCTCTATTTCGCAGCCAACACGCTGTGGGAAACGCGCAACGGCGGCGAAAGCTGGAAACAGATCAGTCCCGACCTTTCGCGCAAGACTTGGCCCGTGCCCGGCGTCGCCGGCAAGTACGCGGCGGACACAAAGGTCACGCGCCGCGGCGTGATCTACGCCCTCGCGCCATCGCCGCTGAACGTCAATACGATCTGGGCCGGTACCGACGACGGCCTCATCTGGATCACCACCGACGGCGGCCAGCATTGGCAGAACGTTACCCCCCCACAACTCAAGCCGTGGCAGAAAGTTTCGATTCTCGACGCGGGCCATTTCAGCGCCGGGACCGCCTACGCCGCGATCAATACCCTTCGCCTGGACGATTTGCACCCGCACATCTATCGCACGCTCGACTACGGAAAAACGTGGACGGAGATCGTCAACGGATTGCCCGATGACGAGCCGATCGACGTGGTTCGCGAGGATCCCGGGCAGAAAGGATTGCTCTTCGCCGGCAGCGAGACGCAGATTTCGGTCTCGTTTGATGACGGGGATCGCTGGCAGTCGCTGCGACTGAACATGCCGGCGTCGTCGATTCGCGATCTGCAGATCAAGGGAGACGACCTGGTTGCCGGCACGCACGGCCGCGGCTTCTGGATCCTCGACGACATCACCCCGCTGCGACAGATTGCCGTTGCGGCCACCGCGCAGGAGGCTTATCTCTATCGGCCGGAACTTGCCACGCGCGTACGCTGGAACGTGAACTCGGATACGCCGCTGCCGCCGGACGTGGCCCACGCCCAGAATCCGCCCGACGGCGCAATCATCGACTACTACCTGAAGTCGTCGGCTTCGGGTCCGGTGAAGCTCGAAATCCTCGACAGCGCCGGCCACCTGATGCGCCGCTATTCGAGCACGGATAAGCCGCGCATTCCCGATCCGAATGCGCTGTCCGTACCGGCCTATTGGGCGCGCCCCGCGCACATCCTTTCGGGCGAAGCCGGCATGCACCGCTTCATCTGGGACATGCACCTGACGCCCGCGCCCGGCTACCCGGTGGGATTGCCGATGCAGGCCGTCGTTCACGACACGCCACCCGGCTACACGTCGCCTTGGGTGCTGCCGGGGCATTACACCGTGAAGCTCATCGTCGATGGCCAGACGTATTCGCAGCCGATGACGATTCGCATGGACCCGCGGGTGAAAACGCCGGCGGCCGGGCTCGAAGCGCAGTACAACGTGTCGAAACAGATGTACGACGGCATGGTGGATACTTC
>JAGWOX010000014.1 GCA_028877145.1 Acidobacteriota bacterium | reverse complement strand
CGACGACCACGACACAAACCATTTCCATCGAGGGATACCAAGTGCGCCAGAATTCTTTGACGTTCTCTGACTCGGGTCTGACGTACTCCAGCAACGGACCGACTCAATGAAGCAGCTAGCAGGAGGCTCGAAACGCATCGTCCTTCTTTTCGCTTTCCTACTAACTGCGCCCGTGCCGGGGGGTGCCCACGCTCAGCGACCCGGTCATCGGTTCGAGGCGCAGGATGCATTCCTGAAGGCCAAGGTGCCCGAGTTCCGCATGCACAACCAAACCTTGCTCGACGGTCTGGAAGAATTGGCTCGCGGTCCGGCGCCTTTTGGGTTTGGGTTCGAGGACGTGCTTGCGGGAACGGTCAATAGCCCAGCAATCCCCAAGCGCCTCCTTAGTCTTCGACTTAAGGACAGGTCGGTTGGCCAAGTCCTTGACGCAATCTGCCAAGCAGACGCACGCTTCACGTGGTCAACCGACGGGGCCTTTGTGAATGTCTACCCACGAGCGGTCGTAGGCGATCCCTCCTACCTTCTGAACCGCAGGATCGAGAATTTCGTGCTGAGGAATGCAACCGATGTGCAAGATGGACTGCTCGCGATACATCGCGAACTCCCTCCGCCACCGGAGCAGGTCGCTATCTTGCAAGTGGGAGGGGGCGATCCATACCCCCCGAAGCCCTGGACCGTGACCTACAAAAATCTCACGGTGCGGCAGATCGTGAACAGATTGGCCGCGCACGGCGGAACATGCGCAATCTGGCTCTTCGCGGGATCAATGGACTTTCGCCACTTCGCTTTCTTCAATACGTACCTCTGCTCGAAGAGACCGGCGCCTGATAGTGCCCGCACGGTTATCGGGCCGCGCCGATCGCCGTAACAGTCGCCGGGCAACCTGCCCTGGGGGCATGCGTCGAAGCCAGGAACGCGCTTTCGTCCCCAGCCCCATTTTCTGACTCACACTCTCCCTCTCATTCGCATCTGCTGGAATGGAGCCGATTGCGACGCCTCCGCTCGGCATTGCCGGGCCGATTCAGGGATTCACTCGGAGGTTCAGTCATGCGTCTTCGTGTGTCTTTGCTTGTTTCCTTGGCCTGCCTTTTCGCGATGGCAGCGCCCGCTCTGGCTAAAACACTCTCCACTCACGTCGATCTCTACCATCAATCAAAAATTCTCAAACTCGAACTGAAGCCCGGCCGTTACCGCTTCGTTGCCAACGAGGCGAGCGGCCAGGTGAAAGTGATTCGGAATTACAAGGTAATCGGGACTGTGAAAGGAAGGTGGGTGAAGCTGAACAAGAAATCCTATTACAGCGAAATCGTATCGAGCCACAACGACATTCAGGAAATTTACTTCTCGGGGAAGAAAGAGGCCGTCAAGTTCGCATCGTAGTGCTCGACGGGGTCGGGCGGAGCCGGCGTCCGATATGCGTCGGCTCCGCGTTCCGCCGCGATCTCATCTCGGATTCGCCACCCTTCCGAGTTTGTGCAGCCCGATTTTACGTAAGGGCACGGCTTCCGCGCTTTCTGCGTTCCAGCGTTCTTGATCGGGGAAGCCCTGCCGTAAGCGTGGCACGTCAATGCGGTTTCGGCCGCTGAGGCTGTGTCTGCAAGTTGCCACGCAGACTCTTCAGCGCCTCTCGTTCCACGGCCTGACATTTTCACGCGGCTGAGCAGGCGTGATAGAAACTTCCAGTCGGAACGCAAATCACGGCTCGCTCTTGCAGGTTCGCTCCAAGCGGGGTAGTCTGTACTCTTGCAGTTCGACGGGGAACGCTCCCTCCCCGTTCACGAAAGCAGCGTAAGCCGGAGCCCGGAACCAAGTCCTCCCCCGGGGTTCGGCAGCGGAGGTTTGGGATTTCCCCTAGGCCCTGCGAGTGGAGCGAAGTAGGCTGGCCGCCGGCCGGCCGATCATCTATTTCTCCTCGTTTTCCTTGTTCGATCATCTCTTGTCTTTCTGGCAAGACGGGTATACTCGGACCCTATCATTTCCCCGCTGAGGTGAGCTGATGGTCATTGGTGTTCCCAAAGAAATTTATCCCGGAGAACGGCGGGTCGCCCTGGTGCCGGGGGTGATCCCGAACCTGAAGAAGGTCGGTATCGAAGTTGTCGTTCAAGCCGGCGCTGGCAACGAAGCAGGCTATCCCGATGCCGAATTTGAGGCCAAAGGCGCGAAAATTCTTCCCGACCGCGCCCAGGTCTTCTCCGCGGCGGACGTGATCCTGCAGGTGCTCTGCTACGGCGCCAACGACCGCAACGGCGCCGACGATCTGCCGCTGTTCCGGCCCGGCCAGGTATTGGTTGGCTTTCTGCGCCCGCTCGGCTCGCTAGACACCGTACGGCAGTTGGCGGGAGCGGGCGTCTCGTCGTTTTCGTTCGAACTGATGCCCAGAATCACCCGCGCGCAGAACATGGATGCGCTATCGTCCATGGCGACCGTGTCGGGTTACAAAGCGGTCCTTCTGGCCGCCGACCGCCTCCCGCGAATGTTCCCCATGCTGACCACCGCGGCCGGCACCGTCACGCCGGCGCGCGTGTTCGTCATCGGGGCCGGCGTGGCCGGTTTGCAGGCTATCGCCACGGCGCACCGGCTGGGCGCGATCACGTCCGGCTACGACGTGCGCCCGGCGGCGCGCGAACAGATCATGAGCCTCGGCGGCCGCGTGGTGGAATTGCCGCTCGAAACCGCCGGCGCCGAGGACAAGCGCGGCTACGCCAAGGCGCAGGACGAAGCGTTCTACGAGCGCCAGCGCGAGATGCTTGGCCGCGTCGTGTCGGAAAGCGACGTCGTGATCACCACCGCCACGGTCCCCGGCCAGCGGCCGCCCTTGCTCGTCACCGGCGACGCCGTCAGCCGCATGATGCCGGGGTCGGTGGTCGTCGATATGGCTGCCGAGCGCGGTGGCAACTGCGATCTGACGCGCTCGGGCGAGATCGTAGTCGAGCACGGCGTCACGCTGATCGGCTATTTCAATCTCGCCAGCACCGTGCCCTACCACGCCAGCTTCATGTACGCCCGGAACTCGCTGATGTTCCTGCTCCATCTGGTGAAGGACGGCCGGATCGATCCGGATCGCGACGACGAGATTGTTCGGGAAACCATCGTCACCCGCGGCGGCGAGATCGTTCATCCGCGCGTGCGTGAGTTCTACAAACTCCCAACGCCTCAGAAGGCATAACAGGAAGGAGGAAGGCGAATGCCAGCGGATTTCATTGTCAGCCTGTACGTGTTCGTGCTGGCGGGGTTCGTCGGATTCGGTATAATCCAGCGCGTCTCCCGCCTGCTTCACACGCCCTTGATGTCGCTCACAAACGCGCTCGACGCTGTCGTGGTGGTCGCGGCCATGATCATTGCCGGCCGGAAGGAAACCGAGCTTGCCGTGATTCTGGGAACGATCGCCGTGGCCGCCTCCTTCAGCAACGCCGTCGGCGGATTCATCATCACCGAGCGGATGCTGCGCATGTTCAAACTGGGTGGGACGAAAAAATCATGAGCCCAAACGCCGCGCACATCATCACCGAATTCGCCTACCTTGCCGCGTCCATCCTGTTCATCTTTTCGCTGAAATGGCTCAGCTCGCCGGAAACCGCGCGCCGTGGCGTGCGCGCCGGCGAGATCGGGATGGTCATCGCCATCCTGGCCACGCTCGCCGCCACGGGCATCATCGAGTACAAGTGGATCCTCATCGGCCTCGCCATCGGCGGCGCCGTCGGCGTTCCGCTGGGCTTCGTCAAGACGACGGCCGTGCCGCAGCGAACCGCCCTCAGCCACTCCTTCGGCGCGCTGGCCGCGTCGCTGATCGGCATCTCCGAGTATTACGCCAATCCCGCCCACCTGACGAAGTTCGACGTTGTCGAGATCTCGCTCGAAGTCATCATCGGGTCGCTGACCTTCACCGGCAGCCTCATCGCCGCCGGCAAGCTGCAGGAAATCCTGCCGCAGCGCCCGATCACATACAAGGGGCAGAACATCGTCAGCCTGGCGGTGTTGAGCTCCGCCGTGATTCTTGGCATTACGTTGATGTTCCGGCCCGGCCTAACGGTCCTGTTCCCGATCATGGTCGGTGTCTCGCTGCTCTTCGGCGTCCTGCTCGTAACGCCCATCGGCGGTGCCGACATGCCGACGGTGATCTCGCTCTTGAACTCCTACGCCGGCCTGGCCGACGCCCTGCTCGGCTTCGTCTTGGGCAGCAAGGTGCTCATCATCGCCGGCGCGCTCGACGGCTCGAGCGGCTTCATTCTGTCGGTGATCATGTGCAAGGCGATGAACCGGTCGTTCACCAACGTGCTGTTCGGAGCCTTCGGCCAGGTGCAGGCGGGCGCGGGCGCCGCAGCTGAGGAACGCACCGTTCGCTCGGCCACGCCCGAGGACGCCGCCGACATTCTCAAGGCGGCGAGCAACATCGTGATCGTGCCCGGTTACGGCATGGCCGTTGCGCAGGCGCAGCACAAGGTCCGCGAGCTGTACGACATCCTGACCAAGCAGGGCATCAATGTCACCTTCGGCGTCCACCCGGTGGCCGGCCGCATGCCCGGCCACATGAACGTGCTCCTGGCCGAAGCCGACATTCCCTACGACAAACTGCTCGACATGGACCAGGTGAATTCCGACATGCCGCAAACCGACGTCGCGCTGATCATCGGCGCCAACGACGTCACGAATCCCGCGGCGCGCACCGATTCATCGAGCCCTATCTACGGCATGCCCATCATCGACGTCGACAAGGCGCGCACCGTGATGGTGATCAAGCGAAGCCTCAATCCCGGCTTCGCCGGCATCGACAACCCGCTCTATTACCTGGACAAGACGCTCATGCTCTTCGGCGACGCCAAATCCTTCGTCGGCGAGATCGTGCGCGAACTCCAGGGCGGCCATCAGCTCTAAGCGCCGCGCAAGATCAGGGGAGGAATGCGCCCGGCGGTGCTCGCCGCCGGGCGCGCCCGAATCCCGCTTGTGGCAAGGGGACACACCCGGATACTCTGATCGCAAGGTTGTACAGGGAGGTCGTTCGTGAACCCCGCGCTGCCGATCGACCGGTTGCAATTCGCCTTCACCATCACCTTCCACTACATCTTCCCGCAGATGACGATGGGCCTCGCGCTGCTCATCCTGATTCTGAAAACCCAGGCGCTGCGCACCGGCGAGGAACGCTACAACCGTGCCGTGCGCTTCTGGCTCCGGATTTTCGGCATCAGCTTCGCTCTCGGCGTCGTCACTGGCATTCCGATGGAATTCCAGTTCGGCACGAACTGGGCGGAGTTCTCGCGCTCCGCCGGCGGCGTGATCGGGCAGACGCTGGCGATGGAAGGCGTGTTCGCCTTCTTCCTCGAATCGAGTTTTCTCGGCCTGCTGCTTTTCGGCGAGAAACGGCTGAGCCCGCGCACTCATTGGGCCGCGGCGCTGGCGCTCTTTTTCGGCTCCTGGCTCTCCGGCTATTTCATCATCGCGACGAACGCCTGGATGCAGCACCCGGTGGCCTACACGAGCGGGCCCAACGGCCTGTTCGGGCTCGCGAGTTTCTTCGGGCTGCTCGGTAACTCGTGGGTCTGGTGGGAATACGCGCACAACATGCTCGGCGCCGTCGTCACCGCTTCCTTCCTGATGGCCTCGATCGGCGCCTTCTACCTGCTTTCGCATCGCGACGAGCCGTACGGCCAATTGTTCGTGCGCACGGGCGTCACTGTCGGCCTCATCGCCACGCTCCTGCTCATTTTTCCCACCGGCGACGGCCAAAGCAAAATGGTCGCCTCGCACCAACCGGCCACTTTCGCCGCCATGGAAGGCCTTTTCGAGTCGCAGGCCGGCGCCCCAATCGCCATCCTCGGCCAGCCCGACATGGAGAAGCGCCGGCTCGATAATCCGCTCACGATTCCGCGCGTTCTCAGCTTTCTCACCTACCGGCGCTGGGCGGCGGAAGTGAAAGGCCTCGACAACATCCCCGAAAGCGAATGGCCGGATGCTGTGCCGCTCGTCTACTACAGCTATCACATCATGGTTGGCCTGGGGACGATCTTCCTCGCCGTGCTGCTCATCGCCGGTTTCCTGCTCTGGCGGGGACGGCTGTTCTCGACGCGCGGAGTGCTGTGGGCGCTGCTCCTGGCGCTGCCGTTTCCCTTTATCGCGAATACGGCCGGCTGGGTCACCGCCGAAGCGGGCCGGCAGCCGTGGCTGATCTATTCCCTGATGCGCACGAATGCCGGCTACTCGATGCAAGTGTCTTCGGGCAACGCCCTGTTCACCTTCGTCGGTTTCCTCGGTCTCTACAGCCTGCTGAGCCTGCTGTTTCTTTTCCTCATGTGGCGTGAAATCGAGCGCGGCCCGGAGGTGCTGTAGCCATGGCGACGGTCTGGTTCTGTCTGGTCAGCGTGATGCTCGCGGCCTACGTCGTCCTCGACGGCTTCGACCTCGGCGCGGGCATCGTCCACCTGTGCGTTGCAAGAACCCCGGAAGAGCGGCGCACGGTGATTGCCTCCATCGGGCCGGTGTGGGATGGGAACGAAGTCTGGTTGCTCGCGGCGGGTGGCGTGCTCTACCTGGCCTTTCCGGTACTCTACGCATCGAGCTTCAGCGGATTTTACCTGCCGCTGACCATCGTGTTGTGGCTGCTCGTTCTGCGCGGGACTTCGATCGAATTTCGCAGCAAGATCGACAGCCCCGTCTGGATTCCGTTCTGGGACGTCGTTTTCGGTCTTTCGAGCCTGCTCCTGGCGCTCTTCTTCGGCGCGGCGCTCGGCAACGTGGTTCGCGGCGTTCCGCTCGACGCCTCGCATCGCTTCTTCGAGCCGCTCTGGACGGACTTCCGCGTCGGCGCCGTCACTGGCATTCTCGATTGGTACACGATTCTCGTGGGCCTGGCGGCGGTTGTGGCGCTCACCATGCACGGCGCGCTGTGGGTGGCGCTCAAAACCGAAGGCGCGGTGGAGCAGCGGGCCGAGCGGCTCGTCCGTCCGCTTTGGGCGCTTGTCGTGCTGCTGACCGTGGCGATCACCGCTGCAACTCTCCAAGTGCAGCCGCAGGTCGGCATGAATTTGCGAGAGCGCCCGTGGGGTTTCTTCTTCCCGTTGCTGGCAATTTTCGGACTGGTGTTCGTTTTGGTCTTTCTCCGCCGCAATCGTCTCCGCGCCTTTCTGGCTTCCTGCGCCTACCTGGTCGGCATGCTGACGAGCGCCGCATTTGGTCTCTACCCCTACGTGCTTCCCGCACGCACGAATCCGGAATTCGCTCTTACCGTGCAGAATGCTAAGGCGCCCGCCTACGGCCTGCACATCGCCATCGTCTGGTGGATCATCGGCATGATTTTCGTGGTCGGCTACTTCGTCTACAGCTACCGCCAGTTCGCCGGCAAAGTCCGCTCCGGCGAAGGCTACGGGCACTAACAGCCCGCTTCGGAGGAAGGACTCGCCGGCAGCCGCGACGACGAGATTTGGGACGCGGCGCAACGAGAGGGCCGCTTCTTGATCACTCAGGACTTGGACTTATCCGACGTCCGCCTTTTTGCGCCGGGCAGTCACGAGGGCGTCCTGCTCGTTCGCCTCCAGTCGCCGAGCAGGCGAAACCTGAGCGAGCGCGTGGAGGAGATTTTTCAGCAAGAGAATGTCGAGGATTGGGCAGGCCGCTTCGTTGTCGCAACCGAGCGGAAGGTTCGTTTCCGACGACCCCCGAACGAGGCCTCTTCTCTTTCCCCACCCGGATGACCGGTGATGCCTACTGCCCGCTCGTGTCCTGCGCCGAGCGGATCTTCCAGCCGTCGCCCAACTTCACCAGCAGCCACGTGGAGATCCCCGGCCGCCCTTTGCGCGGCAATCCTTTTTGGTCGAGGTCGCCTTGGATGGCCCACGTCAGGTGGACGACGACGATATCCGGCTGCAGAAACCGCAGCGTGACCCCGTTGTTCGTCCAATGGCTGCCCAGATACATCTGCCGATGCTCGGTCGCAAACCAGTTCTCTATCTGGCCCCGCCCCTCGAGCAACACGCCCTCATCTGTGATGTATTCGCCATTGGCGGCGAAAAGATTGACCAGCGATTTGTAGTTGTGATTGTTCCAGTTGTCCTGCCAGTGGGCGGCGATGGCCCGAATCGCTCGCTCGTCCTTGCTCGGATTCTGCGCCCGCGCCGGAGCGCCGAGGAGCAGCACGGCGCATAGCGCCAATCCCATTTGTTTCCGCATCCGAACCACCTCCGCTGAGCCCGCTGGCACCATCTTCACCGCTTTGAGGCTGAGATTACAAGTGCGTCGATGCCGCGCGCCGATTCTCTCCGTCAAGGTGTAGAATGCCCGCATTTCCGAAAGACAAATGCCGGGGGAGCCATGAGCGAAAGCCAGGGACAGACAGCAGAGGCAAGCCGGGTCCCGATGAACCTCACCGGCCAACGCGCCTGGGCCGTCGTGGGCCTGATCGTCGTCTTCGGCTGGAACTACGTGTTGACCGGCCGTAGCCACGATCTGGCAAATATCCACGACGACCTCCTCACCATCGCCGCCGAATGGGCTGTGGTCATCATCCTCGCAATCATCACCTTCGGCTTCCAGAAGAGAAACACGCGCGATCTCGGCCTGCGGATGTTCGGTTGGCGGGACCTGCTCGTCATGGTCGGCGTTTTGGTCGGCTCTTACCTCGTCACGGGGATTGTCACGCGGTTCGTCACGATGCCGGCCTGGGCGACCCCAGACGCAATGCGTCGCCTGGTTTCCGTGCCTTTTTCGGTCAAACTTGGTCTGGTCCTCACGGCCGCGATTTGCGAGGAGTTCATGTATCGCGGCTTCGCCATCGAGGAACTGGGCGGGTTGACCGGCTCGTTGTGGCTCGCGGGCGCGATCTCCTGGCTCGGATTCAGCCTGGCGCACATGGGCCTCTACGGATTCGCACCGGCGCTGCTGGTTCCGGCGGCTCTCGGCGCCTTCCTCACCCTGCTCTATCTCTGGCGGCGCAACCTGCCGGTGTGCATGCTCATGCATGCCATTCTCGACGGATTCTCCCTCCTGATTCTCCCCGCGCTTTTGGCGGGACACATGAAGTAGCCGGGAATCCTCACAAACGAACGTGCCGTGTCCCAGCCTTTGTAGCGCCGCCCTTCAGGGCGGCATCTTGCTGAGCCGACTGGAAAGGCTGGCGGGCTGAAGCCCGCCGCTACAAAGGCTTCCTCGATTTACGCGCGTCTTCCTCGGGAGAAATCTGCCACGCCTGTCCGACAACAACGTCGGCAAAACCAACGCGGCGGAAGGCAAAGCTCTCCGCCGCGCCGGCTCACGAACTGCTGCTGGAAACGCCTCAGTGCCCGCTATGTTTCTCGAACCACGCGAGCGTCTCCATGATCTTGGCGACCATGTGGCTCGGATACCGTTCGAGCCCGTGCGGCTCGCCCGGCACCTGGATCAGCATCGTATCGATTTTCCGCAGCTTCAGCGCTTCGTAGAACTGCTCGGCTTCGCTGATCGGCGTGCGGTAATCCTCCAGACCCGTCATCAGCGCCGTCGGCGTCTCCACCTTGCCGACCATGTTGATGGGCGAGCGCTCCATGTACTGTTGCCAGTATTCCCACGGCGGGCCAGGGAACCAGTATTTCGATCCGAGGATCGGTATGTCCGCGTCGAGCACCCAGCTATACCAGTTGATCACCGGATACATCGACATCGCGGCGCGGAAGCGCGTCGTGTGATCGACCACCCAGCACGTCAGCACGCCGCCGCCGGATCCGCCCGCCACGTAGAGCTGGTTCGGATCGATGTAGCCCTTGGCGATGACGGTGCTCACGCCCGTATTCAGATCCTCGAAATCGTGGCCCGGATAGGCGTGGTGGATCAGGTTGGCAAACTTCTCCCCGTAGCTGGTCGAGCCGCGCGGGTTCACGTAGACGACAACGTATCCCGCCGCCGCCCACACCTGCTTCTCGGTGTCGAACCGGTCGCCGTAATTGGCGAACGGCCCGCCGTGAATATGCAGGAACAGCGGATATTTGTGGCTGGGATCGAAATGGGGCGGCGTGATGATCCAGCCCTGGATTTCCTGCTGGTCGTAGCTGGACTTGAAAGTGAATTCCTGCCCGCGGCCAAGCGTTTTGTGGGCCAGGAATTCGCGATTGGGATTGTCGGCGATCTTCACCTCGTCCGGTTGCGCCTGGCTGCCCACGGCGATCGAGCCGGGCAAATCGATCATCGTGTAGGCAACGGCGAAATGGCCGTCGCGCGCGATCGAGAAGGTGCCGCCAGAGCCATAGGTCGTGTCGCGAGTGCCCAGATGCTGCGCGAGCAACTTGCGCTGCCCGCTTGCGGAGATGAAAGCGAACTTCGTGTCACCGCGGCTGTCGTATGTCACGTAAACGCCGCTGCCGTCCGCGGCCCAACGCGGCGCTTCGACGTCGCGATCGAAATCGGCGGTGACGACGTGCGAGCCGGACCCGTCGCGATTCATGATGTAGAGATGCGTGGTCTGGTGGCCCTGGTACTTGTCGTCATAACCGGTGTAGGCGATCTTTGTGCCGTCGGGAGAAATCGCCGGCGCATTGTCGGGCCCAAGGCGATTGGTCAGCGCCTTCCACTGCCCGGTGGCGACGGAAATCTCGTAGACCTCCGTATTGAACATTTCGTAGTCAGCGTCGGGACGCAGGTTGGCCGAGAAAATCAGGTCTCTGCCGTCCGGTGTCCAGTTCAGCTGGTTCGCCCCGAAAGAGCCGGTGAAGTTGTAATCGCCATGGGACACCTGATGCAGTCCGGTGCCGTCAGCCCCCACGACGAAAATCTGCGTGTGGCCGTTGGGGATCAGGCCGCGGCCGTTGAATCTCCAGATGAGCTTGTCGGCCAGAATCGGCGGCGGTTCCCATTTCGCTCCCGCGGGCGCGGTGGGCAGATGCGCCAGCACGGTCGGCGCTGTGGGAACGAAATTCGTGAAGGCGATCTGATGACCGTCGGGCGACCAGGAAATCCCGGCCGGAGGCTTTGGCAGGTTCGTGATCTTGGCCGTTTGTCCGGTCGCCATCCACCGCACGTAGATTTGCGGATGCCCGTCCCGATCGGAGATGTAAGCGATGCGCGTGCCGTCGGGCGACCAGCGGGGCGATTCATCGCCGAAATTTCCCGTCGTCAGCGGGCTGTCGTCGCTGCCGTCGAAATTCACGATCCAGAGATTCGACCGCCAACGATCGGCGAAGATGTCGCCGAAGTGCCGTTCGTAGACGATCTTCGTGCCGTCGGGCGAAATCTGGGGATCGGCGTCGTACTGGATGTGGAACACGTCCATCGGCTGGAGCGTGTCCGAGGAACCGGCTTTCGTCGCCTGTTGGGCCGAGGCGGGCAGCAGAAACAACGTCGGCGCTACCCAGCCCACCAGACCCGGAAGCCATCTCCGGATGGTCGACATCACGAGCCTCCTGTCTTTTCCATGTGTTCCCCTGCCGCCAAACGGCGTGCGTTTCATTCGGCGGTCGGGGCGTGCTGCGGCGCGGTCGCGAATCCTTCCTCTCCACAATCCCGCGCCCCACATCAAGTAGTGGTAGCCACGGTCAACGCAGTTCTGACCGTGGGCTTTTGCAACGCCAACTTCCCACGGTCAGAAAACCACTGACAGTGGCTACTAAACCTTCGCGCGTTTGCGCTTCTAGTTCACTCCCAGTTGCCAGAACAGAAAGCTGATCATGTTCGTCTGTTCCGCGATCTGCTGTCCGACCGGCCGCCCGCCCGAATGCCCTGATTTCGTGTCGTAAAGCAACAGGATCGGCCTGCCGGGTCCGTTCGCGGCGCCGGCTTGCAACCGCGCGGCCATCTTGCGCGCGTGGAGTGGGGCGACACGCGTATCGCCATCGCCGGTAATGAAGAGCACGGCCGGATATTCGGTTCCCGGATGGATGTTCTGATACGGCGAATATTTCAGCAGGTACTTGAACTGTTCTGCATTGTCTGCGGAGCCGTACTCGGACACCCACCACGGCCCGCCCATGAATTTCTGGTAGCGGAGCATATCGAGCAACGGGTACATGCAGACCACGGCGCGGAACAGGTCGGGACGCTGGGTGAGCGCCGCGCCCATCAGCAGCCCGCCGTTGCTCATCCCCTGAATGCCGAGTTTCGTCGGATTCGTATAACGGCTGTGAATCAGCCATTCCGCCGCGGCGTAGAAATCGTCAAAGACGTTCTGTTTCTTCCCGAACATCCCCGCGCGGTGCCATGCCTCTCCGAATTCACCGCCGCCGCGCATGTTCGCCATCGCGTAGAGGCCCCCATGCTCGGCCCAGACGATGGCCTCGGGACGAAAACCCGGCGTCGAGCTCAAGTCGAAACCGCCGTACCCGGTGAGCAGCGTGGGAACCTCGCCGTTCGGCTCGAGCCCTCTCTTGTAGAACAGGAACATCGGCACGCGCGTGCCGTCTTTCGAGTGGTACCACACCTGCTTCGTCTCGAAATCGGCCGGACTCACCGGAATCTTCGGCCGCGCCAGCACCGTCAGGCTCTTTGTCTCCATGTCGTAGTGGTAGATGGCCGGCGTAATCGCGAACGACTGATAGGAGAACATCACATCGTTCGACTTCCACCGCGATTCGACCCCGCCCACCGTCCCCATCTCCGGCAGCGGAATCTCCCGCTCCCGCTTCCCGTTCGTATCGAAGATCTCCAGGCGATAGGCGGCATCCACCAGGTAGCGCACCAGCAGCTTGCCGCCCGCCAGCGAAAAGCCTTCGATCGGATTCGCGCTTTCCGGCACGCCGTCCCGCCAGGCGGCGGGAGCGACATCGCCGGCAAGATCGACGGCGACGATGCGGTGATCCGGCGCTTTCCAGTCGGTCATCATGTAGAGCGTGTCGCCGGCGATCTCGGGCTGGAACGTGGCGGAGATGTCCTTGACGATCGGCTTCAGCTCGGGCTTCTTCGCCAGCAGGTCCTCGACGTAGATCGCTGTATTGCCGCTGGTTCCCTCGCTCACGCGGATGAGCAGCCAGCGCCCGTCGTCGAAAACCATGGGCGTGATCAGATATTGCCGGCTGTAGCCCTTGCCGAAGATGACTCTGTCGCGGATCGACGGCGCCCCCATCTTGTGGAACATCACGCGCGGCCCGGTTGCGCTGGTGGTGCCGTAGTAGAGCCCTTTTTCGTCGCGGGTGAAACCGAGGCCGAAATAATGGCGCCGCGCGAACTTGTCGGGAAGATCGTGGCGCGTCTCGACGTCCATGATGTGCAGCGCCACCTGGTCCTGGCCGCCCAGCCGCACGCCGTAGAGCATGTAGCGCCCGTCATCGGAAGCCCCGAGCAGCGTCGCGCTGGTCGAATGATCTTTGCTGAGCGGGCGGGGATCGAAGAGCAGTTCCGGGTTGCCTTCCACTCCCTGCCGCATGTAGATCAGGCTCAGGTCCTGATCCGCCGCGCGCTTCATGTAGAAGAACCGGTGGTTGCGCTCGATCGGCACCCCGACGTCCTCCGTGCGCATCAGCTTGCCCAGCTCCTCGGAAATGTCTGCGCGATCGGGAAGCTTGTTGAGCACCCCGTTGGTGCAGCGATCCTCGGCCGCAATCCACTGTCGCGTCGCGGGACTGTACTGCGCCTCGAGCCAGCGGTAGGGATCGGGAACGCGCGCGCCGTGAAGGACGTCGACCACGTTATCCTTGCGCGTTTTTGGCGGGCAGCCCGCGGGAAGTTTCTGCGCAACGGCCGGCAGCGCCGCGAACGCTGCGAACGCAATCGCCGCCTTACCTGCCAGCGCTGCAACTCGGCTTCGGGCACGTCTCGCGTCGCGCGCAAGTTCATGCCGTGATGCCGATCCGTGATGTTTGGACATTGGCTGGCCTCCCTGTGCTGGCTTGCCGCCGATCGGGCGCAGACAAACTTGTTTGAGCGAAGCACGGCGGAATCTCATCCGGATCGCGCCCCGCGCCGGTGAACTCGGCCCCTGGGTCCTTAT
The DNA here is from genome assembly GCA_028877145.1 of Acidobacteriota bacterium. Lineage (GTDB taxonomy): Bacteria > Acidobacteriota > Terriglobia > Acidiferrales > UBA7541 > JAKASX01. Next base: position 17,287 of record JAGWOX010000014.1, on the reverse strand, counting down.
TTCACCGGCGTCGCAGTTTTTCTCGGCGGATTGAAAAAGGGAAGCGGCACCACCCGCGCGCCCACCCGGTACCGCACGGCTTCCACCGTAAACTCGAATTGGAGCGGCGTGCCCTGCCGCGCGAAAGCCGCTTCGACGCTCGCCAGCGCGATCATTTTCTTGAGCACCGGCGACCATGCCGTCGTCGTGGCCTTGCCCACCTGCTCGCGCGCGCTGTAGATGGGCACGGGCACGCGCGATGCCGTCGCCGGCGCCTGGGGAGGCAGCCCGACGCGCTCGTAAATCTTTTCCACGTCATCCCAGCCGATCTCGAGCCCGACCAGGCGGCGGCCCGTTTTCCGTTTTGCCTCCTCCACCAGCGCCGCGCGGCCAACAAAGCTCTCCTTCTTCAAATCGACCATCCGCCCGAAGCCCAGTTCGTAAGGCGAAAACTTCTGCGCGTCGATGAGCGCCTTGCGGGAACTCGTGTAATCCACGTCGATCAGCAGCAGCCCGGCCTCCACCCGCGCCACGTCCAGCGCGAGCATTCCCGCCGCCTGCGCCGCCCATGCCGTCCCGGCGTCGGCCACCGCGTCCCACACACGCAGCGCTTCGCCCCACGGAATCCAGATTTCGTAACCCAGATCCCCCGTATAGCCGGTGCGGGAGATCTCGACGTCCACGCCGGCAATGCGCGCGCTCATGATGCGGTAATAGCGCAGATTCGCAAGTTCCGGCCCCGCTAGCGAGATGAGCAGCCGCCCCGAAAGCGGCCCTTGCACCGCCAGCGCCGCCACGCGCTCGCTGACGTCCTCGATCGAAACGTTCAAGCCCGTCGCGTTTTCCTGGAACCAGCGCAAGTTCGGCTCGGCCGCCGTCCAGCGATAGACGGAATCCTCCAACCGGGCGATCGTGCCGTCGTCGACCACCTTGCCGTGCTCGTCGCACCAGCAGCAATAGATCATCTGGCCCACGGCCACGCGCTCGATATCGCGTGTAATTACGCGCTGAATCAGCCGGGCGGCGTCCGGCCCGCGCAGCAGGTATTTGTAGAGCGGCGAAACGTCGATCAATGCCGCGGCGTTGCGGATCGCGTTGTATTCGTGCTCGTGATGGGTTTCGTAGGAACTGGGAGCGTAGAAGCCCGACCAGTCCCGATAGCTCAGGCTGTCGCAAAGCGCCAGCGTACGCTCGTGGAATGCCGTCCCGACAGGCAAACTGGAGGCTCCTTTCCTGGGCGCGCGGATTATACCTGCCGCCTTCGTGGCCCTACAAGACCCTCATATAGACCCCCTCATTCTCCCTGATCCGTGTCCATTACCGTAATCACCCCCTGCCGCAAGAATCCCGAGTGCCGTTCCGGGTGCTCCACTCTTCGGGTGAAGTTTGCCCGAAGGGTGGGCCGGTGCAAGAACCCCGCCCCGAACCCCGCCCCGAACCCTACCCTTGCGAAACAGCCGCAAGAATGGGGCGTCCGAAAGATCTCTCGGGATTGGGGCAACCGGGAGAAATTTTCCGTGCTTGGCCCAGAGGACCGAAGCCGGTAGAATCTCCCCGCCTTGGCAGAATCCTACGATGTCGTCGTCATCGGAGGCGGGCACAACGGTCTTGTGCACGCCGCGTACCTGGCGCGCGCCGGGCGCAAGGTTCTCGTCCTCGAAAGCCGGCCCGTGCTCGGCGGCGCCGCCGTCACCGAAGAGATCGTTCCCGGCTTCCGCTTCTCCGTTTTTTCCTACGTAGTCTCGCTGCTCCGCCCGGAAATCATCCGCGAACTGGACCTGGTGCGCCACGGCCTGGAAATTCTGCCTCTCGATGGTACGTTCACCCCGCTCGAAGGCAACTATCTGTGGCGCGTCGACGACCCGATGCGCACGCGGCGCGAAATCGCGCGCTTTTCCGCCCTCGACGCCGAAGCGTATGAGGATTTCGGCCGCGCGATGGTGCGCATCTGCCGCTTCGTGCGGCCCATGCTCGGCACGCCCGCGCCCGATCCCACCCGCATTTCCTGGGGCGATTTCGAGCAGCTCCTTTGGCTGGTACGTCGCTGGCAGGGAATCGATGCGGGCGACAAATTTCTCTTGGCGCAGCTCGGCACCTCGAGTGCCATCGATTTCCTCGACCGCTGGTTCGAGACAGACCCGCTGAAAGCGACGATGTCCGCTTCGGGCATTATCGGCACCTTCCTCGGCGTTCGCTCGCCGGGCACTGCTTACGTTCTGCTGCACCATTACATGGGAGAAATCGACGGGACCTTCCGCGCCTGGGGATTCAGCCGCGACGGTACCGGCGGCATCTCCCGTTCCATCGCCGGAGCGGCCGCCGAGGCCGGCGCGACCATTCGCACTGAAGCCCGCGTGGCCCGCATCCTTACGCGCAACGGCCGCGCCGAAGGCGTCGCGCTGGAGTCCGGCGAGGAGATTCGTGCCAAAACCGTCTCTTCGAGTCTCGATCCGCGCCAGACGTTCATCCGCCTGCTCGAGCCGCGCGATCTGCCGGCCGAATTCCTTGAAGAGGTCGGCCGCTACAAGTTCCGCGGTTCTTCAGGCAAGGTGAATCTGGCGCTTGACGCCCTGCCCGATTTCACCTGCCTGCCCGGCGTCGGCCGACATCTGCGCGGCGCCATCTCGATTTCCCCCAGCGTCGAGTACATGGAACGCGCCTACGACGACGCGAAATACGGCCGCTTCTCGCGCCAGCCCTACATCGACATGGTGATCCCGACGCTCACCGATCCCCAGCTCGCCCCTCCCGGCAAGCACGTGATGAGTTGCTTCGTTCAGTACGCGCCCTACCACCTCGCCGAGGGCGATTGGGACAGCCGCCGCGAGGCATTCGGCGATGCTGTGATCGATGCCATCTCCCGCTTCGCGCCCAACATTCGCAAAATCATCCTCGGCCGCCAGGTGCTCACCCCGCTCGATATCGAGCGCATCGTCGGACTGAGCGAAGGCAACATTTTCCAGGGCGAGCTTTCGCCCGAGCAGCTTTTCTTCCAGCGCCCGGTGGGCGGATGGGCGCGCTATCGCACGCCGGTCAGCGGGCTGTACTTGTGCGGCTCGGCCGCGCATCCCGGCGGCGGCATCATGGGCGCGCCGGGTCGTCTCGCGGCTCTCGAAATTCTGCGGCAGGCGCCGATCAAGGGGGTCTCCTGAGCATGGCAGGCGACCGCGAACGTCCTATCGTCGTCGGCGCCGGCGTGAACGGCCTCGTGGCGGCCTTCTATATGGGTCGCGAAGGCCGCGCCCCCGTCGTGCTCGAACGTGCCTCTCAGGTGGGTGGCATCGCTGCGACCGAAGAATTTCTGCCTGGCTTCCGTGCGTCGATGGTTGCCCCGCTCGCGGGACCCGTAACGCCGCGCGTCTTGGCCGATGCCGAACTCGCCGGCCACGGTCTCGAATGGCTCGAATCGCCGGTGCGCGTGTTTCTTCCCTCGCCGGAGGGACGCGGCATTGTGCTCTATTCCGACGCGGAAAAGTGCGCCGCGGAAATCGCGCGAGTCTCGCCCGGGGACGCGGAGCGTTATCGTGAGGCGCGCGCTGCGCTTGAGGCGATGGCGCCCTTTTTCGTCCGCGTGCTCGAAACCACCCCGCCCGCGGTAGAAAATCTCTCCGGCTCCGAACTCTTTCGCGCCGCGAAACTCGGTCTCTCCCTGCGCCGTCTGGGCAAGAAGAACATGCTGCGCGCGCTGCGCTGGCTGCCGATGCCCGTGGCCGATCTCGCCTCCGAATGGTTCGAGACAGAGCCGCTGCGCGCCGCCATCGCCGCGCGCGGGATTTTCGCCGCGCGTCTCGGCCCGCGCTCGCCCGGCACAGCCGCGCGGCTCCTCTTCCAAGTCGCGCCATGGGGCGATCCGTTCGCTCCGATCATCGTCCCGCGCGGCGGCATGGGCGCGCTTTCCGAAGCTCTTGCGAAAGCGGCGCGGGCTGTCGGCGCGCAGATCCGCACCGAAGTTCAGGTGGAGCGCATCCTGGTGAAGGATGGGCGCGTCGCCGGAGTAGCGCTCACCGGTGGCGAGGAAATCGCCGGCCGCACTGTCATCTCCGGCGCCGACCCGGTTCGCACCCTCCTTCGATTGATCGATCCGGCGCAACTTTCCACCGGCGTGCTGCAAAAAATACGCCACTACCGCATCGACGGCGGTGCCGCGCTCGTGCACATCGCGCTTGACGGCCTTCCGCGCTTCCGCGGTCTCGACTCCGGCAGCTCATCGACGGCGCCACCGGCGCTCGCCGGCCGAATCCAGATCGGTGCCACGGTGGACGCGCTCGAGCGCGCTTTCGACGACGCCAAATACGGCCGCATCTCCGCCGAGCCGTACCTGGAAGTCACGATTCCTACCGCGCTCGATCCCTCCCTCGCGCCCGAAGGCAAGCACGTCCTCTCCGCCTGGCTCCAATTCGCGCCCTATACGCTGCGGGAAGGGAATTGGGCCGAGCGCCGAGACGATCTGCTGCAGGTTACGCTGCGCTTGCTGGAGAATTACGCGCCCGGCATTTCCGCGCTCGTCCATGGCGCGCGCGTCCTCACGCCCGCCGATCTCGAATCCTCCTATTCGCTCACTGGTGGCCACGTCTTCCACGGCGATCTCGCCATGGACCAGATGTACTCCATGCGCCCGATCTTCGCGCACGGCTGCTATCGCGGCCCCATCCCCGGCCTCTATTTTTGCGGTGCCGGCACGCACCCCGGCATCGGCGTCACCGGCGCCAGCGGCCTCAACGCCGCCCGCGAAGTCCTCCCCGACCTCCGCCGCGGCGGCAGTTAAAAAGGATGCAAACGCCCGGGTAGCCACGGTCAGTGCCTTCCTGACCGTGGGCCTTTCATTCCCACCGCGCAGTCCGAACTTCCCACGGTCAGAACATCACTGACCGTGGCTACCAAGCGCGGGCTCGCTGTAAACTGCCGCCATCATTGCCGTTGGCCACGAAACCGCGTTTGGTATACAATTAGGTTTCGTCCCCAACGACCACCTGACAAGGAGACTGCTTACATGGGAACTGCGACGCATCCCAAGCGCGGCGAATTTCGCAATGAGCCGCTCAAGGATTTTTCCAAACCTGAGAACCGCAACGCGATGGAACAGGCGCTGGAGAAAGTCAAAGGCGAACTGGGCCGCGAATATCCCATCCTTATCGACGGCGAAGAAATTCGCCTTGGCGAAAAAATGCATTCCGTCAATCCTTCGCATCCCGAACAGGTCATTGGCATTTTCCAGAAGGGAACGCCCGAGCTCGCTCATCGCGCCATCGAAGCCGCGCACCGCGCCTTCGACGCGTGGAAACGGGTGCCCGCCGAACAGCGTGCCGAGTGCCTCTTCCGCGCCGCCGACATCCTGCGGAAGCGCCGCTTCGAAATGGATGCGTGGCTGGTCTACGAAGTCGGCAAAACGTGGCCCGAAGCCGACGCCGACATCGCCGAAGCCATCGATTTCTGCGAGTTTTACGGCCGCGAAATGCTGCGCCTCGCCGGTCCGCAGCCGGTCGTTCCCATTCCCGGCGAAAAAAACTATCTCGTCTATATTCCGCTCGGCGCCGGCGCGGTGATTCCGCCATGGAATTTCCCCTCGGCCATTCCCCTCGGCATGACGGCGGCCGCACTGGTCACCGGGAACACGGTGGTGCTGAAGCCTTCGGGCGATTCCGCCGCCATCGCCTGGCAGCTCGTCCAAGCCATGTATGAGGCCGGCATCCCCAAAGACGCGCTCCATTTCTTCACCGGCCCGGGCTCGACCGCCGGCGAAGCGCTCGTCACTGATCCCAAGACCCGCTTCATCGCCTTCACCGGATCCAAGGAAGCCGGATTGCGCATCAGCGAGTTGGCCGGGAAAGCGCCCAAGGGCCAGCTCTGGATCAAGCGCACTGTGCTCGAGATGGGCGGCAAGGACGCGATCATCGTCGACGAGGAAGCCGACGTCGATGCCGCCGTCGAAGGCGTCACCGCGGCGGCCTTCGGGTATCAAGGTCAGAAGTGTTCCGCCTGTTCTCGCGCCATTGTCAGCGAGAAGATCTACAAGGAATTCGTCGACAAGCTCACCCGCCGTGTCCAGTCCATCAAAGTCGGTCCCGCCGAGGATTCGGCAAATTACATGGGCCCGGTAGTCAACGAAAAAGCGATGAAGGGCATTCAGGAATACATCGAGATCGGTAAGAAGGAAGGGAAGCTGGTCGCCGGCGGCAAGCGAGCCTCGGGCGACGGCTATTTCCTCGAGCCAACGGTCATCGCGGACATCAAGCCCGACGCCCGCATCGCGCAGGAAGAAATCTTCGGCCCCGTGCTCGCCGTGATTCCGGCGAAGGATTTCGACGACGCGCTGCGGATCGCCAACGGCACCGAATTCGGCCTCACCGGCGCGGTCTACTCCAGGAATCCGCAGAAAATCGCCCGCGCCACCGAGGAGTTCCACGTCGGCAACCTCTATCTGAACCGCAAGTGCACCGGCGCAATGGTCGGCGCCCATCCCTTCGGCGGATTCAACATGTCCGGCACGGACTCGAAAGCCGGCGGCCAGGACTACCTGCTGCTCTTCCTGCAGGGCAAATCGATCGCTGAAAAGGTGCAATAGAACAATCCAAGGCGGCTGGCAACAGCCGCTTTGGCGTTGAATTCTTCCTTCAGGTTCAAGTGCTTGGATTGTAGGGGCGGGTTTCAAACCCGCCCCTACGTGTTTGTGCCAAACTGTCCCTCGGATCACCCTTCGCGATGCCGCGTCAGTCCGACGCTATGGAGGAATCGGCCATGACATTTCAGGGGAAAGTCGCTCTGATCACCGGCGGAAATTCCGGAATTGGCCGCGCCGCCGCCCTGGCGTTTGCGCGCGAGGGCGCCCGCGTCGCTATCGCGGCGCGCAACCGGGAGCGCGGCGAAGCCGTGGCTCGCGAAATCCACGAAAAGGGCGGGGAAGCCGTCTTTTTCCCCACCGACGTTTCGAAACCGGCCGAAATTGAAGCGCTCTTCCGCCGCACAATCGAAAAATGGGGCCGCATGGATTGCGCGTTCAACAACGCCGCCGGCTACTCCGGCGCGTTTTCGTTGACCGCCGATTTCAGCGAGCAGGAATTCGACGAAACCATCGCCGTCGACCTGAAGGGCGTGTGGCTTTGCATGAAACACGAAATCCGCCAGATGCTCGCCCAGAATCCCGCCGGAGGATCGATCGTCAACACGGCCTCGGTGAACGGCCTCGGAGGGATCGCCACAGGCGCGCTCTACTCCGCGGCAAAGGCGGGCGTGATTGCCTTGACGAAATCCGCGGCGCAGGAATACGCGCGCCACGGCATCCGCGTCAACGTGCTCGTGCCCGGCGCTTTTCTCACGCCCATGCTCGAACACAACATGGATCGCGCCTCAGGCGGCGATCCGGAGCGCCGCCGGCAGGCCGAACAGCGCTACGTCGCCTTCACCCCCGCCGGCCGCATCGCAGACCCGGCCGAAGCTGCCGAAGCTGTCGTATGGATGTGCTCCCCCTCGGCGTCCTATCTGCACGGCCATTCGCTAATTTTAGACGGCGGCATGACCTCACTCTTCCGCTGACCCCACTCAGACGCAGTGTTGCGGTGATGCGCTGTCGAAAGACCAGCTAAATTCGTGGTAGCCACGGTCAGTGGGGTTCTGACCGTGGGCCTTTTATGGCGAACCACCCACAATCGGAATACCACCGACTGTGGCTACCAATTCCGGTTTCATTCCTGGACAGACTGTGCGGAAGCCGGCGGCGAAATCGCCGCGCCAGGCGCCAGATGGAAAACCCACCGGAAAATCGCGTAAGCCACCGGCCCTCCCGCAAGCAGCACCGGCGCCCAGCGGAAAACGTAAGGCTCGCTGCCCGCCACCTTCAGCGCGCATAGCGCGACGACCGGCAGCACGACGTACGCCACGCCCAGCTTGCCCCAGGGAATCCGGAACCGCCGCGGCACGTCCGGCCATTTGCTCCGCAGCCGCCACGCGGCAAGCACGGTGAGCATCGACGTCGCAATCCGCGTCCAGATGTACACGTTCACCAGGTTCACCACCGGCCACCCGGCCAGCACGCAATAGACAACGGTCGAAACGGCCATCGCCCGCGCCGGCGTCCCGAATCGCGGATGAATCCCCGAAAGCCAGCGCGGCAGGTAGCCGTCCTCGGCCATCGCCGCGGGAATGCGCGTGGTGTAAAGAATCGTGCTGTTCGAAAGCGAAGCGACGCCCAGAATCGACGCCACCAGCATCGCCACGCCCAGCGCGGGCCCGCCCACGAGCTTCGACGCGGTGACGATGTACCCCGTCTGCCAGTCCTGCCAGTTCCCGAGCACGGCAATAGCGAGGGCCGCCGGCAGGGTGTAGGTGAGAATATTGAGCGGCGTATTCCAGAAGAGCACGCGCAGAAAATTCTTCTGCTGGTCCTTGATCTCCGCGGCGATCACCGAAAGCTGCTCGTAGCCGGCGTAATTCCACATCGCGAGTCCCAGTCCCGCCCCGAACACCTCGCTGAGCTTCTTGCCCGGCGGAACGAACGGCACCATCGGATTGTAGTGCCAGTGCAGCAGCCCGACGATGCACAGCCACGCCACCGGAATCAGAATCGCCGCCTGCAGCGCCGTCCCCACCCACCCCGCCACCTTGATGCCACGCACGTTCAGCCAGGAAAACAGAATGAGAACCGCTGACGCGCCCGCCCAGGTCTCCGCGCGGCTCATCGGAACGTAATTCGCAATGTAGTTCATAAGCAGCACGCCGTAGGTCGTGTTCAGCAAAAACGTGCCCGTCCAGTTCCACCAGCCGCACTGAAATCCCCAAAAGTCGCCGAACGCCGCCCGCACCCACCGGTAAAACCCGCCCTGTACCGGCAGCACGCCGTTCAGTTCGGCCGAAGCGAACGAAATCGGAATGCTCCAGAAGAAGGGAACGATCGAGAGGAACAGGATCGCCATGCCCGGCCCGGAGGAGCGGAAAATCTCCTCGTAGCCGAACGGGCCGCCGGCGGTATAGGCGTAGAAAAGAGCGAGGAGAGGAAGAAGTCCGATCTGGCGCAGTTGGCCGCTGCTGGTTCCCGAAGCCGGCCCTGGCGATTGGGATCCCATCGCGCCGGTCAGCTGAGTGACGCGATGGCGGCGATGTGGTCGGGCGTGGTGCCGCAACAGCCGCCCAGAATGCGCGCGCCGCGCTCCCGCCACTTCGCCAGCACCGTGCGATAGCGGCCCGGCGGATATTCATTCGTGAAGAGCCATTCAGGCGGATCGAAGCGGCCGATGTGCGGATAGGCGCCGACGGGCAGGCTCGTGTGTGGCAGCAAACGTTCGAGGCCCGCGGCAATGTCGTCAGGCGGGGCGCAATTCAGCAAAATGGCGTCGACGCCAAGCGGCTCGAGCGTGCGCGCGGCCTCTTCGAGCGTTTCTCCAGTGAAAAGCGCGCCCTGTTCGTCGCAGACGAAAGCCACCCAGATCGGCAATCCGATGCGGCGCGCCTGCTCGGCCGCGATGCGCGCTTCGGTGATGCTGTTCACCGTTTCGAGCAGAACGAGATCGGCCCCGGCCTTCTGCACGGTTTCGAGAATCTCCGCGTATTCCGCCGCGGCGCTTTCCGCCACCGGCGCGAGATCGGGCCGGAAACACCATTCGAGCGTTGTCACCGCCGCGGCCACGGCCACCGGCCGCTTGCCCGCCACGCTGTCGCGCGCCTCGCGCGCCAGTTCCACCGAAGCGGCCAGCAGCCGGTTCGGCCGCTCTTCGATATCTCGCGGGCCGATGTGATGTCGGTGCGCCGGATCGCGGAAATGGCTTTCGATCGCGCGGCGGCAAAGCTGAAAACTGTTCGTGCTGATGACGTCCGCGCCCGCGCGGATGTAATCCGTGTGAATCGAGCGCACCAGCGCCGGCTGGCTGAGCAATTGATGATCGGCCCAGGTGACGTTGCGGCGCAGGATTTCGGTGCCGATCGCTCCGTCGAGCACCACCAGATGCCCGCGGTTCATCTTTTCGCGAATCGCCGCGTAGCTCATCATGCGCCTTTCCCGTCGCCGCCGAAGGCGCCGGCGAGCGCGCGGATGTGTTCGGGCCCGGTGCCGCAGCAGCCGCCGAGAATCGTCGCGCCGGCATCGCGCCAGCGACGCGCCTCGGCCAGGTAGCGTTCCGGCGGCCACGTTTCCGTTTCGATGAATTGCGGATGGAATTCGAATTTCCAGCTCGGCGGCGAAAAGCGCCCGATGTGCGCGAAGCCGCCAAACGGCACGCGGCAAGTCCTGGACAAACGCGCGACCGCGCCAGTGACATCATCCGGCGGCGCGCAATTCACCATCACCGCCTCGGCCCCGCCGTCCTGCATCTCTCCCACGGCGCGATCGAGCGGCTCGCGCCCCAGCAATTCGCCCTCGGGCCCCAGAACGAAGCTGACCCATACCGGAAGCCCAGCTTCGCGCCCGGCCTGAAGCACCGCGCGCGCCTCGCTGATCGTGTTCATGCTCTCGGCGAACAGAAAATCGACGCCCTGCGCGGCGAAAATCGCGGCCTGCGCCCCATGCTCCTGCCGAGCCACGTCTTCGCGCGGTGAAAGATCGGGACGGTAGCAATGTTCGAGCGGCGAAAGCACTCCCGCAATCGGCACTTCATTGTCGCGCCCGGCCTTCTGCCTAGCCTCGCGCGCGAGTTTGACGCTTGTTTCAATGAGCCGCGGAACCAGCGTCTCAAGCCCCGGCGCGCCGATATGCAGCATATGCTCCGGGCTTCGAAAAACGTTCAGGTAAACGCGAGGATTCAGTTGGAAGGTATTGGTGCGCAGCACCTGCGCCCCGGCGTCGAGATATTCCTCATGCAACCGCCAAACCGCGTCGGTATCGGTCAGCAGCCCATGCTTGCGCCACCGCACCCCGCGCCGCACAAGCTCCGACCCCATCGGCCCGTCCAGCAGGACCGGTTCGCGGCCATCCAGCCGCCCGCGAATCCCTTGGTACGCGGTAGTCATGCGCGCGCATCATACGGGATTCACTTGCGCTCCCGCAAGCCCGTACCTCCAGTCACAGAATAACAAGTATCAGTCGGCGGGGAGTGCGGTCACCAGACCTTCGCGAATGAGCCGGCGAATCAAAGTCAACTTGCCGGCCTCGTCCAACTGACCGGGAAGTTCGCGGACGACGAACGCCGCATGACTCAACGCGAATCGGACCTCTTCGCGCGTGTATCCGGGAAATGAGATTCTGCGCCCGTAACCTTCAATCGACACGGATTCACCGTCCTCGCACAGGCGGAAAACCACTCCTACCCGGGCGCCCACGCGGCTATCAACCGTCAATCGATCGATGGCCGCGAGTTGCGCCATCTGGCCCCTCAGAAGCGGCGGACATGCGGAGAGAAACTCGTCGATGAAGTGGTCCAGAGCGGCATCGAAGTCGTCCTCGGTACGAATGCGATCGAGGAGGTTCCGCACCGTGGCCCGGGCCTCCGCCCGATCGAAGCCCGATCTGGCAAAGCCGGGCGGGAGCGCCTTGCGGTACGCGGCGTCTCTGAGCGCCGCGCCCGCCACCGTTTCGAGCAGCAGATCCGTCCACGTGTAGCGGAGCACACCTGCGGTGATGTGCAGAGAGACGGCTTCGGTTGAGCGTGCGTCGTGGACGAAACCGCGGGGAACGTAGGCGACATCGCCCTCATCGAGCCGGAACTCGAGCGTAGGGGCTCCCCTCTCATGGATCGCCGCGTCATAATCCTGGCCCGGAAGAGGCAGCTCGAGCGGAGTCCCGTAAATTGTCCACTGCTTCGAACCGGCAACCTGAAGCACGAAGACGTCATGAGTGTCGTAGTGAACCTTCGCGCCTTGTGCCCGCCCAGGCGTCAGATAGACATTCGTCTGAAACGGACAACTGAATTCGCTCTCCAGGCCGCGGCAGAACTCGGTCAGCGCTGGAACGACCGTGTCCAGAAAGGCCAGGCTGATCGTCGATCCTTCGCCAAACAGTTGATACACCCGGGCGACGTCGATCGATTCCCCGCCCACGGTGTATTCCTCAGCATCGATCTCCCGGCTCGCGTTCTTCAGAACCACGTCCGGATACCGGCGGTCGAGGGTGGTCAGCACGCGGTCGACTTCGTCGAGCGTCAACAGGCCCCGGAAGTATTCGGGCTGGTTCCGCTTGACGACGAGGGGCCGCTGTTCAAAATAGCTAGCGAAAAATTCCTCTTTGCCGACCGGATGGATCAACCATTCCAGCCAAGGTTGCGCTTGGTGGCGGGACACACATTCCTCGTGATTGGGCAAACCGCCAGCGTCCTGCGGGTTCGTCTACATCAACGGCGAGAGCGCGCGTCCGCGGAGAGAAACCTTTCGCTCATTCCACGGTTGCGGTCCGCGGCCGGCGCTTACCGATGGCTGTCCGGATCGGACGCCTTAGGTTGCTTCTTCTTCGACTTGGTCGAGGCCTTCTTCTTGTCAGGGTCGCTGCCCTTCTTCGAATGCTTCGTCGTGGCGGTTTTCTTTTTCTTCTTGTCGGGGTCCGTGCCCTTCTCTTGAGCCATCGCTCGCACGCCTGAAGCGAGCGCGACGGCGCCGGCCAGCAGCGCACCGGTCGTCGTCAGGAAGCTGCGGCGCGAAAGTGTGCGCTCGGTGACAATTTGCTCGTCGCCAAGGGTCTGGGTTTCCGGTATCGGGGCTCCGGGATTCTGTTCCGCCATGGGTTGGCTCCTTTCCTGGATTCGATCAGGGGACCGACCGCCGCAGCTGCTGGCAGTCCACTTGCGCTGTTGCTCTTATCACGCCCGCCTCGGAGCGGTCAAGCTACATTCGACCATTCGTCTCGAATCATCCAGAATGGCGGTAGAGAAGGATTTGGGGACTCTTGTCCGATCGGAGTCGCGCCCCGGGAAGGGTTTGAATGAGGGAGCCGGAAAAATGAAGACCGAATTCAATTCCGTTGACGAATACATCGTTTCTCAGTCGGCCAGCGTGCGAACGGCGCTCAAGCGCGTCCGGAACGCAGCCCGCAATGCGCTGCCCGACGCCGAGGAGACCATTTCCTACAAGATCCCCCTCTACAAGCTACGCGGCCTCCGCGTCATCTACTTTGCCGGGTGGAAGCAGCGCTATTCCCTTTATCCTGCCACGGTGGGCGTTCTCGAAGCGTTCAAGGGAGAACCCGCTCCCTATGAGCTGAGCAAGGGTACCATCCGGTTCCCGCCCTCCGAGCCCGTCCCGGTGAGATTGACTCAGCGGATCGCGAAATTCCGGGCGAAGGAGGAGGCAGAGCGCAGTAAACGAAAACCTGCCGCTCTCAAGCGGAGCCCGTCCCCTGGCCGTAGGACGGCTTAACCGCGGATCTCAAGCGTGGTCTTGATTCCGGAAACTTCGCGGTTGAACCACTTCGCGAAATCGGTCCACGGCAGCCGCGTGGTGATGAGTTGCGCCAGCACGCCGGGCCATTTTTTCTGCGCTGTTTTCAACGCGCGAATCGCCAGCTTGTAATGCGTCGGGCTTGCGTTCACGCTGCCGAAGACGACGTTGTTTCGCAGCACCAGATCGCGATTGATCTCCGCAGCGTGCACAAGTTCCGTCTTGTCGCCGCCGGTCACGCTGAGCAGGCAGAGAATGCCGTCTGCGGCGAGCATCTGCATTGCGGCGAATCCCACTGCGGAACTGCCGGTGCATTCCATGATCATGTCGGGGCAGGGAATCCGCTTCCCTAGCTGGCCGAGCGAAGTCCCGTCAATCGAAAAATACCGGCAGCCCATCGCCTTGGCGATCTGGGCGCGCGGATCGGAGTCGGCTTCCTTACTGACAACCAGCGTATCGAGGTCGCGGACGCGCAGCGCCGCAGCGGCCAGCAAGCCAACGGGCCCGGCGCCGAATACAAGCGCCGTGCGTGGATTCGACGGCAGCCGCTTCTGAATCTCCAGCGCCTGGGCAGCGCCCTTTTCGACGATCGTCATAGGCTCGAGCAGCACGCCGATATCCTTGATGGCCTTGTCGATCTTGAAGAGAAATTCGGGCGATTCGGTGTAATGCTCGGCCATGTAGCCGTGCCGCCCCTTGATCCCGCGCTCGGTGTACTTCCCGCTGGTGCACAGATCCGCGCGCCCGTGCTGGCAATTGAAGCATTCCGTGCAAGGACGCCGCACCGACGCGACAACGTAATCCCCCGGCTTGATCCCTTTCACTTCGCTGCCCACCGATTCCACAACGCCGAAATTCTCGTGGCCCAAAATCAAATAATCACTGCCGCTCGGAGCTTCGCCATATAAACCGGAATTGATTTCAGCGTCCGTCCCGCAGAGTCCCACGCGAAGGACACGGACCAAAGCTTCGTTTACCGCTGGCGCGGGATCGGGCGCATCTTGCATATGAATGCTGTTTTGTTGACCCGGAATGACTGCGATGGCTTTCATGTGCTCCTCTCGTTATCGAATTGTTCGGCGAGAAAAGGACGGGGCGGTTGCCGAAGTTGTAGGGGCGGGTTTCAAACCCGCCCCTGCCAGGCTCGCAATCCGCAAAACCACTGGTTGCGAAAGCCGCGGTATTGCCTTTTCTTCTACTGTCCGCCCCGAATTTCAAAGATATGCGCGCGCCCCGCATCCAGCCGGATGTAGAGGCCCGCAGCCAGATCGTTCCCCGATCGCGGATAGTCGACGTCATTCAACTGGTCCCAGAGCAAGTACCCGGCGCTTCGATCGACGCTGTCGCCCAGCGCCACGCGCCCCTGCGCCGCGCCGCCCGTCGGATTCGCCGCCACCAGCCGCCAAGTTTTTTCCGAGCGCCACTCATACACGATCAGATTTTCGTGGCTCGCGTCGCCCGCCGAAGTCGTTTCGAGCAGCCGCCAGTCCCCGTGGTGAAAGACGTCATCGTGGCTCAATCGCAGCAGCCGCTCGTAAAGCGCGCGCAGCGCCGGATCGGCAGGCTCCTCGGCAGCGCGCGCGAGTTCCACCGGCGGGTGAATCTTTCTGCCGTCCATCTGCCCGTGGCAATAAAAACGCATTCCCGGAGCCGTTGCGAGCAGAGTGGCCGCGGCCTGAATGCGGTCGGCAGGGAAAACGGCGGCGGCGCGCTGCTCGTCGTGATTTTCAAGGAACCGCGCCATGTGCTGCTGGCCCGAAAAATCCTGCGCCAGATGCCGCCGAAGCTCGGCAGCCAACCCTGCCCGCAGGAAATCGAGGAAACTCTTGTCGTACATGAATCGAAAACCAAGCTGCAGCACCCGCGGCTCAGTGCCCCAATAAGCCTCGCCCAGCCAGACGAGATCGGGAGCGGCCTCGATCATCTGCTGCCAGTATTCCGTGGAGGGAGCGGCGGGTGCGAATCCTTGCCATGTGCGCTCGAAAATATCGCTCAGCGCTAGCATCGTCATGTCGCAGCGAAGTCCATCGGCGTGCCGCGCGAGCGTGCGAACGACGCCGGCGAATCCCTGCCGCAATCCTTCGTGAAACAGATTGAGCTGCGCCGTGTCCGGCCAGGCCGGAAAGTACGGATCGCGTCCGCGCGCCAGAAATCGCGGCGTTCCGTCTTTGTCCTCGAGCAGCGTGAACCGCGAGGGATCGTTCCGAAAATCACGCTCCTGGCCCTCAATGTAGTATTCAGGGTGCCGCGTCACCCAGGGATGATCGGGCGCGGTGTGGTTCGGCACCAGGTCGAGGATCAGCCCGATGCCGCGCTCGCGCAGCTTGCGCCGCGCGTGGTCCACATCGCGCCACGTCCCGATTCGCGGGTCGGGCCGGTAGTCGTAAACGGCGTAGGGCGAGCCGACAACGTCCGTCAGCTTCCAGCCCGGCAACGCGCGGTCGTAATCAGCAAAGCGCGCGGGATCGGAGCGGAACACATGCCGCGCGACCGGGCTCCGTTTCCAGATCCCCATCAGCCATACCAGATCGAACCCAAGATCGCGCACTCGGTCCCATTCCGCCTCGGACACATCTCGAAGAGAAATCGGCCGGCCTTCTCGCAGTGAAAGCTCCTCGAGCCAGGCCCATGCCGGGATTTCGAGCAGGTGCGGATGAGGGCGAACAAAAAGCGGCGGCAACGTCGGTTTGGCCGGCGGCACAAATTCTCCTTTCAGGGGTCCTCCTATCATAAAACAAAAAGCACAGCCTCTGACGCCCGATTGCCAGAAAGAAAAAAGCAACTGAGCGCCGACCTGGCGAATCTATAGTGGCATGGTCGGCGGGGTCCCCGTCGGTCTGTCTATCTCGTGAACGATACAATCAAAGCCTCGGCCCGGGAGGGAACCCTCGAGAGGACTCGGGCTGCAAGGGAGGGGGAAATGACGAAACGGTTGCTGGCAGCAGCGATTGCGGTGTTCTTTGTTGCGGGCCTCAGCTTTGCCGCTGGAAACAAGGCACAAAAAGCGAAAATGGAAACCCTGACGGGCGTGATCACCGACACGCATTGCGGCGCGAATGGCCACATGGGTTCGGCGGATGCGTGCGTGAAGAAGTGCATCGGCATGGGTGCCAAGTACGCCCTGGCGGTGGGTAAGAAGGTGTACGTCCTAGATCCCCAGGAAATGGCAGCCGAGCACCCCGGCGGCGCTGAAGTTCGAGTGAAAGGCACCGTCGAGGGCGATACGATCCATGCCTCGTCCATCGCGGCCGTGAAGAAGTAACACCCGGCGCCAACGGGCAATCCGCCCGCAGTGCCGTGAATCTCAAAATCAAAAAGCGGGCCGTTTAGACCGAACGGCCCGCCTATTTTTTTCGGTAGGTAGCCACGGTCAGCGAATTTCTGACCGTGGGCCTGTCGTTCCGCCAATCAAGCGAGGCGAAACCGCTCAGGTCGCCAGAGGCGCGAACGCCAGCTCCAGGATCGCCCGCTGCTCGAGTTCGTGCGCCTTGCCCGAGCCGGTGGCCGGACTCGCCGCCGGCGATCGCTTCACCGACCGCACGCCGCTCCCTCCCGCCATGCGCCGCAGCCGCGGCAATACGTATTGCAGCGCGCCCATGTTCGCCGGCTCTTCCTGCACCCAGACCACCTCGCGCGCAGCGGGGTGAGCCGCAAGCACCGCCGCGAGATCGGCCTCCGGGAACGGATAGAGCTGGTCCAGGAAAAGGATTGCCGTGGCAGTGTCCTTGCGCCGCGCGCGCTCGGCGCGCAGCTCGTGGCCGATCTTGCCGCTGGAAATAAGTACGCGCGACGCGCCCGAAATCGTCTCATCCGGAACCACCGTCAGGAAGCGGTCGCGCGTGAAATCGGCGAGCGGAGAAAGGGCGTCCGGATGGCGCAGCATGCTCTTCGGCGTGAAAACGACGAGCGGCTTGCGCCACACGCGCAAGGCCTGCCGCCGCAGCAGGTGGAAATACTGCGCGCCGTTCGATGGCTGGCACACCTGGATGTTGTCGCGCGCGGCCAGTTGCAGAAATCGCTC
>JAGWOX010000248.1 GCA_028877145.1 Acidobacteriota bacterium | reverse complement strand
CTATGAAGCTGTTTATAGCGGGATGCCTCCATACGGCCTCGGCCAGGTGGGCAAACTGGTTACCGCAACAGGAAAACGCGAAGCTGCGCGCTCCCGCATGGCCGCCGCGGGTTCCGACTCCTGACAACTTCGCTCATTGGAAACCGCTAGTTACAGGTAAGGCCGCAGCCAGGAGTGGCTGCGCTACGGCACACGGGCGGCTTTA
Source organism: Acidobacteriota bacterium (assembly GCA_028877145.1). Lineage (GTDB taxonomy): Bacteria > Acidobacteriota > Terriglobia > Acidiferrales > UBA7541 > JAKASX01. The sequence goes on along the minus strand of JAGWOX010000248.1, from coordinate 5,543 downwards.
TTCCACCACGGTGTAGATCTGGATCTCCGCGCTGTCGTTCTTGCGCGCCGGTACCGCCAGGTAGAAGCGATCGAAGGACTTCTTGCCTGCGCGGCCCCAGAAACCGGCTGTCTTCGCGCCAATGGCGGTGCGAATCGTGGCGATCAGCGCGTAATGGTCGGGGTCCTTCATCTGATAGACGTAGATGTAGCCCGCGCCGCCGGGCATGTAGATGCGCTTGAGTTCCGCGTCGAAGTAGATGTCGTCGGTGTCGACTACGCCGGGCAGAGCGGCGACCATGCGGCCCGAGGTGGTGTCGAAGACGGCCATGCGCGCCGGATCGTGCGTGCCGATGAAGATGCGGTGGTCGGGCTCGTCCATGGCCATGGGGTAGTTATTGGCGATGCCCTGCAGCTTCCAGTTGGTGACGGCCTTGGTGGTGCGGTTGATCACGGAGATCACGCCCAGGTCGGGGACGTTGACGTAGATGTTCGGCCCGGAGGTCTCGACCTCGAAGTTTTCCGGCTCGGCCCCAAGTTTGTAGTCCTCGACGACCTTGTTGGTCATGGCGTCGATGCCGGCGAGGCCACCGGTTTTCTCGTCACCGTGGCCCACGTAAACGCGCTTGCTGGCTTCGTCGTAGCGCAGATCGTCCGCGCCATCGGCGAAGGGCACGACGGCGATCTGCTTGAACGGGGTTCCCTTGAAGATATGGACGCCGTCATCGCCGCTGGCCACGAATAACTCCTGGGAGTCGGGGGAATAGACTTCGCCCTGGGGGTCCTGGACCGGCAGGCTTTGTTGCAGCACGCGCCCGCTGGTGTTGATCACCAGCGCGTGGTTGTCACCAAGCGCGGAAACGAAAAGATTGCCCGCGCCCTCGCCGAAATGGTCGAAACGGCCGACGATCCCGCGCAGCGGAATCGTTTCGGTGAGCACGAGCGGCTGATCCTCCGGCGCGATGCTTTCGGCTGCGGCGGAACTTTTCTGCACGCTTTGCGGCGGAGCCTGACAGGCGGCCAGCGGCAACATCAACGCCAGCGACAACCAGATGGCATGGATCTTCTTCATTGCGATTTTCCCCCTGCGGGCAGAGTACGCTGCCCCCTCGGATCACTGGCATCACCCGGTCGTGCTCCGCCAGCCGGTCGCGGCAGATTTTTGCAGGAGCCGCATCGCCTGTCAATTAAGCTCAAACGCCTCGCGGGGCACGTGCAACGTGCCCCTACGATTCGTGCGAAGAATTATTCCGTAACTTGGCTGAGGCGGCGGGTGAGGAAGGCTTGTTCGATTCGGTTAGTGGTTAACGCTAAGGCGCGGCGGTAGGCATCGGCGGCTTCCTGGCGGCGGCCCAGGCGGCGGAGGATGTCGGCGCGGGCGGCGTGGAAGAGGTAGTAGTTGTCCAATTCCCCTTTGGCGCCGGCTTGGTCGATTTCGGCCAGGCCGATTTCGAGGCCCTGGCTCATGGCTATGGCTACGGCGCGGTTCAGCTTGACTACCGGCGTGGGATAGATGCGCTCGAAATCGGCGTAGAGCTGGGCGATGCGTTGCCAATCGGTTTCGGGGGCGGATTTGGCGCGGGCGTGTTCGGCGGCTATGGCGGCTTGCAGGGTGTAGGGGCCGGGAGGTTGCGCGGTCATTGCCTCAAGGGCCATGCGCAGGCCATCCTCGATTTCCTGCCGGTCCCAAAGCGAGCGATCCTGATCTTCGAGTGTCACTAACTCGCCCGCGGAATTGACTCGCGCGTTGCGGCGGGAATCCTGAAGCAGCATCAGCGCCAGCAGGCCGGCGTTTTCCGATACGCCCGGCAAGAGGTTGGAGAGAATTTTTGCCAGGCGAATGGCTTCGGCGCAGAGTTCGGCGCGGATCAGGCTGTCGCCCGCGGTGGCGGCGTAGCCTTCGTTGAAAATGAGATAGATGACCGCCTGCACGGACGTCAGGCGCTCGGGCAGGACATCGAGCGGTGGGACCTCGTAGGGGATGTGGGCTTCCTGGATTTTGCGCTTGGCGCGGACGAGGCGCTGGGCGAGGGTGGGCTCGGGCAGCAGGAAGGCGCGGGCGATTTCCGGCGTCGTCAGGCCGCCGAGCGTGCGCAGGGTGAGCGCGACTTGCGCTTCGCGGTTCAGCGCCGGATGGCAGCAAGTGAAAATCAGCCGCAGACGATCATCGGGATAGGACGCCACCATTTCTTCATCCGTCAGCTCTCTTTCGCCGGCAATTCGCTCCGTTTCGCGCTGGAGGGAGTCCTGCTTGTCCTGGCGCGTCTGCTGTTTTCTTACGGCGTCGACGAGTTTGCGATGCGCTACAGCGGTGATCCATGCGCCGGGCTTTTCGGGGACGCCGCGCCGGGGCCAATGGTCGAGCGCGGAGGCAAACGCCTCCTGCATGGCCTCTTCGGCCAGGTCGAAGGAGCCGGAGATGCGGATCAGTGAGGCGATGATCCGTCCGGATTCTTCGCGAAAGACGGCTTCGGCGATGGATGTGGCGTTTGCCACGCGCTCGAGGATTCTCCCACAGGCCGGGACCCCGGTTTATGAGAATTTCATGATCGGGCGCACCTCGACGCAGCCGTAGCGGGCGCCGGGGATTTTGGCGGCCAGGGCTTTGGCCTCGTCGATGTTGTTCGCTTCGACGAGGTAGAAGCCGCCGAGCTGTTCCTTGGTTTCGGCGAATGGGCCGTCGGTGGCCATCGGTTTGCCGTTGCGCACGCGGACGGTGGCCGCGGTGCTGGACGGCTGTAGGGCTTTGCCGCCCCGGATGGCGTGTTGGTGCTGCTGGCCGAAGGCTTGGTATTCGGCCAGTTCCGCGGGGTCGAATCCCTGGCTGAAGCGGTTTTCGTTTTCGTAGATCAGTAAAGCGTATTCCATGGTTTTGTTCCTCCTGCTTGTACGACGCGCGGGGTAGCGGAGATCGACATGCTGTTCCTAAAAAACGTGGAGATGCGCATCCTGTCGGATGCGCTCGCAGCCGTTCGTCACCGAAAGCTTCGTTCAATATGACACGAGTTTACCGTGCGCGGGAACGGGGACTCTGCTCATTACTGGGGTGGATGTGGGATGTGAAGGCAACGACCCCAGGCTTAAAACCGAAGCCTGGGGCACTCGGAGCGAACGGAGGACGGCTCGGGAGAGCGACGCTTATGTTTTCGACAGGTTTGGGATTGGGGGGATAGGCAGCAAGGGGCGGATTTCTATGCAGCCTTCGCGGCCTTTGCATTCTGTGGGGATCTTGCAGGCCCAAGCGATGGCTTCGTCGAGGTCCTGGCAATCAAGGATGTAGTAGCCGGCGAGTTGCTCCTTGGTTTCGGCGAAGGGGCCGTCGATGATGAGGGGCTTGCCGTTCTGCATGCGGACTGTGGTTGCGGTTGAGGTTGGCTTCAGGGGCTCGGCGCCCTCCAGGATTCCTTTGGCCGCGGCCTCCTGCATGACGGCGTGATGGCCAGCCGCTACTTCTGGCGGGGCTGGAGCGTCGGTTTCTTTCGAGTAGACCAGCAGCATGTAACGCATCGGGAAGCCTCCTGCCTGTCGGTCGAAATTCTTCCTTACAACGTTACGACGTTTCGGGCGCCGGAAATCGACAATTGGTGGATAAAGATTGCCGCGCGAGGCCCGCAGGTGCAAGCGGACCCCGCTGGCTTCGTGCATTTAATGGGGCACGGGCAGGCCGGGCTTGCTCGGCTGATAGGGAGGCGGGAGCGGAACGCTCGGTTTATATTCGCAGAAGGGTTCGACGGTCCGCTTGGTGAGGTTCTTGGGAACCGGGATGACGAGGGGAGGGAGCGGCTTCTGGTCGAAATCAAATACATCGCTCATGTCGTTGGCGCGGTCGTCGCGTGCCGTCAGGTGGCCAAGGTTCCAGCGTTCCTCAACGAACTTGAGAACCGAAGTGAAATCGTAGGGGAAGTGACTGATGTAATTTGGCTTCGCGTACGGCGAGATCACGATGGCCGGAACGCGCGGGCCATAACCAAAAGCATCAACCGTTGGCGGAGGGACGTGGTCGTAAAAGCCTCCGTAATCGTCCCACATGAGAAAGATGACGCTGTCTTTCCAGTACGGGCTTTCCATCACCGCGTTGACCAGGGATGTCACGTACCACATGCCCTCGACCAGGGGCTGGGGCGGATGCTCGCTATCGCGCAGCATCGGCACGATCCAGGTGACGTCGGGCAAGGACCCGTCGCGCAAGTCCTTGTAGAATTCCTTCAAGTCGACCAGGTGCTTCATCGACTCGGGATTGTCGCGAACCGCCTTGAATCCGGGCAGTGGATTCCAGAGCGAGTATTCCTTCGGGTTTGGGTAGTAGAGATTGATGCCGATCTTTTTCTTTCCGGGCGGCAGCGGCTGCGTTTCCACGTAATACTTCCAGGAGACGCTCGTCTTCTGGAACAGGTTGACCATGGAAGCGAAGCTGAACCCATGGGGATCGTCGAGAACATCCTCGACCTGGTCGAGCGTGAACGCGTTGACGATCAACCCTCCCGATTGGCCCGCAACCGTATAGACGTGATTGGGCCCGCTCGGGCCATTCAGTGACGAGAAAAAGCGGTCGGCGAGCGTGAAATGCCGCGCGTAATCCCAGTAGTTGGGGATGTCCCGGCGGTCATAGTAGCCGACCGTATAGGGACTTCCTTCCGCCCAGACGAACCCGTCCATTTTGCCGTTGTCGTATCCGGCGTGCGCCGCTTCCCAGAAATGCTGCAGGTCGCAGGCTGGGGCGTCCTTCGGCATGTGGAACGGCTTGACGCACTTCTTGCTTCCCGGCATTTCCGGCAGGCAGGTTCCCGGCGGGATGCCATCCGCGCCGGGATACGTTCCGAAATAATTGTCGAACGAATGGTTCTCCTGCATGATCCAGATGACGTGGTGGATCTTGGCGAAGGGGTTTTCCTTTGCCGGCTTTGGCGCCGGAGTGGCGGACTTCTGCGCGAACGTGGGAACCACGGCTGCAGCAACCAACATTCCCACCGCGAACAAACTGCGAGCAATCCTGGGGAACTGCATGGGCACCATCCTCCTGTTTTTCGGCAGGAGTCTGCTGCGGTGATTGGCTGCTGTCAAGGCGGAATCACAGACCTATTTGCGGAAACGGGCCGGCGAGGGAGGGAAGTTGGGGCTCGCCGGCCCATTTCGTGCTTGAAAGCGATCAGGTTTTTTTCAGGCCATCGGGGACGAGGGGCATGGCGCGGAGGCGCGTGCCGGTGGCGTCGTAGATGGCGTGGGCGATGGCGGGGCACAATCCGAAGAGCGGGGTTTCGCCGGCGCCGGCCGGCGGGCGGTCCTTGCGGTCGACGAGGACGGAGTCGATTTGCGGGCGGTCGCTGAAGCGCGGCAGGCGATAGTCGGCGAAATGAGGATTGAGGATCTTGCCGCCGGCGAATTTGACTTCTTCGAAGAGAGCGCCGCCGAGGCCCATGATCTGAACGCCCGCCACCTGGTTCTCCAGGCCGTCAGGGTTGACGATGGCTCCGCACTCGAACGCGACGACGACGTGTTTGACGTGAACATCGCCGCTCTTCGGATCGACGAAGACCTCTACGCAGGTGGCGACGCGGCCGCCCTTTT
>JAGWOX010000247.1 GCA_028877145.1 Acidobacteriota bacterium | reverse complement strand
TTGCCAGGATGCTGCAAGACAGCCCGGCGGTGAAGATCGCCGAACTCGGTGTGAACAAGGCCGAGGCCATGCTGGCTCGGGACCGCCGTGAGCCGATCCCCGACCTCCAACTCCGGGCCGGCCTTGAGCAAAATCGAGAGCTCTCCGAATTTTCCGGCCACCCAATTGGACTTCAAGGTTTCGCCCAAGTCGGCGTCGAGATCCCCGTTTTCAACCGCAACCAGGGAAGCGTCGCGGCCGCCAGGGCCCAACTCGATCGCTCCCGCCAGGAAGTGGAGCGAGTGCGCCTCGTGCTGCGCCAACGCGCCGCGCCCGTTTTCCAGAACTACGAGACCGCGCGCGACGCCGTCCAGCGTTACAAGTCGCAGATGCTTCCTCGCGCCCAGCAGGCCTACGAACTCTATCTCCAAAGCTACAAGAAGATGGCCGCGGCGTATCCGCAGGTCCTGATCGCCCAGCGCACACTCTTCCAGCTCGAAGATGAATACGTCGCGGCCCTCGAACAACTCGGCGCGAGCGCGATCGCCTTGAAATCCTTTCTGCTGACCGACGGCCTCGAAGCTCCCACTCCGGCAGGCCGCATGGGCAATCCTGTGCGCGAAATCGACCTGCCGGCGGGAATGTTGGGGACAGACCGGAACAATTGACCACCGGAAGCCACGACCAATTCGGATGAGCGGAAATTTCGGCGGTCGCCGAGTTGGCCCCGAGGCCGAACCCCTTCTCAGGGACCTCACAATTGAAATCCGGCTGTGATCGTCATGGTGCGGCCCTGGAACGTATTGCGCGCGCCATATTCCCAAAGCAAGCCGGTGCCAAGGCTGAAGCCCTTATAGGGAGTGTTGAGCTCGAGTGTGAAGCCGGATGCTGTGACACGGTACTTGAGCGAGTCGCGAATGGGCCCCAGCCCGGAGTTGTCTGTCGTCTGCCACTGTCCGTACCCGGCGGCGCCGGCGAGCAGAGACCAGTTGCCGCTTTTCGAGAGAGGAAAAGTTCGCGAGAGCGAGTAATCGAGCGAATCGTTCTGTCCCGGATGAATGCCGGTTCCTTGCTGAGTCGTATTCCATGCGTAGACATTGAAAAGACTGATCTGCGTGGATCTGGATTTGTTCAGGTAGATGGTCGCGCCGGTTTGGAGAAAATTCGTCCAATAACCGCTGTTCAGATTGTTGCTGGCGCCCGGAGTGTAGCGGCCGGTGGGAGCGGAAACGGCATAGCTGGTCTGAAAATCGGCGTGCTTCCATTGCCAGCCGAGACCGAAAGGAACGAAGGTGGTGTTGGTGAGACCGACGGCCGAAGCAGCCTCGGTCAGGCCCGGAACAAAAGGATCGCGGAGAGAGAAGCGTCCACTGGCGAATGCGATATCGACGGAAAATTCGAGACGGGCATGGACGAATTTGAATTTCGAGACGTAGGTGATTGTGTTGTTGTCGATGTAGATGGTGACAAATGTTTGAAGTGGCAGCACCTCGCCGTTTGGGCCTTTTAGTTCGCCGGCGGCGCCCGACCAAAGCTGGTTCGAGTAGGAGAAACCAGACGTGGCAAGGGTCCCGGCTCCCGTCAGAGTGGAGCCGGGTGAATACATTCCGCGAACCTGGCCAAGCGCCGGAGTCACGAGGACGGCCGGCACGAAAAGCGCAATGCACGCGAAAGAAAAGCGGGCGGCGCGATTCTTTGGTGGGCGCTGCATCGATTGCGCGCAAAGCATGATTCAAGGCCCCGCTGAAGGGCTGCTTCAACTAACGATACTCGATTGAGGAATCCCGCTGGGGAGTATCTTCCGCCGCTCCTCGAGCGCGCGGTCCTGAGAAGTTGCGGCTAAACGCGACCGAATTCGGGGGTCGCGGCTTCAGCCGCGACTTAGGGTCCGGGAAACAAAAGGGGCTTTAGCCCCTGAAGGCCTGTAAGCCTCTATCGTCAATTTGCAGAACAGATCCGAGTACGCCGCCTGCACGTCGCAGCGCGTGTGTGCAACTACGTTCCGCGCCGAAGTCTCCGATCGCAAGCGGGACGAGTCCGTGACCATGCCGTGCTTTCCCCTTGACAAGCGAACGCGGCCCGGTGGTATTGTCACCAGCCCGCGATGCACGCGGCCGGCAAGGAGGAATGAAGTGAAATCGAACAACCGAACGGTGGCCGAAGTTCTGTCAGCAACAGCACCCTATCCCCGCCCGGCCGAAATGCACGCCCGCCGCAACCATCATGCGGCCCGGCGCGGAAAACTTGCCGCGCTTGCCGTCGCCCTCGCCTTTCTTTTCTTCCTCGCTGCACCGCGTCCCGGCTTCGCCGCGCCCACTCGCGACGGCTCGATCGACGGTCTCCATGCCAAATTCATCATGGTCAATGGCGTTCGCACGCGCTACTACGACTACGGCCAGGGCGAGCCGATGGTGCTGATTCACGGCGGCTTCACCGCCGCTTCCTCGACAGCGAACGTCTTCGCCCGCAACATCCCCGGCCTCGCTAAACATTTCCACGTCTACGCGCTCGACCGCCTCGCCTGCGGCATGACCGGCAATCCCAAAAATCAAAATGACCTGTTCAGCTATCAGGCCCAGGTCGATTTCGTCTACGACTTCATCCAAACGCTGAAACTCGGCCGCGTCGATCTGGTCGGCCACTCGAATGGCGGCGGAATCGCGTTCTTCCTCGCCGTCCAGCATCCCGAAATCGCCCGCACGCTCACCATCCTCGCCGCCGGCCCCGAGGACCCGGCTCGCGGCGTCACGAAGCTGATCGCCAAAATCGCCAAATGCCCCAGCCAGAAAACCTACGCCGGCCTCCGCTGCCGCGTCGAAGCCCTCGCCTGGACGCCCACCGCTTTCAGCCACGCCTACTGGCAAGCCGATGAGTACATGGCGATGCTGCCCAAGGCCGTCGAAGCGCGCAAAATCCTCATGGCTCGCGCCGCGCGCGAGAAAACGATGGAAACAGGTTCACCGGCGGTCGCCGGCGTCGGCGAAGATTACCCCGCCCTGCGCCAGAAAATGTGGAATGAAGCCCGCAACGGCGCCCTGAAAATGCCCGTACTCCTCGTCGCCGGCAAGGACGACGTCCTCGATTGGGGCGCAAACGACGCCACCGCTCATCTCACCGGCGAGCTCGGCCTTTACGACATCATCGGCGCCAAAAACACCCGTGTGCAGATGGACGTCATCAACGACGGCGGCCACTTCATGTACCGCGAGCACCCCGAACTCTTCAACAACGACCTGATCCACTTCATCGAGTTCTGGGAACAGCATCCCGCCGCCGCAAAAGCGGGAATGTAGCCGCAAAGCGATTGACAAATTTCCGTTGTGAAGCTCCTGTCGCGGCGGCTCGTCATCTCAGCCGGCCTTCAGCCAGTCCACCTTCATCAGTTGGCTGGTTTCCATCGTCGGCACCGAAAGGGAGTCGCCATTGTCGTTGATCATGGTGACCGGTGACCCCGAACCCAGCGTCACGATCTCGAATGGGCCGCCGCTCAGGCCTGCGATGCCCTCGTCGAAGTACACGGTCTTGTAGTCTGCGAGTTTCGTGGTGTCGCCGTTGACCAGCGGCCGCTCGACAATCCATTCAGCCGTGGTTCCAACCACGGACGAGCCTTTCGGTGCCGTCACTGTGAACGAAGTGCTGACCAGGGTGCTCTGATTGGAAATATAGATGGTGGCCGTCGTGGGAGAGTTCACGCAAATCAGGCAATACACGACGTCGCCCGCCGACACGGGAAGATTGCTGATCCACACTTCATTCCCCGGGAGCCACTCCCACCAGGCGTAAACGTAAGCCCGGGGGTAGATGACGTATAGACCCGCGTAGCCGACGTCGGTCCCCGTGCCGGCCTGCAGCACATTGAACGCTCCTAACCCGTCGAAGCCGATCCACTCTGCCGCGTAGTAGTTGTCAAGCGTCGGAGCGTGCGGGTTCGGCACTGTCCACTGCCCCTCGATCCACGCGAAGTTGCGATTGGTTGGCGGGCTCGCGACGCTCCCGGACCAATTCACGCTGGTGGCGCCGGCAGTCACCGATAATGCCCTCTCTCTAGTCCGTGACCGGCCGGCGGGTCTCGCCCGCCCATGCGATTTCCCTGTGACTTCGCGAAAGACCGGCGTTATCCACGTGCGCGCCCGTGAAAATTCCCGATCCCATTTCTCCCTCAGTGCTGGTGCGGTCTTGGCGTCGGGACGGGCTGGAAATCCATGATGAAGCAATTTTCGCGCTGACGCGGTAAGCGGGTTGAAGTCGGTGGGAGGGAGTTCGTAAGTCCGCACGCGAAACCCTCGCGACAGTTCCACAATGTGGGAATTCCGCCTGGATAGACGCTTCGCCGCCATGTTCTCCTCCTTTTCCATCGCGTCGTCAGCCGGGAAGGTCCACCCGGTCGCCCGGCCACGGAAACCAGCGTTCACGCTAGTACGGAGTTATGTCAGGCCTGTTGGGGTCCCCACCACTGGAATGAAAAGGATTTTACCCCCGAGCCTTCCCGAAAAATACAGAATTCCCTGCCCTCCAATTTCCCTGCGAAGTCCATCCTGCATTTCGCCCGTGCTCGGCGTCCTTGTGGGTGTATACTCCCGCCCATTCTTGGGTCCGGTTAAATGATGGTATTGAAGCGACAACGGCTTGTAGCGCCCGCGCCCCCGCGGTTCCGGGAGCGAGAGCTCCCGTGAATCTCGCATCCGCACACGTGTGGCCGCAGCCGCTCCACCCCGTCCACTCACTCGCCGTCTCCGCCCTGGTCGCCGCGCTTCCCCTGATCGTCGTTCTCGTGCTGATGGGTGTATTGCGCCGCAGCGGGTTGCTGGCATCGGGATGCGGACTGGTGACGGCCGCGATCCTGGCCGTGGGCGTGTGGGGAATGCCCGCGAAGCTCGCCGCGTGGAGCGTCGCGTTCGGTTTCGTTTACGCCGCCTGGAATATTCTTTGGATCGTTTTCAACGCGCTCTGGCTTTACCACCTCGCGATAGAAACGGGCTCGTTCGAGCTTCTGCGGCGCTGGATGAAACAGAACGCGTCGGGCGATGCGTGTATTCAGGTGATGCTGGTGGCCTTCTGCTTCGGCGCGCTGCTCGAAGGCACGGCCGGATTCGGCGCCCCGGTCGCCGTCACCGCCTTCCTGCTCGTGGGCTTGGGATTCACGGCCGAAAAAGCCGTGGTCGTCGCGCTGATTGCCGATACGGCCCCCGTAGCGTTCGGTGCGCTGGGTATTCCCATCGTCGCTCTCTCAGGAGTCACCGGTCTTGAACTATCCAAACTTTCCTCGATGGTGGGAAGGCAGCTTCCCTTGATGTCTTTCATCCTGCCCGCGTATATGGCCCTCGTCGCCGGTGGAGTGAAGGGCCTGCGACGGAGCTGGCCCGCGGCGTTGGTGGCCGGCCTCAGCTTCTCTTCGGTGCAGTTCCTGGTCTCGAATTTCTGGGGACCGTACGCGACCGACATCGCCAGTTCGCTCGTTGCCATCGCCGCTCTCACCTGGTTCTTGCGCGCGTGGAAACCGGAACTCACCGAAACTCGCGCCGCGGACGTCGACCAATCCGGACTTGGCCATGTGAACGCAGTGCAGGAATCGATTCCCACCGGCTCGTCCTTCCGCGCCTGGTGGCCATGGGTGGCCCTGACGCTGATAATGATTTTCTGGTCGTACCTGAAGCTGTTCAACAAAGGACAGATCGCGTTCGCGGTTCCCAGCCTGCACAACGGCGTCCTGATCACGCTGTACAACAAGCTGTACGCGGCGATCTTCACGTTCCAGCCGCTGGCGACCGGCACCGCCGCGCTGGTCGCCACACTCGTCGCCGCTCTGAGTTTTCGCGTT
>JAGWOX010000246.1 GCA_028877145.1 Acidobacteriota bacterium | reverse complement strand
CTTTCGGGATGCTTCGCCCTGAAGTGGGGCGAAAAAGGGCGACCCAGCGGGTCGCCCCTACAAAGGCTGCCCTCGATCCTCCAGCATGACGACGTACCGGGATCCTTCGCTTAGCCCGAATTTCTCACAAGAAATTGGGGCCAAGCGCAGAAGAGTTTGTGTGGCGGCGGGCACAGCGCGCGATATGTTCGTCCCCTTGCACGACAATGTGCCGCCTTGAAAGGCGGCGCTACACAAGCTCCGAGCGGAGGCAGAATGAGCCGAATCGCTCGTGGACAGAAAAGTTCTTGTGAGAAATGCGGGTTAGGATGACAAACTACTCAGGCGGGGCGAGGCACCTCACTCATCAAGGCGAGGATATTGCCTTCCGAATCCTGAAAAAAAGCCATCCAGAGATCGTACGAAGGCATGCGGGCGAGGAGGTGTGGAGGATCTTCGATCCTTACGCTCTGAGCGAGGAGATTCTGGTAAGAGACTTGTATTTCAGGGACACGGAAATACAGGATCGAGCTGGGATGGTCGAATTCAGGCTTTTCCGCGTGGCTCAGCAGCAATCGCACTCCGCCGCAATCGAAGAACACCAGGTTTCCGGCGGTGAAAAGCAGCGGCAGGCCGAGCACGTCTCGATAGAACGCTGCGGCGCGATCGAGGTCCTGCACGTTGATTGCGATCTGACCGAGGCCGGTGATTCCGGGAGTGGATGGCGAGACGGTCATCGAGGAGCCTCCGAGTCGGAAACGCCCAACTGCCGGGGTGGGGTGCTGGGCGGGAGGGCGAAGTGGCGCTCGAACAATTCCTGCGCGCGCCTGACACCTTCTTCTGTCACCACCACCGATTTTGCCTTGCTTTTCGGATCGGAGATGTAGCCTTTTTCGTGGAGGCGGTCGAGGACTTCCCAGGAATGGGATTTCCACGCCCTCACGCCGTAGTTCTTCTCCTCGAACATCGTGAGCCAGAGCAACGCCAAAGACATTTCGTCCACTTTGTTTTCGTCGTATTCCATGACAGACCTCGCGACGCCGAAGTGTGCCATGATCGTATCACTGAAGTGCGGCGCATGGCAGTGGGAATGTCCGCGCTATCGGCGGCGGTTCAAGATTTGAGATTGTGACTTTTCTCGTTTGCAAGAGCTTTTGGACGCGTCACCATATTGGAGATGGGACGCGGGTGGTTCACCAGGAGGTGTTGGCATGCCCGTTCAAATCGGAGCGAGCGCTCACGACTTTTCGGATCCGACAGGATTTCTTTCCGATTGTCATCGGCGGATCGAGATGTTCATGGGCGTGCTTGAGGCTGTGGCGAAGGACATCGATCGTCCGCTGACGCCGGAATCGAAACGGGCGGTCGAGGCCGCCCTGCGCTACTTCCGCGAATCGGCGCCAAAGCACAATGCCGACGAGGAGGAGTCGCTGTTCCCACGGATGCGCAACATGGGCGGAACGGTAATTCATCCGGCTCTCGCGAGAATCGAAGAACTCGAAAAGCAGCATCGCTGGGCGGCAACTTTGCACGAGGAAGTGGAACGGATAGGGCAGATTTGCCTTTCCGTGACGCGCCCATCGCAGAAGGAAGTCGAGAGCTTCCGCGGAGCGGTCGCTGAACTTGCCGCAATGTATCGGGAACATATTCGCGTGGAGGAAGACGAGGTGTTCCCTGTGGCGGCACGGCATTTGAGCCGGGGCGAGCAGGCTGAGATCGGGAAGGAAATGACGGCGCGAAGAAGTGTGGCACTCAAGCTGCCCTGACCCTCGCTGGCGGGGTTGGGCCTGAATCGCTTGCGTCTGGATGAATAATTTAAGCTTCGTCAGGCTTCGATTGCGGCGCTATTCGTGTCTCAGGGCCGCCAAGGGATCGATGCGCGTGGCTCGCCGAGCAGGAAAGTAACAGGCGCAAAGCGCGACGACCACGAGCACCACGGCAACGGCGGCGAAGACCCCAGGGTCGGTGGCGCTCACATCGAACAGGAGGCTCTTCAGGAGGCGGGTGAGTCCGAGCGCGGCCGCGGTGCCGATGGCAACTCCCACCATCACGAGAGCGAGTCCTCGACCCAGAATGAGCCGGAAGATCTCGCGCCGTCCGGCGCCAAGTGCCATGCGCACGCCGATCTCATGCGTGCGGCGGCCGACGCCGTACGCGATAACACCGTAGATACCAATGATAGCGAGGATCAGCGCGAGGCCGGCAAGCTGCGCAAACAAGAGAACTCGGAAGCGTGGAGCGGCTGTGGAAAGCGTGAGGAGTTGATCCATCGTCCTCATTTTGTTCACCGGCAACAGATCGTCCAGGGACCAGACGCCGGAGCGGACTGCCCTCGCCACGCCGGTGGGGTCGCCATGGGCACGAACCACCAGATACATCGAGTGCACGAACCAGGGGCTCCAGCCATCGTCGAAATAGGGAACGTACATCGTGGCCATGTTCTGCTGGCCGAGTCCTTGATATTTGACATCTCCAACGACACCGACAATCGTGTACCAGGGCGAATCAGGATTTTGATCCCCTGTCTGCACGCGCTTGCCGACCGGATCGCTGCCCGGAAAATACTGTCGAACCATGGTCTGATTGATGAGAAGGACATGGGTGCCGGGAGCGCGATCGGCTTCATTGAACAGGCGGCCGCGCAGAAGCGGCACGCTCAGGGCGCGAAAATAATCGGCACTCACCGGTATTTCTTCCGCGAGAGGAAGCGACCGGCCCGGCACGATCGGCTCGCCTTCGCGGCGGAATGGGTTTGTAAGCTGGAGGAGATTGGGCGGCAGGCTCAGGGAGATGCCCGCGGAGTCGACGCCTGGCGTGTGCTCGAGCCGCTCGACCAGGCGCTCGTAGAACGAGGTCAACTGCTCCGCGGTCCGGTAGCGCGCCTGCGGCAAGGAGAGCTGCGCCGTCAGAATGTGCTCGGGATGGAAACCGGGGTTGACCGACTCGAGCCGCGAGAGACTGCGGATCAACAAACCCGCGCCCGCCAGGAGAACCAGCGCCAGCGAGAATTCCCCGACAACGAGCAGGTCCTGATGCAGGCGGGAACCGGAGCCGGGGGTCGTGCGGCGGTCGCTATCCTGGAGCGATTCGATGGGCCGGGCGGCTGCCGCGTCGAACGCGGGCACGAGCCCGAATACGATCCCCGCTCCCACGGCGATGATGGCCGTGAAGAGAAGCACGCGAGCGTCCAAGCCGATCTCGTTCGCTCTCGGAATCGCATCGCGATTCAGCGCGAGCAACGCATTCAAGCCCGCGCTTGCCAGCACCAGGCCCAGGCCGCCGCCCAGGAGACCCAGCAATATGCTCTCCGTCAGCGACTGGCTGATCAGGCGGCCGCGGCCCGCGCCTATCGCCGCGCGGATCGCCATTTCGTGCCGGCGCCCGGACGCGCGAGCCAGCTGGAGGCTGGCGACATTGATGATGGCGATCAGCAGGACTAATCCGACTGCGCCCATGAGCATCAGGAGGGCCATTCGCGCGTCGCCTACCATCACCTCCTTCAATGGAACGACGACGCCAGTGGTTTTTCCGGAAAGCGGATATTGTTCGGAGATTTGGACGGCGATGCGTGAAACGTCGGCATCTGCCCGCCGAAGTCCGACTCCTGATTTCAGGCGGCCGATAACGAAGAGCCAGAACGGCGGGCGCCGGTGAATGTCCTCCAGTTGAAGCACCGGCCACATCTCATCGTTATCGTGCGGTCCAAAATGGAAGCTGGCGGGCATCACTCCGATCACCGTGTAATCCTTTCCGTCCAGGGCGATGCTTCTGCCCAGGGCGGCAGGATCGGAATGCAGGAATTGTTCCCAGAACTCATGCGAGACGACGACCGTCAGTGGATGGCCCGGCCGGTCCTCGCCTGGAAGGAATGTGCGGCCCAGTTCGGGCCGCACGCGCAACGTAGAGAAAAAGCCGCCCGTGACCTTGGATCCCGGTATCGCGACCGGATCGCCCTGACCGGTGAGCGTGAGTCCATTGTTGAAGGTTGACACGGCGGCGACCCCATCAAACGATTGTTGCCGCTGTTCGAGCGCGAGGAAATCGGCGCTGCCCAATGCGCCTCTGTTGATGCGCTGGGAATGAAGAAAAACTATTGCAATGCGGTCCGAGCCGGGATAGGGCAGCGGACGGAGGAGAACCGCATTGACGACGCTGAAAATCGCGGAATTGGCCCCGATGCCGAGAGCGAGTGTGAGCACAGCGGCCAGCGTGAATCCAGGGCTCTTGGCCAGGCTGCGAACGGCGTAGGCGAGATCCTGCCAGAAACGCTCCAGCACGGCGAGCGTCCACACGGCGCGTGTGTCTTCCTTGATCAAGGCCGGATTGCCGAGCAAGAGACGCGCCGCCCGGCGCGCGTCTTCGGGCGACATGCCTGCGGCAATGTTTTCGCGCGTGCGCTCTTCCAGATGAAAGCGCAGCTCTTCGTCCAGCTCCCGGTCGGGATTTCTCCGGCGGAAAAGCGACTGCAGGCGTCGCATCCTTCGCCTCCTCTGTTTCCGCCCGGGATTTGCCAACCCCGCCTGCTCGAACAACTACTCCCGATCAGGCAAAACGAAGCACTTTGGCCACCGCGCCCGTCACGCGGTCCCAGTTTTTCTCCTCTTCCGCGAGCCGCTTCCGGCCGGCGGGAGTGAGACGATAAAATTTCGCGCGACGATTCTTTCCCGACGGTTTCCAATCGGCCACGATCCAACCGTCGCGTTCCATGCGGTGCAGCCCGGGATAGAGTGAACCTTCTTCCACTTGGAGCACGTCTCCGGAAAGCTGCTTCACGCGGTTCGTGATGCCGTAGCCGTGCATCGGGCCACGAGCCAGCACCTTGAGGATCAGTAGGTCGAGCGCGCCTTGCAGTTTATCGTTGCCCATACGCTTCACCTAGACATCTAGGTAAATACGCCGGGTATGGCTCCATTGTCAAGCCCTTCGAGGGCAGAGCTCCTCGGCGAGGCTGCCGGTTTGGTGGGGTGGGTCTGTGCTGCCGGGGATCCGGAACCGCCGCCCCTCAGATCGACGGCTGCGTTTCCAGGACGCACACGGGCTGGTAGATGCGGGGAACGACCGGCTCGGCGATGGCGATCAGTTTTTCTTCACGATTGAAGACGCGGATGCGCGCCGGCTTCCAGCGATCGGAATCGAGCATCGCGGGAGCGGATTGGCCGGCGGCCGGGCGGCCGGGCTTGAGTTGCGCGAGGGAGATGGTGAAGCGGGTGCCGTTGCGGATGCGGCGCTCGACGATCGGGAGCACGGTAACGCTGGGCAGGTCCGCCAGCAGGCTCTCGATGGGAATCACCCGCTCGGCGAGTTTCCCGGCAGCCTGCGCGAGGGCGATTTCCTCGAGCGTCATGGCCTGATCGAGCGTGAATTCGCCGACGGCGGTGCGAGTAATCTCGGAAACGTGAGCGCCCGGTCCGAGCGCGCGCCCCATGTCGTGCGCGATCGAGCGGACGTAGGTGCCCGGGCCGCACTCAATGACGAAACGGGCCGAGGAGCCGTCGATCGAGAGCAGTTTCAGTTCGTAGACGTCCACTTCCACCGCTTTCAATTCCACCGGCTTTTTCTTGCGCGCCAGTTCGTGCGCCGGGCGGCCCTGCACTTTCTTGGCGGAAAAGGCGGGCGGCATCTGCTCGATGCGCCCGGTGAGCGGCAGCGCCAGTTCCTCGAGCATTTCGCGGGTGAGCGTGGGGGCGGCGTCGGGGCACAGCGGCTCGCCGGCCACGTCATAGGTATCGGTGGCGAAGCCGAAGCGGAACGTGCATTGGTATCGCTTGCGGCGCGCGGAATAGAACTGCGCGAGCCGCGTGGCGCGGCCGAGCAGCAGCA
>JAGWOX010000245.1 GCA_028877145.1 Acidobacteriota bacterium | reverse complement strand
TTTCGAGGATGGTTTCGCCTTCGGCGAGCGCCGCGGCCATCATCACGTTTTCCGTGCCGGTGACGGTGATGCGGTCGAAGACGACGCGGCCTCCGCGCAGGCGCTCGGCGCGGGCCTCGACGTAGCCGTGCTCGCTGGTGATTTCGGCGCCCAGACGCTCGAGCGCTTTCAGGTGGAGATCGATGGGACGGGCCCCGATGGCGCAGCCGCCGGGCATCGAGACGCGCGCGTAGCCGGAGCGCGCGAGGAGCGGGCCGAGAACCAGCACGGAAGCGCGCATGGTTTTCACGAGATCGTAGGGAGCTTCGGCGTGGGAAATCTCGGTGGCGGCCATGCGCACGCGGCCGGTTTCGCCCTCACCCTCCGGGCCATCGACGGTGACGCTCATATGGGCCAGCAGGCGGGCCATCGTCTGGATGTCGCGCACGCGCGGGAGATTGCGGAGTTCGACCGGTTGGTCGGTGAGCAGGCAGGCGGCCATTTCGGGGAGCGCGGCGTTTTTGGCGCCGCTGACTCGCACTGTTCCCCGGAGCTTCTGGCCGCCTTCGATTCGGAATTTATCCACGGGGCTTCTTCCTCCCGGATTTTTTCTTGCCGCTGCCCGGGGCCGCAGGCGGCTCGAAAGCGGATTCGATGGCGCGGCGCACGTGGCCTTTGGCGAGTGCCAGACGCTGTTGTGCTTCCCTGAAATTTATGCCGGTTTTCAGCATGACGAGGGCGGCGGGCAGATTGCCGCGGGCGCGGGCGAGGGCTCGGTGCGCCTCGGGCTCGGCGACGGCGGCGGTTTCGGCGAGAAGGCGGAGGCCGCGGCGGCGCAGTTTGTTGTTCGTGAGCGCGACGTAGATCATGCGGTTGTCGTAGACGCGGCCGAGACGCGCCATCGCCGCGGTTGTGAGCATGTTCAGGATGAGTTTCTGCGCGGTGCCGGATTTCAGGCGCGTGGAACCGGCGAGGGCTTCGGGGCCGACGTCGGCGACGATCACGATGTGGGCGAGAGGGGCGAGCGGCGGGCGGGGATTCGTGGTGACGAGAACGGTGGTGGCGCGTCGACGGCGGGCGTGGCGCAGGGCTCCGGCAACGTAGGGAGTGGCGCCGCTGGCGGCCAGGCCGACTACTACGTCTTTCGGACCGACGCGAAGGGAGGCTAGATCGCGTGCGCCTTGCGGGGCGGAGTCCTCGGCGCCTTCGACGGCGTGATCGAGCGCGCGGCGGCCGCCGGCGATAACGGCGCGGACTTTCGAGGGAGAAACTCCGAAGGTTGGCGGGCACTCGGAGGCGTCGAGCGCGCCGAGGCGGCCACTGGTGCCTGCGCCGGCGTAAATCAAACGGCCGCCGCTTTCGAGCGCGTGGACGATGGCATCGACGGCACGGGCGATCGCGGGAAGGGCGCGAGAGACGGCGGCGGGGACGCGGCGATCCTCGCGATTCAGCAGGTGCAAGAGTTCCAGCGTGCTTTTGCGGTCGAGGCCGCGGCTGCGCTGATTTGGCTGCTCGGTCTGGGGCTGGGTCGGCACGAAACGCGATTATAGCGTGCCTTCGGCGAAGGTTTGCCGGGTAGGCGGGAGGCAGTTGAGTTGCGGGTTTGCGGTGGTTCCGAGGACGGACCCACCCTTCGGGCGGAGAACGCCCGAAGAGTGGGGCACCCATAGAGGCGCGCGGGATTTGGAAAACAGGGGGAAGGCTCGATCACAGCAGGGAAATTGGCTAGGGCGTTGGCTCGGGGACGGTTTCGGCGGGGAGGGAGAGGCGGCGACGTTTTTGCTGGGCGTGGCGGAGCCTGAGCAGGGTGGCGATGAGGATGATGATCAGGCAGGCTTCGACCAATATTTTTTCGCCGTCCAGCAGGTCGATAGGGGAACCATTGAGTTTGGGATCGGTGAGCAGGCTGTGGATGAAGACGACGGCGGCCATGAGGTAGGTGGTGAAATGGAGTTTTTTCCAGGTGCGGCGGCCGATTTCGACCCGGTAATGCGAAGTAATGAGAACGAAAGCGAGCGTGTAAATCCCCGCGGCGCCGAATAGATTGATGACGGGCTGGCGTGGGGCCCACGCGGGGAAGACGACGTCGAGCCAGTGGAAACCGGCGCTTGAAGAGAACAGCAGGATCAGGGGGTGCAGGATGGAAACGGCGAGGGCGGTGAGGCCGGTCTGATTGTGGACCCAGAAGATGTTCACGCGGCGGTGCGGCCAATAGCGCCAGGGGCTGTAGCGGACCGAGATCAGCAGGCCGAGGAGGATGTTCAGGGTGAGGAGGGCGAGCGCGATGAGCCCGACATCACCCGAGAGATCGATGGCCGTCAATCCGCGCTCCTTCCATTTCGCCCTCTCGTTTTGACGTGGCGCACCCTCTTTAGGGTTTCCGCGAAAAGGGACAGCGGCGTTTTTCGGGGCCGAAGCAGAGGGCACGCGAGAGGGGCTCTTTCCTGTTGACATCGCACAGGAGGCGAGGTATGTTCCTGTGGTATCACCACAGGAGGCGGGCGTGACGGAAGCGAGATCCGACATTCTGCAGGGCACGCTCGATCTGATGGTGCTGAAAACGCTCGAAGCCATGGGGCCGCTTCACGGCTACGGAATTGCGCGGCGCATCGAGCAGGTGAGCGAGAACCTGCTCCAGCTCAACCAGGGCACGATCTACGCCTCCCTGGTGCGCCTGCTGCAGAGAGGATGGATTTCGGCGGCCTGGGGCACTTCCGAAAACAACCGGAAAGCGAAGTTTTATTCGATCACGAGGGCCGGGCGGAAGCAGCTTGCCGCGGAGACGGAGAATTGGGAGCGTTTCTCCGGCGTGATCGGGCGGATGCTGGCGCTGGCAGACCGGAGGCAGTCTTGACGCCACTGCGCGTTCTCGCCTCGCGCGTACGCGGGCTCTTTGCGATGCGCCGTATCGATCGCGACTTCGAGCAGGAACTCGAATCGCATCTGGCGATGCTGACCGAGGAAAACATTCGGCGCGGCATGCCGCCGGAGGAGGCTCGGCGCGCCGCCCGCCTGCGGCTGGGGAATCCAGCGGGCCTGAGAGAGACGAATCACGAAGTCCGCGGGTGGGCGCTGGTAGAGACATTATTTCGCGATGTTGCTTACGCTTTCCGCATGCTGCGGAAAAGCCCCGGCTTCACCTTCGTTGCGGTCCTCACCATCGCCCTCGGCATCGGCGCCAACTCGGCCATTTTCAGCATCGTGAATTCCGTTCTGCTGCGGCCACTGCCTGTGCCCGACGCGGGACAGATCGTGGTACTGGCATTTCAGCAGAAAGGCGGGGACGTCCGGGCATGGTTTTCCTACCCGAATTTTCGCGACATCCGCGACCAGTCCTCCGCTGCCTTTTCCGAAGTGGCGGCCTATCGAACGAGCTTCGACGGCTTGAGCCTGAACGGCCAGTCCGATCGGATCCTGACCAGCTATGTCACGGGAAATTATTTCTCAATGCTTGGATTCCGGCCCGCGCTCGGCCGGCTGATCGATCCATACGAGGGCGACGTCATGCGCGCCGATCCCGTGCTCGTGCTGGGCTACGCCTACTGGAGATCGCGCTTTGCCGGCGATCCGCAAATCATCGGCCGGAAGGTGTCGATCAACGGCCAGCCCGTCACCGTCATCGGCGTCGCCCCCGAGGGCTTTCATGGAACCCTCTCCACGGCTGAAACACAGGCCTATCTGCCGATTTCGATGGCCGCTGTGGGGAACTCAAGGTTCCGTTCCATGCTGGCGAACCGCGCCGGCGGCCCATTCCTGGTGCTGGGCCGGCTGAAGCCGGGAGTGAGTCTCGCGCAAGCGCAGGCTATGCTCGGCGTCGTCGCTCGCCGCCTCTCGAGCGACCATCCCCGGAGCGACAGCGACCTTTCTCTCTCGGCATATCCCGAAACCCTGGCTCGACCTTTCCCGTCGGCCCACAATCCACTTCTCGGGGTGGCCGCGCTATTTCTGGCCCTGGCCGCGCTCGTGCTCCTCCTTGCCTGCGTCAATATTGTGAATCTGCTTCTGGTCCGCGCCGCCGTCCGGCGGCGCGAGATGGCTGTTCGGTCGGCGCTCGGGGGTTCGCGCAGCCGGTTGATTCGCCAGTTGCTGACCGAGAGCCTGCTGCTGGCCTTCCTTGGCGGCGCGGTGGGCATCGTGTTGGGGATCTGGACCAGCGCCGCGGTCGCGTCGGTGAAATTCTCGAGCAACCTTCCTCTGCTGCTCGATTTCCATTTCGACTGGCGCGTGTTCCTGTACGCTTTCGCGGCAACTCTGGTCACCGGGCTCCTGGTCGGCATCGTGCCGACGCTGCGCGCCGCGCGTGTCGCGCCCGCGACGGTTCTTCACGAAGGGGGCCGCAATCTCTCGCCGGGCCGCCAGCGGCTCCGCACAGCGCTGGTGGTCGCGCAGGTGGCCGGCTCGCTCATGCTGCTGGTCATAGCCGGGCTGTTCACGCGCAGTCTCGAGCGGGCGCAGCACGTACAACTCGGCTTCGATCCTTCTCACGTGCTGAACGTGAGCATGGATCCGCATGAGATCGGCTACAGTGACGCACAGGCGCGGCAGTTTTACAGGACGCTGATGGATCGGGTGCGCGCGCTACCGGGAGTGCGCTCGGCCTCGCTCGCCTTCACCGTGCCGATGCGCTACTACACCTCGAACAGTGACACCCTGGATATCGATGGCTATACCCCTCCTCCCGGGAAAGCGAAACCGGTGGTCGCATTCAACGTCGTCGGTCCCGGCTACTTCCGCACTATGGGCATTCCGCTCGTCGGGGGCCGCTCCTTCACCGATGCTGACGATCAGCAGACGCAGCCCGTCGCCATCATCAACGAAACAATGGCCGAGCGCTTCTGGCCCCACGAGGATCCCATAGGCAGGAAATTCCGCCTGACAAGCGCGCCGAACCGATGGTTCGAGGTCGCCGGCGTGGCGGGGGACAGCAAGATGTTGAGCATCGTCGGGCCTAGCGCACCCTATTTCTTCGTGCCGCTCGCCCAGATGTATATGTCCTACCAAACTCTGCAACTTCGCACCGCGGGCCCGCCAGCGGCGATGATTCCCGCGGTGCGCAGCCTGGTTGCGTCGCTCGCGCCGGGACTGCCTCTTTTCGATGTGGGCACGATGGACGAGGCGCTGAGCAGCAGTGCGTTTCTGCTTTTCCGATTCGGCGCCGTGCTGGCCGCCGCGCTCGGGGTTCTGGGTCTGATGTTGGCGGTGGTGGGCGTGTATGGCGTCACCTCCTACGCCACAGCCCGCCGCACTCATGAGATCGGGATTCGCCTGGCGCTCGGCGCCCATCCGTGGCAGATCCTGCGGATGATCCTTTCTCAAGGCGCGCTCGTCGTGGGAATTGGGCTTGCAGTCGGCTTGCTGGGCACGCTGGCCGCGGCGCGCGTAGTGGGGAGCTTCCTGATCATCAGCGCCACCGATCCGACGACCTACGCGGTGGTCTCGTTCGTCCTGGCGGTTGTCGCCCTGCTGGCCTGCTACGTTCCCGCACGGCGAGCTATGCGCGTCGATCCCGCCGCAAGACTCCGCCACGAGTGACGAGCGCGGCAACACATCTCGACTTGCCAGACGTGCCACACCCCAGCCTGTGGGCATTGCGCTGGGTCTGCTTCGGCTAATCCCTTCTGGTTACCAGCCTGAGTCCTTGAACCACGGTGTCATGCAGGGCCGGGCGCAACTTGCGGTGGAGATTGTTTTCGGCGGAGGGGTAGACGCGATTGGTCAGGAGGACTACGAAGAGGCGCTTTTCGGGATCGATCCAGATGGATGTGCCGGTGAAGCCGGTGTGGCCGAAACTTTTGGGCGAGAAGAGATGGCCGCTCGAGGAGTCTTC
>JAGWOX010000244.1 GCA_028877145.1 Acidobacteriota bacterium | reverse complement strand
CTGGAGCACGCTCTATTCCAGGTACTCTGCCGAGGCACTCAAGGGGGGACAACTTAAAATGGGCTTCTATAGGTACCAAGCGGGAAGGGATTTTGGCTCCTCCATGAGCGTGTTCCCGAACGGCACGGACCCGTTCTACAACCTCCAACTCCTCCGCCTGCTACTCGCCGAGCAGAATGAGCAGGCCGCACCACGAGCCTGTGTTGAGTCCGCCGACGACATGGGGAACATCATGATGTCATGCGATTAGCGCCACGGAGACGCAGAGTGCCGCACAGGAGTCCACATATGGTCCTGACATGGCCCAAGGGAAAGCGCGCTGCATGGCTCATCGGCGCACTCGGGCTGATGCTTGCCTCCGCTTACTCAATTTTCGAATCCCTCGCAGTTGCAACCAACATGAGCGACAGGATCGGTTTTCCGCAGTTCGCGATACAGGTCCCCGGCCTTGAGGCTGAAGCTCTTAGGTGGGGCTGGCTAGGGTTGTCCTTGCTGCTCCTTGCCGCCCTTCTCCTCGGGCTCGGGAGAAGCCCCGCCAACGGCGGCGTTGGTGCCGCCCTCCCCGCTGCCCGTACAAACCTCACCTACCCAGTCGCAGCGCGCGAATGGCTCTCCCCGGCTGCGAGCTACTTACGAAGGTTAGCCGTTTCAGTGCTTGGCACATTCGGCTTCTTGATCCTGCTCCTCCTGCTCATGTTTCTGCGCGCCGAGCTTGGAACAGTCAAGCACTGAAGCTGACCGGCGGGTGGCCCACCCTCGGGGTGGCTTCACGACCTGACCTCCCTGGCGCCGGGTGCCGCACCCTTCGTCAACCCCGACCGCTTCCGGCTCGGTATATTATTTGTACGATCTGGCGGGCAACGTGATCACCGAACTGCGTGGAACCGGGCGGGTGGCGCATCCTCGGGGTGGGCGGGTGGCCCGGGTTCGGGGGTGCCCCATGTTTGGCCTCAGCCAAACGTGGGGCCGTTCGGTGTCGTCTCCTGGCGCCGTCAGGGGACGTAATCGATCTCTACGAGGGGCATTCCCCTTCCGGAATACGATGCGTAGCTGCTCCACAGCCAATCCTTCGGCTCGGTCACCAACTTTCGCGCGACCGGGTTGCGATGTGTGTATTCCAGCTTCTCTCGCCTCTTCGCGGCGCTCCAGACATTGAAATCATAAAAACGCCTCTGCCAAAACTGCGGTAGTGCCGCCGCCCGTCCCTCGAACAGAAACGTTCGCTGAGCCGGAGCTTGCTTCCGTTTCGTCCGCCGCAGACGCTTGGAGACCCGCAGCTTCAGGCTGTGCAACATCGTCGGAGGCGTGCGATGCTCTGGTTCGCCAATCAGCAGGTGCACGTGCTCGGGCATAACCACGTAACCGACCAGGGGGAAAATGTACTTTTGTCGGACCTCTTCCAGCGCCCGCTCCACGGCACTGCGCGCCCGTGCCGATCCCAGCAGCGGCAGGCGCTGATGACAACTGAAGGTGATGAAATGCAGGTCCCCGCGTCCGTAATATCGCTTCAAGTTTCGGGGCATAGATAGGCTCGAAAAACCCGACGTTCGCCCGGGGCGAACATGGGGCACCCAAACCTGCGCGATCTTAACGCCGTCGCCCTCGCTGAGGTATCATCCCGTCGCATGCGCTGCCAAAAAGCAAACCGGCCAAACCAGGGCCACCCTCCACGCTTCACGAGCGCAGACAAGCCGAGTCCCTACATCAACCTTACCAATAAGACTACCGGAGGAAACCTGGACGTACGATTCTGAGAACATGCCTATGACGCGGGAAGACGTACATCTTCTGCAGCAGAATATCGGCAGGGCCGTGCGGCTCCGATGCACCGACGGCGAGATCATAGTCGCCAAGGTCGATACTGTCGATGAGGGCGACGGGGAGATCATCTATGAGATGCTTTCGACTACCGACGAGTCGAAGTATGAGAAATTTGATCGACAGCCTGCATATTTAATTCACTTCCATGAGATTGCAGGCGTGGAACCCGTCGCCGACTAAGGGCATGGACGAGCACGGCCGGGACTCACGTACTTATCGCAAATTCACCGGCAAGCAGCGCGACAGCGAGACCGGCGGGTGGCCCGGGTTCGGGGGTGCCCCATGTTTGGCCTCAGCCAAACGTGGGGCTCTTCGGTGCCGTTTTTCACAGCGCCATCAAGGGACGTAGTCGATCTTGACGAGCGGCGTTCCCCTTCCGGAATACGAAGCATAGCTGCTCCAGAGCCAATCCCCCGGGTCGGTCACCAGCTTTCGCGCGACAGGGTTGCGATGCATGTATTCCAACTTCTCTCGCCTCTTCGCGGCGCTCCAGACGTTGAAGTCATAAAAACGCCTCTGCCAAAACTGCGGCAATGCCGCCGCGCGTCCCTCGAACTGAAAGGTTCGCTGAGCCGGAGCTTGCTTCCGTTTCGGCCGTCGCAGCCGCTTAGAGACCCGCAGCTTCAGGCTGTGCAACATCGTCGAAGGCGTGCCACGCTCTGGTTCTCCAATCAGGAGATGCACGTGCTCGGGCATAACCACGTAACCGACCAGGGGGAAACTGTACTTTTGGCGGACTTCTTCCAGCGCCTTCACCAGGGCGTTGCGCGCTCGTGCCGATCCCAGCAGCGGCAGGCGTCGATAACAACCGAAGGTGATGAAATGCAGGTCTCCGCGTCCGTAAAATCGCTTCAAGTTTCGGGGCATAGACAGACTCGAAAACCCCACGTTCGCCCAGGGAGAACATGGGGCACCCAAACCGGGCCATCTTAACGTGATCGCCCTCGCCGAGGTATCATCCCGTCGCATGCGCTGTCAAAAGGCAAACCGGCCAAACCTGGGCCACCCGCCGTTGATTCTTCTCGTCGCCGGTTTCCTGGCGCTGGCGCAGAACCCGCCACTGGTGGTCTTGACGGTTGCGTTCTGGTTCGCCGCCGCCGTGGTCATTCTCGAACGTCAGCGTCCCCGGCACGGCTCCAGGCGGCCACAGAAACCTGACCAACACTAGAAGGTATTACACGGCCGTCCGGACCCGCGGGAAGAAAGCGGGCGACCGCAGGTCGCCCCTACGAACTTCGGCGCAGACGTTCACCGAATCCTCCGTGTCCTCCGCCTTCCTCAGTGATCTCCGCGTGAAATTTTTTCTCTTTCCGGGAAGTGTACGCGTCAGCGCGTGGGTGCAACGATTTTCAGCACGTCGTTATACGTCACGATCAGAATCAGCAGCAGGAGAAAGACGACGCCCACCTGCATCGCCCGTTCCTTTACCGCCAGGCTCAGGTCGCGACGGATCGTTCCTTCGACGCCCAGCGTCAGCAAGTGCCAGCCGTCGAGAATCGGAATCGGCAGCAGGTTGAGAATGCCGAGGTTCAAACTGATGATGGCCATGATATTCAGGAACGCCAGCAAGCCCTCGCGCGCGGCCTGGCCGGAAGCCTCGGCGATCCCCACCGGGCCCGAGAGCTGCTTCAGATGCGCCTTGTGCTCCACCAGCTTGAAGATCGTGTTGACGATTTGGGCGGTGATCATGACGTTGTAGCGCACGCCGTCGCGAACCGCGGAGGAGACGCGATCCGTGCGATAGCGGATTGGCGTCTCGAAAACCGCGCCGATGTACCACCTTTTCGTGCCTTCCAGTTCGCCGTAGGTCGGATGCAGCGTCAGGTCGACGGTCTGTCCGTCGCGTTCGACCACCATCGGCACCGGCTTGCCGTCCGATCCCGCGATCGCCATCGACACGACGTACGAGCTCGTGGCCGGTTTTCCGGCCACCGAAACGACTCGGTCGCCCTGCTGCAAGCCGCCTTTGGCCGCAGGCATCCCTTCCTTCACCAGTCCGACGACGGTTTCCTGCACCGGGTAACCCAGCAGATCGGACGCGCTATCGGAGGCGGACGTCATGATCTCCAGGGAAACCTGCTTCTCGCCGCGCTCCACTACAACCGCCAACGGCGATCCCGGAGTCACGAACATCGATTGCCACAGCGCGTCGTCCCACGTGCGCACGGCCTTGCCGTTCACCTTCAGCAGTAGGTCTCCCGCGCGCAGCCCCGCCTGGGCCGCCGGCGTGTTTTCCGCGACGGCGGAAACCCCGGGTTGATGACGCAGGTAGGTCGGCTCGGCCTTGCCGCTCATCATCATGGCCGTCGCAATCGCGAGCGCCATCACGATATTCATCGTGGGCCCGGCCAGAATGATCAGCGCGCGTTGCCACCGCTTCTTCGAGAGAAATTCGTCGGGCGCGCCGGCGCGCTCCTCGGCCGGATTCTCTCCGGCCATCCGCACGTAGCCGCCGATGGGCAGCGCGCTGATCCGGTAATCGGTCGTCCCGCGATGGAATCCCCACACGCGCGGCCCCATGCCTATAGAAAAGACTTCCACCCGCACACCGCACAGCCGCGCCACGATGAAATGGCCCCACTCGTGGACCAGAATCATCACGCCCAGCACGACGATGATCGAGCCGACGCTGATCAGGAAATTCGTCATGAAACTGCTGTCTCCCTGCGGCCAGCCTCTTCGCGCGCCAGCCGCCTTGCCTCGGCGTCCGCCTCGAGCACGTCCTCGATACGCTCAAATCGCGTTCCCGGCATCCGTTCGAGCACCCGTTCGATCACCTGCGGAATCTCCGCGAAGGCCAGCCGCCGCTCCAGAAACGCCGCCACCGCAATTTCATCCGCCGCGTTCAGCGCGCAGGGCAGGGCTCCGCCCTCGCGCAGCGCGTGCCGCGCCAGTTCCAGGCACGGAAATTTCTTCGCCGGCACTTCCTCGAAATCCAGCCGCATCCGCGTCCAGTCGAGCGAAAAGCCGTTCGCCGGAAGCCGCGTCGGATACGTGAGCGCGTATTGGATCGGAATCCGCATGTCCGGCGGGCCCAGTTGCGCCACCACCGATCCATCGACGAATTCCACCATCGAATGCACCGTCGATTGCGGATGGATCACCACGTCGATCTGGTCCGGGCGCGCGTCGAACAGCCAGCGCGCCTCGATCACTTCAAATCCCTTGTTTGTCAGCGTGGCGGAATCGATGGTGATCCTCTGCCCCATTTTCCAGTTCGGATGCGCCAGCGCCTGTTCCGGCGTCACGTTTTTCATTTTCGAAAGCGGCGTCTTGCGGAACGGCCCGCCCGAAGCGGTCAGCACAAGCCGCTTCAACTCCGGCCGCTCGCCCGAGCGCAGGCACTGGTGGATGGCGCTGTGCTCGCTGTCGATCGGCAGGATGTCGACGCCGGCACGCCGCGCCGCGGCCGAAACGATTTCTCCCGCCGCCACCATCACTTCCTTGTTCGCCAAGGCCACCGGCTTTCCCATCTCGATGGCTTTATAGGTGGCCAGCAGCCCCACAACGCCCACGGCGGCCGAAATCACCATATTTGCTTCGGGATCGGTAGCGACGCGCTCGATCCCTTGCTGCCCATACAGAATTTCCGGCAGCGGCGTGTGCCCGGCGGCGCGCAGCCGGGCGCACAGCTCCGTGGCACCTTCCGCCGTTCCCACGGAAACCAGCTTGGGCCGGTGCCGCAGGACCTGCCCGGTCAATTCGTCCAGATTGCCTCCAGCGGCAAGCCCGCTGATGGAGAAGCGATCCTGGAGGGTATCAATGACTTGCAAGGATTGGCGACCAATCGATCCTGTGGAACCCAGTAAGGCAATTCGTTTCATTTGGCTCGTGTCTGTCTGGTCAGCGGAGATGCCCCGTTGTGGTCAGCAACGTCAAATACCACCATGCCATGGGCGCAGCCAAAGCCAGGCCGTCGATCCGGTCCAACATGCCGCCATGTCCCGGCAGAAGCTGGCCGGAATCCTTGACGCCAGCGCTCCGCTTATACGCAGATTCTAACAGGTCCCCCGCC
>JAGWOX010000243.1 GCA_028877145.1 Acidobacteriota bacterium | reverse complement strand
ATCATTATCTACTTTTTGGAAGCGGAACGCTCCATTATCCTCACTCTCAACGTTAGAGATGTCCAAGAACCCTTGACCGGCCGCTCCCGCCCGGTTGGTTTTCTGGCGAAGGCAAGAATGCCGGAAAGAATAGAGGCAGCCATCCGGGAGCCACGCGGACGACGCGTTGGGCCGGTTCCGTGGCCATGGCGCGGGAAAGAAGAAGGTAGTTTCCCGCGCCACGCCACACAGGGCAAATGAGACAACGGGACGACTGACTTTCGGATTTGTGGGTGGGGGCTCAATACAGCGAGCCGAAAAAGTTTGTAAAGTTGGGGATCCGTGCCGGTACTCCCCGCCCAGTCCCGGCGCGGCTATCCGGGGAATCGCCAAGATTCCGGACTGGCCCGGCGCGATGATGAAGGCGAGCAAGATCAAGTTCATCAGCGTGCCGCCCCGCCGGCCGGTACACCAGCCCCCAAGGGCGATTCCCCGGCCCCTCCGGCGTTCCCATAGCAACGTGCCTAACGGAGAAAGACCATGCCAATTCGCACCAGACGCCCTACGCGCCCCGTGATCGAGACCACGCGACACGGGAAGATCCTGCTATTTGACGAACGGGCCGAAGCGCTCAACCGCGTGGCGGCATTGCTCGCCGCCGAAGGACATTCGGTGCGGAAATGCAGTTCCTTTTCCGAAGCAGTCGATCATGTGACGGGCGAATCTTTCGATCTCGTCGTGATCGGCCAGGAAGGCGGCTTGGAAGAGGAGGGGGAAGTGGCCGAATGGGCGCGTGCGGTCGATTCGCGTTTACCCGTGCTCATGCTGCTGACAAATGAGAAAGACGTTCCCGGCGAGGGTACGCGCTGGAAGCGAGACGTCTCCGAATACTCGAGGAAGCCGGTCACGGCTGTAGAAGAGCGGGAGTTGAAGGCGGCGGTTCGACGCTACCTGAAACCGCAGGTGTCTTTGCGGATCAATTCCGAGAAACGTCCCTGAAGCCGGCTGTCCCCTTCTTACGGTTGCTCGAGTCGCTGGAGCAGCAAAACACCCGAGCGCCACAGTTTCATTCGCCTGGCCGTCCGTCGAGGCGTCACCACCTCCCAAAACCGAATGAGCCAGTCCAACGGCATGCGCCGGTTGAGCCGCCTCGATTCTTCGAGCAGGCCCCGGAATTCAGCTTCCCTCCAGCCGAAAGGGCGGAAGAATTCGCCGCCTTCAGCGGGCCCGAAGCGGAAAGCGGCGCCCGCAGACTTCAGCTGTTTTCCCCAGGAACGGTTGACCATTTGAAGGACTTTCGGGGCGGCGAGATCCGTCAGCCAGAAATGGAATGACCGTGTTTCGTGCAGGTCGCTCGCCAATGCGCCCACGTCGGCGGGATCGAGGTAGACCAGCAGGCCCTCGCTGATCACGAGCACGCGCTCGGCTCGCTCGCCGAGCTGCGCGAACAGGCGACGCCGGGCATCGCGGTCGCGCAAATCGATTTCGACGCGCTCGAGCTTGCAGGCGGGTTTCTCCGCCGCCAGTTTGTCACGCTTGTAGTCAATGATGCCGGGCAGGTCCGCTTCCACCCATTCGAGCGACGGCGGCAAGGCCAGCCGATATGGCCGGGCGTCAAGGCCCGCGGCGAGATTCAGCACGAGTCCGATCGATTCCCGCCGAACCCGCTCGACGATGATCTCGTCTAACACGGCCGTGCGGACGATCATCGACCATGCCATCGACCGTCCCCGGCGGAGCGCTCGCACGATGCGCTCGCCCCGCTCCCCGGCCAGGCGCCGGGCGTAGGGGTCGCGAAACAACGCGTCGGGCCGGTCGGTTTCCATCGCGCGGTAGAAGGCGACCCAATAGGCCGTGTCGCTCAGCGAACTCATCACCTGGCGCGGATCGCCCATGAAGCGCACCTCACATTCGGAACTCCCGGAATCCGGCAAAGCAAGAAACGGCCGGGCTGACCGCGCTTGGCGGGCACCCGGCCGTCTCTTTTTCCGCTTGGCGAAGGCGCGCGTCAAAACGAGCGCGCCTTTCCGGCCGAATTCGATTCGAGCAGCGTTACCGCGCTTCACCCGATTCGCTTGGGCCGCGCACCGGCTGCGGCGCCACAATCGGGATGTTTTCGCGCCGCATCTTCTGATTGAGCTGCGCGAGGTCGGTCGAGACGATGGCTTTCCATTTCGCCGCCCAGCCGTCCACCTGCTTCTGGTAGACGGCGTACAACTCCCAATCCTGCTGCGGAGGGGCGGAATCGGCGCTATCGACGCCGTTGACCAGATATCCGATTTTGCTGTTGAGCTCGATCGGATAGTTCAGCATGTCCTCGCCCGAGGTCGCCTTCGATTGGATGAGCGCGCCCTCGACCTCGTTCATCTTTTGCTGCACAGCTTCGGCCGCCGTCACGATGTCCTTTGCCTTGGCGTCGCCGCTCAACCGCTTCTTCAGGGCATCGAGTTGAGCGTTGACGTCGCGAATTTCGAGGACCGCGACGTGATCCTGCTGCATGAGGTCGCGCAATTTCTGCGTCAGATCGAATTGCTTTGCCAAGTCTTCCTGGCTCACCTTCTCGCGTGGATCGGGAACGATCTGAATCGGCGCGGCGTAGTTCTGTCCGTTGACGGTCAGACGCGCTTCGTAATGACCGGGCAAGGCTAGCGGCGCAAGCGGCCCTCCTTCGTCGTATACGGCGCATGACACATTGACGGGCAGCTCATAGCGCATATCCCACACGAAGCGGTTGAGCCCCGGCTGTATCGTGAGCTCACCTCCGTGCGCGTGCGGTTCGGGAAATTCGCCGGGGCAACTCTGCTCCGGCTTTTCCTTGCTGGTGAACGAGCGGATCACATTCCCTTTGGTGTCGAGGATATCGAGCGTGACATCGCCCGCGGGCTTCGACTTCAGGTAGTAATCGACGATGACTCCATCGGGCGGGTTCTGTCCGACGGCGGCGCCGCGAGGAACAAAAGACCCGCCGGAGCGGAAGCGCACCGCGGTGGCCGGGCTGAACAGGTGAACGGGCTCGTCGAGCGTCGTCCCGGTCATCTGTCGAAGCGGGGTGATGTCGTCGAGGATCCAGAAGGCGCGGCCATGGGTAGCAATTGCGAGGTCGCTATCCTTGATTGCCAGATCGCGCACCGGGACGGTCGGCAGGTTCAGCTTGAGCGGCTGCCAGAGCTCGCCATCGTTGAACGAAACATAGACGCCGAGCTCCGTTCCGGCGAAGAGCAAGCCGGGACGCTTGGGGTCCTCGCGCACAGCGCGAACCACCGCGCCCACGGGAATGCCGTTGGTGATGGAGGTCCACGTCTTGCCGTAGTCGGTCGTTTTCCAGATGTAGGGGTGCAGGTCATCGTTCTTGAGACGCGTCACCGCAACGTAGGCCGCCCCCGCGCTTCCCGGGGAAGGGTCGATCAGGCTCACCTTGCTCCAGGCCGGCAGATCCTTGGGCGTAACATTATCCCAATGCGCGCCGCCATCGCGCGTCACCCAGACGAGACCATCATCGGTCCCCGCCCAGATCACGCCACGCTGCACGGGCGATTCGGCCACGGCGAAGATCAGGTCGAAATATTCGGCGCTGGCCTGATCTTTCGTGATCGGCCCGCCGGAGGGTCCCTGCTTCGACTTGTCGTTGCGGCTGAGGTCGGGACTGATGACCGTCCAACTCATGCCGCGATTGGTGGATTTAAAGAGCACCTGGCTGGCGAAGTAGATCGTGTTCGGATCCCACGGCGAGATTGCGAATCCCGGCACCCAGGAGAAGCGGTACTTCTGATCCGCGGCCGGCCAGCCGTCGGGATCATCCGGCCAGGGCGAGATCAGCAGCGACTGCTCGGTTCGATGGTCGTAGCGCGTAAGGATGCCGAAATAGGTGCCGCCGTAAACGACATTCGGGTCGGCGGGATCGGGAACGACGTAGCCGCTCTCACCGCCCCCCACGTCATACCAGTCCTGCCGGCCGATATAGCCGTGGGCCGTGCCGCTGGCGATCGCCACGCTGGAATTATCCTGCTGCGCTCCGTAGAGGTAGAAGGGGAAGCGGTTGTCAGCCGAGACGTGGTAGAACTGCGCGGTCGGCTGGTTGTTCTCCGTGCTCCAGGTCT
Source organism: Acidobacteriota bacterium (assembly GCA_028877145.1). Taxonomy (GTDB): domain Bacteria; phylum Acidobacteriota; class Terriglobia; order Acidiferrales; family UBA7541; genus JAKASX01. The sequence continues at coordinate 1,782 of JAGWOX010000243.1, read as the reverse complement.
TCGACCAATCGGTGGAAATCGTGGCGCCGCCGTCGTTGCCGAGAATCAATCGGCTCGGATCGGCGGGGTCGATCCAGAGGTCGTGATTGTCGCCGTGCGGCGCGCGCACGCGCGCCCACACATGCCCGCCGTCGGTCGAACGATACATGCCCACGTTCAGGATGTAGATCGTTCCGGTGTTCTTCGTGTCGGCGAAGATGTGCGTGAAGTACCAGGCGCGCTGGATGAATTCGTGGTTGCCGTTGACGAAGTGCCAGGTTTCGCCGGCGTCATGGGAAACGTAGAGCCCGCCTTTTTTCGCTTCGATCAGCGCGTAAACCGTTTCGCCATCGGCGCCGACCGCAAGGCCGATCTTTCCCAGCACGCCTTCGGGCAGGCCGTGGCCCTCGATCTGCTTCCAGGTGCGGCCTTCATCGGTCGATTTGTAGATTCCGCTGCCCGGGCCGCCGCTCGTCAAAGTCCATGGCTGGCGGCGCACCTGATAGAGAGCGGCGTACAGAATGTGAGAGTTGGTGGGATCGAATACGAGATCGACGGCGCCGGTGTTTTCGTCCTTGTAGAGAACTTTCGTCCAGGTCGTGCCGCCGTCGGTCGAGCGGAAGACGCCGCGCTCGGCGTTTGGCCCGAAGGCGTGACCGATCGCGGCCACGAGCACCAGATTCGGATCGCGCGGATCGACCAGCACCTTGGCGATGTGGCGCGTGTCATCGAGACCGATGTGCGTCCACGTCTTGCCCGCGTCGGTCGATTTGTACATGCCGTTGCCGTAAGTGATGTTCTGGCGTAGGCAAGGTTCGCCCGTGCCGGCATAGATAATGTTGGGGTCCGATGGGGCGACGGCGAGGGCGCCGATCGAGGCGATTGGCTCCTTGTCGAACATGGGAGACCACGTCAGGCCGGCGTTTGTCGTCTTCCACACGCCACCGGCCACGCCGCCGAAATAGAACGTGTTGGTTCCCGATACGCCGGCAACCGCTTCCACTCGCCCACCGCGGAACGGCCCTATGAGGCGGTACTTCATGCCGTGAAGCGAGTCCTTTTGTAATTGCTGCGCCGGAGCCTTCGCTCCGAACGCCAGGAAGACGAACAAAAACAGGATCCCTTGCCGAAACCCATGCCATTTGCGGTTCCCAACAGCCATGAAAACCTCCGTCGTCGAATTCGGGCGGATTGTACAACGGCGACCCGAACCGGGCCATGAGGTTCTTCTGCTGCATTAACGCTTACGCAAAAAAAAAGGCGGGCCCGCGAACGCGAGCCCGCCCGCTTGTCATGCTTCGGTTAGAAGCTGAATTGGAAGCCGAATTCGCCCCGGAACGACTTGGGGACGATCACACCGTCCGGGGTGATGTAGGCGTTCGGCTTTCCGAAGTTGGAAGACTGGACATTGCCGGTGTAGCTGCTGCCGAAATTGGCGCGGTTGGTCACATCGAAGGCCTGGAAGAAGAGCTGGAGGTTGTACCGGTCGTGCCAGCGGATGGTCTTGCCGACGCGCATGTCGAGATCGAAGTAGGGTTGGCCGCGGAGAGCGTCGTAGGGCAACTGGTAGCACGTCCCGGCATTCTGGCAGGCGATCAACTGAGCGGATGTGTAGGTCTTCGTCGCGGTCAGATTACTGGGGTCGTTTGCGAGGACGAAGGCATGAGGGGTGCTCGTGCGGCCGCCAAAGCCGAACACGTCCTTGCCCTGCGTCGCGTTGTACGGCCGGGCCGAGCCCACCACCATGATTGGCGCAACGTCAATCGACCACGGCAATTGGAAGATGCCGCTGAAGGCGAAACT
>JAGWOX010000242.1 GCA_028877145.1 Acidobacteriota bacterium | reverse complement strand
GATCGACGCCATTTCGAAGATCGGCGAGAACCGTTCGAGGATCGCGGCGATGCGGTCTCTGTACTCGACGTACAAGTCGTGGCGCACCGGAAGAAACGTGGCCGTGGGACACAGCCGGCCTGCGGTGCGCAGCGGCATCGCCGACTGGATCCCGAACTTCCGCGCTTCGTAACTCGCCGCCGATACCACCCCGCGCTGGTCCGGCCGCCCGCCAACGACCACCGGCTTGCCCCGCAGTTCGGGCCGCTCCAGCAATTCGACCGAAACGAAAAAGGCGTCCATATCGACGTGGAGTATCGCAGTAGGGAAAGAAGCGGGAGCGGCGGACGAAGTGGAAGAATCCGACGATTTGGCCCGGAATTGAGCCAGCTTGGGCATGGGGCGCGCGACAGCCCTTCAGAATGGCATGGCGAAGAAAAAACGTAAAGTGTTCTGTGCCCGGCTTGGGGTGGCGGCGGCTCCGGCAGCGACGCTTCTAGTCGTAGAGACAATAGAACTGGCGCTGATTCGTATCGATGCCGAGCTTCAGTCGCGCCAGGCGCCGCCGCAAAGCGGGCGTGCCGTAGATGGAAGGATCGGAGGCGAGCAGCGCTTCGTAATCGGCGATGGCTTGCTGTCGCGCGGCTTCGGCGTCCGACTGGTAGCGCGCGCTTGCGGGCGACGCGCGGCACGGGCTCGGGCCCAGGTCGATGACCGGCGAACAGGAAGACCATTCGCTGAGCGACCACCACGTCTCGTACGCCTCGGCCAACAGGTACGTCACCGGCAATCGCAAGGGCGAGGAAGGATTGCTCGCCAGAAATTTCTGGCCCTGCTCGATCACCGTGCGGAACTGGTCGGTGCCGTTATGGCAGACGCCGGACGTATCCCAGCCGCTCGCGAGCAACAGAAAGAAAGCGTCCTGGCCCCACTCGCTTTCGGGCGCCGCGCGCCATGCTGACCACAGCAGATCGTGCTGATAGCTCCAGGAATCGTCCAATGAATTCCAGGCGAAATGCGCCCCGGCGGTCGAGCCGAGCTGTTTTACGCGTGCGTCGAGTCCCGAGGGCAATTTCTGCTGTTCCGGCAGGCGCCAGCGCGACACCAGGCGATCCGCAGCGAGCAGCAGCATGGGGCGAAGCTCGGGCGTCGCGCTGAGAGCCACACGAGACATTTCAGATGCGGCGTCATAGACGGCATCGGATGACGGCTGCGTGTCGGTATCGCCGAGCATTTCGGAGGCTGTGGGGAAATCCTTTGCGAGCGCCGCCGAGAGGCGGCTATCGATTTGGTCTTCGACCACGGTCGATGGCTGTAGCTCCAGCAGAAGCTGCTGCCCCTCCTCGCGGCTGGCCAGATCCAGCGAGCGATCGCGCGCGAGCAGGCCCACGGCCACGCGTTGGCCGGGCGTTTTCCGAATGTAGAGATAGACCTCGCGATCGGGCAGATGCCAGACGCGCAGCAAACGCCAATCGCCCGAACCCCACGCTACCACTCCCGCCGGCGTCGTGTCCGGCGCCTCAGGCTGGCCGTACTGCCGGATGAGCAGCGCTTCGATCCGGTTGTGCATTCGCTGGACGGTCGAGAGCGGCACGTCGCGCGATTCCCAAATTTCTCCCAGGAATTGATCCAGCCGACTTTCCGGCGGGTTCGTGGAATTCAGAATGTAGAAGAACCGATTGACGCGCGCCGAGCCCGAAAGGCTGATGCAGCGGTAGCTCCACAGATCCGGGATGAAAAGCGAGCTGCCGTCGCCATGGAATTCCCGGCATCCGGCCGCCGCGTGCTTTTTTCGCCAGGCCTGATAATCCGCACGCCATTCGGTTGCTTCGAATTGGCGCACCAGCCATTCCGCTTCGTTCGTCGTGGGACGGTGCTCCTGCGGCGTGGATGCGGCGAGAGGCAGGACGACGACGGCGGCCGCCAGAACGGCGGTCGCCATTAAGACAAGCCGGAATCGGCTCCCCGGGATCATAAGTCCAGCGCACACAAAGCGTACTCCGAGCCGCGTTTGTAGGCAAAAAGCAAAGACCCCGCCTCCGGCATTCTCCTTTCTTCAAACTGACGTCTGCACTTTCCCTAAAGTTCTCCCTCGTGCGGCCGATGGAGCACGAGGGAGGCAACCCAAATGGTCAGTCCGGTTCAAGCAGGCCAGCAATCCAGTGCGTACCAGCAATCGTCAGGTGTTTCAAAACAGAGCAATCAGCAGCCCTCGGCGAACTTGCCGCAAGACACGGTCACCCTCAGCGAAAAAATGCAGGATGCGCAGGGAGGGTTCAAGGGGAATGTGAAGGGTGGTCCGGCCGACGTGGATCACGACGGAGACAGCCACTAAGAGGTCTCTTCCGCAGAGATGCGACAGGGACGGGGCAAGCCGCAAGCATGGACTTGTCCCTCTTCTTAGTCTCCGTGCCCTCCGTCCTTCCGCCCTCTGTATGGACGCCTTTGCCTTGTGCCAGGAATGGAAGCCGGTGAGTGAATTTTAGATGCGAGAAGCGGCAATCACGCGCGGGATGCCCGCCAGGTCGCTGTTGATGTCGATTTCGCGCCATTCGGCCGTATCGAGCAGGGCCTCCACGCGTTCGCTCACGTCGTAGCCGAGTTCCATCACCAGCAGGCCGCCGGCAACCAGGCGCTCGGCAGCTTCGGCAATCAAACCCGGATACACCTCCACGCCCTCTTCGCCGGCAAACAGGGCCAGATGCGGCTCATGCTCGCGAACTTCGCGCGGGAGCGATGCGGCATCTTTCCGGCTGACGTACGGCGGATTGCTGACCACCACATCGAACGAGCGCGGCGGAAACGGCGCGAGCAGGCTCGCTTCCACAAACGCGATGCGATCGGCGAGGCCATGGCGCGCGGCGTTGCGGCGAGCGACAACCAGAGCGCGCGCGGAAATGTCCGTGGCGAAAATGCGCGCCTGCGGCAGTTCCCGCGCAAGCGCCAACGCGATGCAGCCGGAGCCGGTGCCGACATCGACGACGCGCAATCGCTCGCGCGAACGCTCCTGCCCGAGCCGCGCGAGCGCCACTTCGACCACATGCTCGGTTTCCGGCCGCGGAATCAGCACATCGGGCGTGACTTCGATTTCCATGCCCCAGAATTCCTGCATGCCGGTGAGATATTGCGTAGGCGTGCCCGCCGCGCGTTTTGCGACGAGCGCGCCATATTGCTCGGCCGCGGCCCCGTCGAGCGGATCATCGATGTGCGCGTAAATCCAGGCGCGGCTCGCGCCGGCAACGTGCATCAGCAGCAATTCGGCAGCCCGCACCGGCGAAGGGACATTCGCCGCGCGCAGCTCTGCAACAGCTCGCTTCAACGCTTCGCGGAATTTCATGGCACTGGCTACGCTGAGCATCGCACGAAGCCGAGCCCGCATGCAAAGGCGCAGCAAGTGGCGCGGGCACTCCTGCCCGCGCGCCTGTGCAATCCACAAGCGGTATTTCTCATGAGCGCAGAAGAAACGACAAGAACCGGGTAGCCACGATCAGCGGTTTTCTGACCGTGGGGTTTCGTAAAGCCGAGAGTGACGTTAGAGCCCCGGAACGGGCAAGACGATGAATGGGGCCGTGTCGTAATTCCCCGCCGCCACAGGCCCACGGTCAGAAATCCGCTGACCGTGGCTACCACACACGTTCGTGTGTCGTCAGGCTTGCCTGGGTGAGGCCAACGTGGAGGCGCTCCACTCGCTTACCGGATGGAAACGGCCGCAGTCGACGCATTGGGTCATCGCCTCCTGCGCGCCGCACTGGGGACAGGTGGCCTGCGAGAGGAAAGTGTCGTATCGAGCTTGGCATTTCGTGCACTTCCAAAAAGCTCCGAGAAGCGGAGCGGACTGGCACGAGGGACAGGAGAATCCGTCTCGCCGGGGCAATTTGGCCAAACGCGACAGCGCTCGCGCCTGCCGAAGCCCTCCCCGCAATTCATCAAAATGAAAATGGCCAGGACGCCGAACCAGACAGATTTCACCCACACGGCAACCGCGATCAGCCCTACTACGCCGACCATGCCGATCATCGTGGCCGCGGTCAGGCTCGCAGCGCGGCCCATCAAGAACCAGAGAAGCGACCGAAGAATCTGCCCGCCGTCGAGAGGGTAAATCGGCAACACATTGAAGATGAGCAGGCCCCAATTGATGAGGACGACCGCGTGCAGCAGCGTGTAGACGTCGGGCATGGTTTGCGCCCAGCCCAGCGTGTGGCTCATTCCCGAGAGCAGATACAGAACCGGAATCAGAGCCACGTTCACCAGCGGTCCCGCGGCGATGCTCCAGAGCGTGGCGCCCGGCCGTGGCGGCGGGCTCACGTAGGCCACCCCGCCGAGCGGCCAGAGCACGATCCGATTCGCCGTTCCTCCCGTCTGCCGGCAAGCGAGCGCGTGGCCGAATTCGTGCATCGTGACAATCAGGAAGAGCGCCAGATACTCCAGCACATTCCAGATCGGCGAGGAATAGGTTCCGGTGCGGCTGCTGATCTCAAAGGCCGCCACAAGAAACCAGGACCAGTGCAAGGACACGTCGATCCCGGCCAATCGGATGAGGTGCAGATTTTGCTTTCGGAGCGAGTTCATGCGCGATGCTTATACCATGGCCGGCCACGCGCCATGGCAGCCTTGAGGAAACACGTGCCCTAAGAGAACCGGTCGTGTCATTGGTCTGGGGCGGCCGGCCGTCACACGTTGATGCTGATGGTGACGTCGGGATTGGGCGACACGGGTGGGAGCTTCGAGCGGTCGATGGGCCGGTAGAGCGTGTCGCGTTCGAAGGGGACGCGGCCCGCGGCGCGGATCAGGCGCTCGAGGCCGGCGCGGGTCATGTGCTGCGGAGTGGTCGCTCCGGCATCGTGATAGATCTTTTCCTCGATCACCGTGCCGTCGATATCGTCCGCACCAAAGCGCAGCGCGATCTGCGCGACGGGCGGCGTGAGCATGATCCAGTAGGCCTTGATGTGGTCGAAATTATCGAGCAGCAGGCGAGAGACGGCGATCAGCTTCAGATCGTCGATCCCGGTCGGCTTCGGCAAGTGCGCGAGCGCCGTATTTTCCGGATGGAAAGCGAGCGGAATGAACGTGACGAAGCCGCCGGTTTCATCCTGCAATTCGCGCAACTGCACCAGGTGCTCGACACGCTCTTCGTGCGTTTCGATGTGTCCGTAGAGCATCGTGGCGTTCGAGCGCAGGCCGATCTGGTGCGCCGTGCGCGCGATATCGAGCCACAGGCGGCCGCTCGTCTTGTGGTCGCAGATCACCTTGCGCACGCGCGGATTGAAAATCTCGGCGCCGCCGCCGGGCATCGAATCGACGCCGGCTTCTTTCAGCCGCAAGAGAACCTCGCGCGGCGTGAGCTTCGTGATGCGCGAGAAGTAGCCGATCTCGACCATCGTCAGCGCCTTCAGGTGCACGTGCGGGAAGCGCTGTTTCAGGCCGCGAATCATTTCGAGGTAATGATCGAAAGTGAGCGAAGGGTGCAGCCCGCCGACGATGTGGAATTCCGTCGCGCCCTCGGAAACGCCCTGCGCGGCGCGCTGGTAAATCTCCTCGAGCGCGTAGGTGTAGGCGCCGGGCGCGTCCGGCGAGCGGCCGAAGGCGCACAGCCGGCAATGGGCCACGCAGACGTTCGTCGGATTGATGTGCCGGTTGACGTTGTAATAGCAGATATCGCCGTGGCGCTTTTCGCGCACGTGATTGGCGAGCCAGCCGACGGCCAAGAGGTCGTTCGTGCGGAACAAGGCCACGCCGTCGTCGAACGAGAGGCGCTCGCCCGCGAGAACTTTTCCGGCGATGGGCTCCAGCCGGGAATCGCTGATTTTGAGTTCGGTCATGATCGCCTGCGGCATCACGGGCGGCCGAAACACACGGCCACGCCCCAAAATACCAGGAACAAAACGCTAATATAGCCGTTCATTGTGAAGAATGCAGCATTGATTTTGCTCAGGTCGTTC
>JAGWOX010000241.1 GCA_028877145.1 Acidobacteriota bacterium | reverse complement strand
AAGCGAACCACAAACCATACTCGCTGCTCGCTCACCTCCACGCTCCTCCAAGGCATCGCTCCCGACCTCCTCGGCCGGAAACTCTACCCCACCTGTAAAGGATGTCGTGGCAACCACTGTAAAGGATGTCCTGGCACCATACACTTCAGCCCGCCACCTTTTCTCCTCCGTCGCGAAAAGTTGCCGCCCCGAAGGGCGCCGCTATATCCGGGACAACGCTCACGTCTGAATCAAGTGTCCCGCCCGTTCGCGCCCCCAGCGCACATTGTTGATCCACCAGCGCGACAATTCGTGCACGAGTGTAAATTCCGCGTTCAGCGTCGAGCCATCCTCTCCGCTGAAGCCGATCTCCAGCACCACGCGGTCCGGCGTCGCCGATTGCGGGACCACAATCACCTTCCCCCGCAGCAGCCGCCAGTGCTCCATCATCATCCCGTGGAAAATTTCGAACGGGATCCGTTCTCTATACTCTGAAGAAAACTGGCCGTAGGCCGTGCGGAAATCCCCGCGCTCGAGTGCCGCAAAATGCGCCCGCACCACGCTCGTCGCCTGCGAATCCGCCTCGGCGATAGCCAGTGGCGTCGCGAGCCGCGTCAGCCACAGCGTCGTCAGTCCAAACGCCACGCAACAGGCGCCCGCGAGCACCATCAGCCGGATGAGCCACCGCCGCCGTCGCTCATGTTCAATCACGGGCGAACGCACGGGTTCCTCTTCCGGCCCGATTGGGAGCATCCGCATCGACGGATCGTCCATAATTTCCCCACGCTGAACACAACGCCCGGCGAATCAACCCGCGCCCCGCTACCCGTGTCCGTCCCTTCACCCCGTCAACTCCCTCAAACCGCTTCGATCTCGAGCGCCATGCCCAGCCCGCCCGAAACGCACAGTGTCGCGAGTCCCCATCGCCCGCCGCGCCGCCGCAGTTCGTGCACCAGCGTCGTCAGAATGCGTGCCCCGGTGCATCCGATCGGATGGCCAAGCGCGATCGCGCCGCCATTCGGATTCATCCGCTCGCGGTCGAAATGCAGCTCCCGATCGCAGGCCAGCACCTGCGCCGCGAACGCCTCGTTCAATTCCACCAAGTCGTAATCCGCCAGCTTGCGCCCGGTTCGCTCTTCGAGTTTCCGCACCGCCGGCACCGGCCCAATCCCCATGATGCGCGGATCGACGGCCGCAATCGAAGCGTCCGAAACGCGCGCCAGCGGCTTGATCCCCAATTCCTTCACCTTGTCGCCGCTCACGAGCACCAGCGCCGCGGCTCCATCCGTGATCCCGCTAGAATTCCCCGCCGTGACAGTGCCCGTTTTCCGGAACACCGGTTTCAGTTTCGCCAGGCTTTCCGGTTTCACGTCGTCGCGGACATGTTCGTCATGCTCGAAGCGGGTGACTTTCCCCGACCTGTCCCGAATATCGATCGGCGCAAGTTCCGCCTTGAGATGGCATTCGGCCGTGGCGCGCGCGGCGCGCCGCTGGCTTTCCAGGGCATATTCGTCCTGCTCCTCGCGGCCGATCTTGTACTGATCGGCGAGCAGTTCCGCCGTTTCGCCCATGATCATTTCTGAAATCGGGCAAAGAAATCCGTCGCGATACATCCCGTCGACCAGCGGCTGATGCCCCATCTTCACGCCCCACCGCGCGTCGAACATGTACGGTACGCGGCTCATCGATTCCATGCCGCCGGCAACGATCATCTCCGCCTCGCCGAGCCCGATCCGCTGCGCAGCCAGCGCCACCGTCTGCAATCCCGAAGCGCAGGCCATGTTCACCGTGAACGCCGGCGTGTCGTCGCCGAGCCCCGCGCGCCAGGCCACCTGCCGCGCCGGATTCGGCCCCACGCCCGCTTCCCGCGCGTTGCCGATGATCACCTCGTCGATCTTCCACCCAAACGGCCATTTTTCGAGCCCTGCCTCGCCCGGCTTCCGCTCCGGCGGAAGGGAGCCAAAGGCGCGCTCGAGCGCGGCCCGGACAGCATGAATTCCCATCTCCACGGCGCCCATGTCTTTCAGGGTGCCTCCGAAATTTCCGATCGGCGTGCGAGCAGCGCTCGCAATGAACACATCGCGATTTTTCATAGACTCTTTGATGCTAGCACACTAGCCCTTCCCCAGTACCGCCGTCCGCCCGCGCCGATCATGCTGAGACGCGCCCCAATCCTTCGTGCCCTCCGTCCTTTCTCTGTGTCCTCTGTGTGCCATCTTTCCGGCCCCAACTTTCCCCGCCGCTCCCACTTGCGCTACTCTGTTTCCTCTATGCTCGATCTCGGCTACGTTCGCGACCATCTGGACGTCATCCGCAAAATGACGGAAAACCGCGGCGTCTCTCTCGATCTCGACGCCTTCCAATCGATCGACACCGAGCGCCGCCGACTGATCACGGAAGCCGAGCAGCTCAAAGCCCATCGCAATCGCGTCAGCGAGGACATCGGCCGCCGCAAAAAAGCCGGCGAAGACATCTCCGCCATCTCCGCCGAGATGAAGCAGACCTCCCAGCAAATCAAGCAATTCGACGAACGCATCGCCGAGCTCGACGAGCGCCTGCGCGAGTTTCTGCTCACTGTCCCCAATCTCCCGCATTCCTCCGTCCCCATCGGCCGCGATTCGAGCGATAACGTCGAGGTCCGCCGCTGGGGTCAGCCGCCGAAATTCGATCTCACGCCGCGCCCGCACTGGGAAGTCGCCGAAGCCGCCGGCATTCTCGATCTCGAACGCGCCGCCCGCATCGCCGGCTCGCGCTTCGCTCTCTATTGCGGCCTCGGCGCACGGCTCGAACGCGCGCTCGCGAATTTCTTCCTCGACGTCCACACGCGCGAGCATGGCTACACCGAATTCCTGCCGCCATTCATCGTCAGCACCGAATCGCTCACCGCAGTCGGCCAGCTCCCGAAATTCGCCGCGGACATGTTTCACCTCGAAGCCACCGATTGGTGGATGACGCCGACCGCCGAAGTCGAACTCACGAACCTCTATCGCGGCGAAACGCTCGACGCCGACCTGCTCCCGCTTCGCGTCTGCGCCTGGACCGCCTGTTTCCGCTCCGAAGCCGGCGCCGCGGGCAGGGACACGCGCGGCATCGTCCGGCAGCACCAATTCCAGAAAGTCGAGATGTACAAGTTCACCCTCCCCGATCAGAGCTACGCCGAGCATGAAAGCCTCGTCCGCGACGCCGAAGACCTGCTTCAGCGCCTCGGCCTGCATCACCGCGTCGTCCTGCTCTCGACCGGCGACATGGGCTTCGCCTCCGCCAAAACCTACGACATCGAAGTCTGGCTGCCCTCAACCAACGGCTTCATGGAAATCTCTTCCTGCTCGAATTGCGAATCCTTCCAGGCTCGCCGCGCCGGCATCCGTTTCCGCCCCAAAACCGGCGGCCGCGCCGACTACGTCCACACGCTCAACGGTTCCGGGCTCGCCGTCGGCCGCACCTGGGTAGCCCTGGTCGAAAACTACCAACAGCCCGACGGCTCCATCCTGATTCCCGAGGTCCTGCGCCCCTACATGGGCGTCGAGCGGATTCCCGCTCTCGGAACGAAATAGACCGCCCGACCCCCCGTTTCGAGCGATCTGCCAGTTAAGGCAAGTATATTCAGTAGATTACGAGCATTCGGACCGCCCCTGCCTGCCCGCCCGTGTCTTCCCCGCAACCGCCAAATCCTCTTTTTTCCGTGGTTTCCGTTGACACGGTATTTTCCCAATGCATAAACTGCGGCCACCATTTCTTATTGCTGGAGCATTGGGCCATATGCCACCAGGGGACAAGGCGGGCGTAACATAAGGTCATGGAATTTCTCGTTCCATTGATCGAGACCGTCCTCTGGGTGATTTTTGCAGTCTGGTTGATCCGGCGGATTTTCGGTCGTAAGCCCGGGCGGCAGGCGCGCCCGCCCAAGGTTGAATCGCAGCCACCGGCTCCGATGAAGACCTTGCATCGCGATCCGGCCTGCGGCACCTACGTGGCGGAAGACATTTCCCACCGCCTGGAAGAGGAGGGAAAGGTCCTCCACTTCTGTTCGGAAGAGTGCCGGATGCGCTACATCGCGCGGCAGCGCCATTCCGCCCGCGCTTGAAAAGTCGGTTGAGGTCCCGTAAGAGCAGAGCAAGGCTTTAACGGCTTCGGAAGAATGCCTGAATGTTTGTGGGTCGCGGCGCAACCTGTCCCGACGAATTCGGGAGCCGCGACATAAGGTCGGCGGAATCAAGGGAGCCTAAGCCCCTGAAGTTGCTTCTGTTCAACGCGGTCCGCATTGCGGCCGTGCCGCCGAGGGCCGCATGTTCCAGATGCCGCAACGATTTGGAAACCTGAAGGAGAAGGAGGAGATCTGATGGCGACGGTCACCCGGCCAGTGATTCCCCCGCGCATGCCTCCGCGCGAGGATCTCAACCCCTTCCATATCGCTCAGCTCCAGTTCGATATGGCCGCCGAGCTCTTGAAGCTCGAGAACGGTGTTCGCCAGATACTGCGCGTGCCGCGGCGCATTCTCGAGGTTTCCCTCCCCGTCGAAATGGATAACGGCCAGACGAAAATCTTCACCGGCTACCGCGTCCAGCACAACGTCGCTCGCGGTCCGGCCAAGGGCGGCATCCGCTACCACCCCAACGTGTCGCTCGATGAAGTCAAGGCGCTCGCCGCCTGGATGACCTGGAAAACCGCCGCCGTCAATATTCCCTTCGGTGGCGGCAAGGGCGGCGTCATCTGCGACCCGAAGCGCATGAGCAAGGGCGAAATCGAGCGCATGACCCGCCGCTACGCCTACGAGATTCTGCCGATCATCGGTCCGGAATCCGATATCCCCGCTCCGGACGTCTACACCGACGCTCAGACCATGGCTTGGATCATGGACACCTACTCAATCATGGTTGGCCATTCCGTTCCCGGCGTCGTCACCGGCAAACCCATATCCCTCGGCGGCTCCGAGGGCCGCAACGAAGCCACCTCGCGCGGTGTCGTCGTGATCGCCGAGGAGGCCTGCAAGCAGAAGAAAATCCCGCTGCGCAACGCCAGCGTGGCCATTCAGGGTTTCGGCAACGTCGGCGGCATCGCCTGCCGCCTGTTCGCCGAACGAAAGGCGAAGATCGTCGCCATCAGCGATTCCCGCGGCGGCGCCTACAACGCCCGCGGCATCGATCCTCTCCGCGCCCAGCGCTATAAGGACCGCACCGGCACCGTCGTCGGCATGCCCGGCACTTCCCGCATCACCAACGACGATCTGCTCACCCTCAAGTGCGACATCCTCGTCCCTTCCGCGCTCGAAAACGTCATCACCCTCGCCAATGCCGACCAGATCAAGGCTCGCATCATCGTCGAGGCCGCCAACGGCCCCACCACGCCCCACGCCGACGAAATCCTCCATCGCAAGGGCACCTACCTTGTGCCCGATATTCTCGCCAACGCCGGCGGCGTCACCGTCAGCTACTTCGAATGGGTCCAAAACCAGCAGGGATATTCCTGGACCGAAAGCGATGTGAACGCCAAGCTCGAAGCGGTCATGCGCCGCGCCTTCGCCGAGGTGGCCGGCTCCGCCCAGAAGCACCGCACCCATCTCCGCCACGGCGCCTATGCTCTCGCCGTCGGCCGAGTCGCCGAAGCCACCGCCACCCGCGGCCTTTTCCCGTAGCCCGCATTTCGAACAAGGAGCGCTGCCGGCGCTACTCAAGAACCCCGCCAGCACTCTTCAATAGCCTCGCGAGCGCTGTTGAAGAATCTCGTCCGCGCAATTCAAGAACCTCGTGAGCGCCGCCATGGAACCCTGTAGCGCTGTCTAACAAGCTTGTCATTGAAACAAGCCTGTCATTGAAACAAGCCTGTCATCCTGAGAGGCTGTGACTTTTTCGTGCGTTCGGTTTGGTTTATCGGTATAAGAGGTTCATGAGCCAACCAGAGGAAGTGGCAGTGGGCGAAGCGAGGGGTGCAGTGCGGTTGCGGAAGCCGGAGCGGCGGCAGATGGGCTG
>JAGWOX010000013.1 GCA_028877145.1 Acidobacteriota bacterium | reverse complement strand
CGGCGGTTGTTCAGCGGGAACAGGAACGAATCGACGAAGAACACCCAGCGGAACCGCGCCGGATCGAGATAGGCGGGCATGGCGACACGATTCGCGACGACGTACTGGATGCCGACTTGATCGAGGATGTGTGAAAAGTATTCGTTCCCATAGGTTTTTTCGAGCGCGGCCTTTTTCGCATCGAGCCACTTGGCGTGCGCCGGAGAGAAATCGTCGTAGGGATAGCCGAAGAGCGCCTTGTCGGCCTCGATCAGTTCCGGGTTGGAAGATCGCAGGCGATAGGGGACGGATTCATCGGGCGGCAGCGCCATCGCGTCGACGTCCGGATCGTCCGGGTACCCCGGATGGGAATGATTGTCGATGATCGGGATGCGATCGATCTGTTCCAGCAATCGCTGGTAGAGTGCGGAGACATCCTTGCCGGGGAACGGCCGCGACTGGCCGCCCAAAGCCGGCGCGAAACCGAGCCATCCGAGCAGAATCAGCCAAACGTATCTATGTTTGAATTTCATGACGAGGACCTTCACTGGGAACTTCTGGCTGGAGCCGAAGCCCACCGGGAGGAAACCTTACGAATGCGCGCGGCCGCCTCCTCGAGCTGCGCCGCGCTCGAGGCGAACGAGAAGCGCAGGAAATCGGCCCCCGCCGCGCCGAACGCCGAGCCGGGAATCGAGGCGACGCCCGCCTCTTCCAGCAGGTACCGGGCGATCTCTCGATCGCTGAGCCCCGTCCCGGAAATATCCGCCCAGGCATAGAAAGCGCCTTCCGGCTCCAGGCAGGAGAAGCCCGGAATCGTGTTCAGCCCGCCCAGCAACTGTTCCCGGCGGCGCCGATACTCGGCAATCATCGCCGGAACCGCTCCGGAGGGATCCTCGAGCGCCGTGATCGCCGCCCACTGAATGAATTCCGAAGTGCACGTGTAGGAATTCTCAACCAGCATTCTCAGGCCAAGATGTACTTCCGGTGGCGCGACGGCATAGCCCAGCCGCCAGCCGGTCATCGCGAAGCTCTTCGAGAATCCGTCGACGACGATTGTTCTTTCGCCCATCTCGGGCAGGCCGGCGATCGAACGGAAGGGAGCGTCGTAGACGATGCGCGCGTAGATCTCGTCGGAGACGACGAAAAGATCGTGCTTCACCGCCAGTCGCGCCAACTGGCCAAGCACGCGCTCGTCCATCACCGAGCCGGTCGGATTGCCGGGTGAGTTGAGAAGGAGAACGCACGTCCGCGGTGTGATCGCCGCTTCCATTTCGCCCGCGTCCGGCAGAAAGCGGTTTTCCCGCGTCAGGCGATAGGGAACGGGAACGCCGCCGAGAGCGCGGGTGAGGGAACGATAGAGTGGAAAGCCGGGATCGGGGTAGAGCACCTCATCTCCGGGCTCGACGAGCGTGAGCAGCGTCATGAACAGCGCCGTCTTGCAGCCCGGGCTGACCAGAACGTGATCCGGCTCGACGCTCAACTGCCGCGTCCGGTGCAGGTATTCGGCAATGGCTCGCCGCAGTTCAGGGATGCCCGCTGGTGGCACGTAGCGGTCGCGGCCGGCGTCAATGGCGCATTTGGCGGCTTCGATCACCGGCGGCGCGGGATGGAAATCGGGCTCCCCGAGTTCCAGATGGATGATGGAGCGGCCGGCGCGCTCGAGTTCGCGCGCGCGTGCGAATACGGCCAGCGCTCCTTCTCCTTCGAGCTGCCCGATGCGGGAGGCGAGACCCCTCAAGCTCAACTCCCCCCTCCGGTCGGGCCACCTTGCGCACACGGCAAATCCGAAACCGCGAACGCCAATAGGGAAGTGACCCAGATGGCCTTCCAGAGATGCCTGATATTAAATGGACGCATGATCCTCTCTTCGACCCGCTGGCACCTACCACAGCCTTAATTCAGAGGTGAAAGCTTTCTTCGCATCACACACCAGGATCGGGAGATGGCCAGCACGTTAATGTCGCCCGCTCGTCCCTGTCAAGCGCGGAAAGCGGTGACATGCGCTGAGCTGGATCTACCGAAAACCTGAACCTCTATTCGACGCCTGCGACACAGAAACAATCCAGAGGGTATGTAACAGTCGAGAGGAGGGAATAAGAATGAGACAAAGAGTTTTTGCACGCCCCAAAAGGCGCTGGAGAGCCCGAACCGCTTCGCATCGTTGCGCCGCATCGTGGAGAAAGCAGGCTCGCCTGTAATGGTCGGCAGAGAAAGGCAGAGTGGAGAGCCGATGGCCCCGCCCCGCGCCCTAAATTACGGCGACTCCTACCTTGTGCTCCGGGGAGCACGATAGGGGCGGCCCCGCCACACGGCCACGCGGGCCATTGCCCCGCGAGAATAGCGATGTTTTTCCCTGCTACTCTATTGATCGGCCATGCGCTGCGCCACGTGCAGCAGCAGACGCCGGTCGTTCTCGCTCAAGCGCTCGAGCAATCCCGCCATACGGTGCAGAAAGTGCCGCTGTTCCGAATCAGCCCCTGACGCAATCTCGTCCGCCGTCTTACGGCCGGGCAGAGTGGTCATTGTGGTCGGGTTCTCTTGGTCGTAAAACAATTGGTACAGCGGTACTTCGAGCGCCCGCGCCAGTTTTTCCAGCGTTTCAATTGAGGGGACCGTATGCCCATTTTCCACCCGCGAAACGTAGCAGCGCAGCAAACCCGTACGCCGCTCGATCTCGCTCTGTGGCATGCCCTTCGTCTCGCGCAACATGCGGAGACGTTCTCCAATCACAAACATCGCACTGCCTCCTCGAGGGCCGATGAGGGCGCGAATCCTAAATTGTCTGGTATCCGGCGTGGGCTCCGGAACCCTGAGGGCCATCTTTGGGCAGTTGCCTCGGGTGAAAGGCTCGGTTCTACACTTCGAACCGTTGTGCCCCTGTTTGAACCACTCTACTGAAGGGGCAGGGGGCTTGTATATTGTTTTAATAACAATGGCATTGAAGTAACTATTAATGCTTTGGCCACATTTTTTCGCCCTCTCCAAGGGCCGCATCCCCATCCCGCACCTTCTTATGTGAACGGCTTCCGCGCTCTTCACGCCCCGACGCAATTGGTCGGGAAGTCGTGCCGCAAGCGGAACTTTGCGAAAGCGGCTACGGCTCTGCGCGGCGGTCTTTGTGGGTCGCGGCTTTAGCCGCGACATTAACCCACTCCAATAAAATGGGCTTTAGCCCCTGAATCTTTTCATCTGGCCGCTGAGGTCGTTGCCTGCCTTACGGCGCTCTCCAGATAAATTTCCTCTGTTCATCTTCCTTGCTGAACATCACAATCGAAGCCGCCGTCGTCTCCTGCATATCCCCTGTCTTGCGATTCGGAGCCGTACTCACTCCGATATCCGTCTCATACCCGTTGCGGTCCATCAAATCGAGCGATGGCCCCTGGCCGCCCAGGTGCACCTTCATCTTGCCCGCCGCGTCGAAAAATAACAGGCGTGGCCCGAGCGCGTCCCCATCCAGCGAAACGGTCGTGTCGGAAGCATCGTCGTAAAACGCCAAATTGGGGCTCAACCCGCCGAGCATCACGCGCGTCTTCCCTGTGATGTCGTTGATCGCCAGCCCCGGCTGCGGCCCCCCGCCCTTCAGCGAGAGCATCGGCCGCCCCTTCACGTCGTACAAGATGAGGTAGGGAACCGCGCCGTCAATCGCCGAGATCTTCGCGCGCATATTCCCAGCCGCGTCTGTCAGCACCAGTTCATGCGCCGTCAGCGTTTTGGGAATCGGCTGTGCCACTCCCAGAATACCCAGCGCGGCCACGGCAACGAGCGCCGCCAGCCCGGCGCGCCGCAGTCGCCGATTATCCCGCTCGAGCCGCTCGATCCGTTCCAGGATCGCTTTTTTCTCCGTGTCTGCCATCTCCTCGCTCCCGGCGCATCTCCGCCCTCGCGCCAATCCAATCCGCATCCTACCATTCCGCATCGTGGCCGACACTTCGCGCGGTTCGAAAGCTGCACACAAGGCTTCTGGACCTCGTATCACTGCTTGCTCAACCTGACCATTGACTTGTATTGCCCACGGGCCACAATGAGATCAAACCGGGGGTGCGCGATGATCAAGAAGGTCCGAGGTGGTTATCAGGTGCTCTCGAGCTTGGGCTGCAACATGGGTGGCCCCTATAAAACACTCGCTGAAGCAAAAAAACGCCTGCACCAGGTCGAATTTTTCAAGCGCCGCGATGCCCACAAAGTGCGGCGCCACAAGGCAGCCTAGCTGCTTATTCAGTGATTCGCGGCCAATCTGCATCGCACTGTCCAACGCAATGTCCGGAGGTGCAGCATGAAATTCGGAATCTGGTATGTGCTTTCCGCCCCTTACTACAAAGACGCCGTTGAGCGCTTCCTCCAAACAGGCGGCATGCCCCCGAGGGGCATCAAGATGGAGGGCCGCTGGCATGCCGCAACCGCCAACAAAGGATTCATCCTGGCCAGCACGAAAGACGTAGAAGCCCTCTACCAGTGGGTTGCTTCCTGGGCGGATCTGATTCACTTCGAGATCGCTCCCGTTCTTGACGACAAGGAGATGCACGGCGTCCTAAAGAGCATGAAATTCTGATCTCCGTCGGTGTGTGCGCCTTTTGGGACACCTGTCCTAGAAGTACCAAGGTGGCGCGCACTGTCAGAAATGGTTCACAGGGCACAGAAGGGGGGTGTTCCTGTAACTGTTACAATAACAAGAGTTAATGTCTACATCGGTGACTTTTTGAGCACACGGCACCTGGTGTTTTTACTTAAAAGGCATTAACCTACATCGCATATAAGCTTGGGAGGATGCCGTGTCTGGATCGTGGCTCGTGGTCGCTGCCTTCTCGCTCTTCACCTTGCTCCTGTACCTGGTCGGCGTCTACATGGTCTGGATGCCGAGGCAGTGCGCCGTGCTCGCCGAAGTCTTCGCCGCCAGTGGCAACCTTCCTAGCCTGATCCCTCGATCGATACGCGGGGCCATCTTCCAAATGCGGGTCATGGGTTTATTCCTGCTGGGCTGCTCATTGTTCTTTGTGGGGAGTGCTCTCACACCGATGGGCACCCAGATGCTCTTCGGAACCGCCACCGCGATTGCGAATCCCAACTGGCTAGTTTTCCCGTCACTGCTGATGATCCTGGCGGGCGACGTCGTGATGTTTGACGTCGCCGCGTGGGTCGCGCACACCCTCGACTTCTGGATTGACCATCCCCTCGTTCCGCGCCAGATGATCCCGGCCATGCACTGGGCCATTCGCTTGACCGGTATGGCGATCTTCCTCTTCGGAGCCGGAGTCTTCTGGGTCTGGCTAGGCACGATGACCCGCTAGCATCAAGTGGCGCGGGCACTCCTGCCCGCGCGCCCGTGTCTCAGCAGCGCCTCATAGTCACTTGGGAATATACCCGCCTGCCAGGGCAAGTCTTTTTCCAAGTCCCAGTGCTTTCGCCGGTTCAATAAGAAATCCGTAGGTGCAAAAGTGTCCGCAGCTCTCTATTCCTTACTAGGGAAATGGAGATACATGGACTGCAAGCCCACCCTCCCCGGCCCCGTGAATCGGTTCCAGAAGAGCTGCCCGCTCCCCGCCAGGAAGCCGGCGGTCACTCGCTGAATGATCGTTTCCATCCGCACGCTGGGATCCTTGTGCAGCCAGCCGCCCGGCTCGATATCGATCGATTCGCCGTGCGCCAGCGTAACCTCGAACACGTTGCCGTAACCATGCAGCCAGACGATGCCTTCACCTTGCCGGGATGTGAAGGAATCGATGAAAAATCCCGTGCCCCCGAAGAGCATGTTCGAGATGCCCTTCACGCGATTGAACGTGTAATCGACGTTGTCGGTGGCCGCCAGAAACTGGTGCTCGCGGACCTCGATGGTTTCACCCTGCTTCAAGTGCACGGCGAAGACGTGCCCCGCGCCGTCGCGGCTGAAAGCGATTCGTCCCGGCCCCCGCGCCTCGGTGAGGAAAATCGGCATCCCGGCCAGCACGCGCTTGAATGACCCGCTCAGCGCCTTCAGCCCGATTTCAACGCCCGGATCCTTCCACAACAGAATGTGGTGCTCGAAAAAGACGGGAGCCGCGCCCAGCTCCACTGACAGCACCGGCACCAGCTCCCCTTCGATGTGATAGGTCACGCCGCCGGCGGTTTCCTGCCGGGCAACGGTGGACAACAATTGCGGCACAGGCATGGGCGCTTCTCCTCGTGCGTCGTCGGACGCATGGCGAATTTACGGAATCGCTCGCGATGGTAGAGAGAAGAAGGGAAGGAGTCAATCTTTCGCGCAAATCAATACGAGCGACCGTCAGTCAGAGCCAGTCGCTGCGGTACACGATCCACCAACTCATAACCAGGATCGGAATCGTCGCCGCCAGACTCCAGATCAGCGGCAGTGCCAATCCGGCCAATACGCTCATGGCGCTGGCCAGCAACCAGAACATTTTCCGCTGGTCCATGCGCACAGTATAGTCGCGCGCTGCCGGAAAGCCGTAGGTCACACCCCTCCCACGCCTGTCCTGCAAAAGGAAAATTCAGCTGGGATAGCTGTCGTGATCCTGGGAACGGAATCTCGCCGCCGGGTTAGGACTCACGAGCGCCGCCATACGCGCCAATCGCCGGGCCGAAGGCGGGAGAGATCGCCTCGGCAATGAATACCGGCGCCCGGGGAAGCGCGCTCGCGTCGGAAAAGCCTGCGAAGATCGATCAGCTCGGCCCCTTACCAGCGTGGCTCGCGCTTTCCCATCGGGAAGTCGGGATACTCGTCGAACCGGCGATGCTCTCCGCCGCGTCCTCCGCGTCCGCCCGAGCCTGAGCCGTGACTCTGCCTCGGCCCGCCCGCTCCGCGTTCGGGTTTCGGTCGCGCTTCGTTCACCTTCAGTGCGCGCCCGTCGAAATCCTTTCCGTTCAGCGCGGTCATCGCGCGCGTCGCCTCTTCGTCGTTCGGCATGTCGACGAAAGCGAACCCGCGCGAGCGGCCCGTCTCACGGTCGGTCGCGATATGGATGCGGGTGATTTGACCGAAGGGCTCAAACAGCACCCGCAACTCCGTTTCAGTGGTTCGGAAACTCAGGTTTCCGACGAACAGATTCTTCATGCGATTTCTCTCCTCAAAAGTTTTGGCCACAGTAGCGGACCTGTTCCTGAATCCGCGGGCAGGCACCGCTTCGGTGGGGCGATATGGTTCCGGATGAGATCAAAGGAAGAGGGGAGCGGTCATTACCCAGCCGGGCTGGAACAAATGCGGGCTCGGGGAGCCGGGATAGCGATTTCGAATCACAATAGCTACAGAGTATACACCAGCTGGCTTCGTGCGCCGATAGAAATCATAGCCCCCTCTGCCCCTTCCCGGACCCTCAACGCCCGTCCAAATGCGCAGGCCTGGTTACGATTGAAATCCGGCCCTCGTAAGTCCAGCATAAGGTAAACAGGAGAACCGCGATGCTGCACGAGATCGACCCCGGACCGGATTGTCCGGAAGTGGTGCGCATGATCGTCGAAATCCCCAAGAA
Source organism: Acidobacteriota bacterium (assembly GCA_028877145.1). Classification (GTDB taxonomy): domain Bacteria; phylum Acidobacteriota; class Terriglobia; order Acidiferrales; family UBA7541; genus JAKASX01. Next base: position 24,667 of record JAGWOX010000013.1, on the reverse strand, counting down.
TTCCAGCAACAAGTACGAGTTCGATACCGAATTGGGCGTCTTCCGCCTCGACCGGGCCCTCTATTCGCCCATGCACTATCCCGGCGATTACGGCTTCATTCCCGGAACCGTCGCCGAGGATGGCGATCCGATGGACGTGCTCGCCATGGTCGATGATCCCAGCTTTACCGGCTGCCTCATCGATGTTCGTCCCATCGGCATTCTCGATATGAGCGACGAGAACGGGACCGATCAGAAAATCATCGCCGTCCCTGAAGCAAACCCTCGCTTCGCGCAGATTCATACCGTCGACCAGCTCCCGCCCCACGTGCGCCGCGAACTCGAACATTTCTTCACCATCTACAAGGAGCTCGAAGGCAAGCGCACCGAGCTGCGCGGCTGGAGGGGTCCAAAAGAAGCGCGCGAAGTGATCCTCACCGCCCGCGACCATTTCCTCGTCACAAAAAAACCGTGAGCCCCCACGTGGCGCGGGCACTCCTGCCCGCGCGCTTGTGACTAGGCATGGGCACAATTCCCAGTTGACTTCTGATAAGCCCGCAACTAGGAATCTCTCATGAAGCAATCATCGGATTTCCCCCTGAGCGAAAGCCACCGGCGCGTCATCGCCGCTCTCCTCCGCGGATTCGAGGACATGCTCTCCGAAATCGAGCGCTGGATCGATCCCGCGCCCGGCGTCCTGATCGCCGTCGAGGATCGCCTCGGCCCCGCCGAAGAGCAACGGCTCCGCGCGCTTCTTGCGCGCATGTCCGGGGAGTTGCGTCGCATGGGAAACGAGATTGGCATAGACGCTTCTCCGCGCTCCGCGGCGCGCTCCATCGAGGCGCTGCTCGTCGAGCACCTCTCGCTGCTCGAGGAAACCGCCGGCGGCGAACTTCGCGGCTACGGCGAATTGGATTCATCCGTTCGCGAGCGCCTCGAAAAGGAACTCGCCCGTCTCCATACCCTCTTCGGCGAAATGCTCGATGTGGTCCGACGTTCCTCCCGCGAACATTGAAAGCAAAGTCCGCAAGACATTGCGCCTGTTCCGCTTTAGCATCGAAGTCGCATTCAAAAGGCCAACCCGGAAACCAAGCCGTGCGTCTAACGGCACAGAAGAAGCTGAACCCCTGTGGTAGGGGAAACCGAGCGAGAGGGAAAGTGATGATGAAAAGTCTCCTAGCGCTGGGGCTGGCCGCGGTGCTCACTGCCGCCGTCGCCGCCCAGGCCAGCACGTTGAAATTGAAGGATGGCCGCCAATTTCAAGGTACCTATCTCGGCGGCACCGAACAGCAGGTTCAGTTCCTGATCAATGGCCAGGTGCGCGTTTTCAATACCTCGCAGGTTTACGAAATCGATTTCGCCACGCCCGCGCAAGCCTCCGACGCCGCCCAACCGCCCGCGCCGGCGACTCCGCCGCCCGCCTCGGCTTACGATCAGCCACAAGACCAGTCGCAAGCCCAGTCGTCCTATCAGGGCAACGATCAGGGCCTCACCCAATCCGTGACCGTGCCCCAGGGCACCACGATCATGATTCGCATGATCGATAACCTCGATTCCAGCGTGAACCGGCCGGGCGACATCTTCCACGCCAGCTTGGCCGATGACCTCAAGATCGGCGACGTCATCGTCGCCAAGAAGGATGCCGACGTTTACGGCAAGCTCATCCAGGTGAAATCCGCCGGGCGCGCTACCGGAAAATCCGAGCTGTCTCTCGAACTCACCGGCATTCGTACCGCCAACGGCAGCATCCAGCCGATTGTCTCCGGTGACTATGAGGCGGCCGGCAAATCGCGCACCAAGCAAACCGTCGAGCATTCCGTCATCGGTGCGGCCATCGGTGCGGTCATCGGCGGCGTTGCCGGCGGCGGTGGCGGCGCGGCCAAGGGCGCTGGCATCGGAGGCGCGGTAGGCGCCGGCGCCACGCTGATCACTCACGGCCAGCAAATCAAAATCCCCAGCGAAACGCTGCTGAACTTCCAACTCGCCCAGCCCTTCATGGTTACCGTGCCCAAGGCCTCCGAGTAGTCCCACTTGATTCTTCCTTCGCGGGCGGCAAGCAATCCTCGCCGCCCGCGATTTCGTTTACGATAAATCTCGTCCTACTGCCCCAGCCTCCCCGTTTCCCCGCAGGGGCAACCCGCTGTGTCGCCCAGGGCACCCATCCGCAAGCCATTTCACACCGTTAACCCTTTGGGTACCAGTACAAGGAAAATTTGTGGACCATTCTGGAATCTTGTTGCCCCACCTCTCGGAGGGTCGTAGCATTAACGGCACATTCTGGCAACGAATGGAGTGGAGTGCGGCATGCCTAAAGAAAAACCGAAACTGCACATTGGGGAAGTGATTCGTAACTACCGCACGGGCCGTGGTTTGTCGCAGGGCGATATCGAGCGCCGCACCGGCTTGCTTCGTTGCTATCTCTCCCGTGTCGAGAACGGACACACCGTTCCCTCGCTCGAAACCCTGGCGAAGATCGCCGAGGCCATGGGCATCAACCTGGCAGATTTTTTCCCCGTGCCCGATACGCCGGAGGAAAGGGAAGCGCGTCGCGCCGCCGGTGAACTTTCCGAGGAGGAACTTCGCGTCCTCGCCGACGTCAAGCGCTATACCGAAGGTCTCTCTGATTCCGACAAAATGCTCGTGCTCGCGATGATACGCCGTATGGCCGCCGTGCCGCCCGAAACCCGCCGCACGCTCCAGCGCCGCGGCTTCTAGTAACTCTGAGTCCTCTGTGTGCAAATCTTTTGGGGGCGCCTGTAGCGCGGGCGTCTCGCCGGCGATTTTCTTTCCCGAGATTCCGAATTCAATTCTCTTCGACTGACGCCGTTCGCCCGATCGTCTCGATCAACCGATCCGGCCAATCCGTCATGATTCCGTCTATGCCGAGCCCGAGCATTCGCCGCATTTCCTGCCGCGTGTTCACCGTCCACGTCACCACGTAGAGCCCGGACTCTCGCGCGCGTCTCACCATCCGCCTCGTAATCCGCTTGTATCGCGGCGCCAGCACCTGCGCCTCCGCGCGCCGTGCCGCTTCGATCGTCGGCCCCGTGCGCCCGAGGAGCAGTCCCGTCAGCACGCGCGGATCGGTCGCGCGCATCAGCGATAGCGCCGCCGGATCAAACGACAGCAACACCACGCGGTTGAGCCTTCGCGACCGCCGCAACGCCTCGGCCAGCGCGAAGGGTAGGGAACCGTTGAGCGCGATTTTCAGTTCCAGGTAGAGCCAGACGTCGAGTTCCGCCGCCAGCCCCAGCGCCTCCTCGAGCGTCGGCACGCGCTCGCCCGCAAATTCCTTGTCGAACCACGCGCCGGCATCGAGTTTTCGCACCGCGTCGAACGAGAGCTGATCGATGCGCCCGCGCCCGTCGGTCGTTCTGTTCACGCGCGCGTCGTGCAGCAGCACGAACTTCCCATCGCGCGTCACACGCAAATCGGTCTCGAAGGCGCTCGCGCCCAATTCCACCGCGCGGCGAAACGCCGCCAGCGTGTTCTCCGGCGCGTGCGCCGAAGCCCCCCGATGTCCGATCACCCAAGGATGCGCCATGCTCCTCCCATATTAGCGGGGAAGAGCGCCGGCCCGCATGACCCTTCTTCGGAAAATTCCGACGGACCGGCAAGTGACTGTCAGTTTTGACAGTACCCGGTGGTGGAGGGTGATGCGAATCTGCCATCGTGGCGGACAAGACGGCGAGGCTCGCAACGGCCAGGCGCCGACGGCGGGAGGCGCAAATGAGCAGTTCCTTGAGGATTGGATCAAATAACAAATCCCTCCGATTCTTCGCGACCGCGGCGGTAGCTGTCGCGTTCGGCGCAGGCTCGCTTTGCCACGCACAGGAGAATGTCCCGCCGGCGACCGTCGACCTGTCGCTCGCGCAGGCGTCCGGCACGGATGCCCAGACTCAACCGGCAAATCAAACAACTTCTCCAACGACTATCGCTCCGTCGCCCAATGATTGGTACGAGGTCGTTTCCCCCTATCTCTGGTTTCCCGGAATCCACGGCACCGTCGGCGCCAAGGGCAAACTGACGAGCGTGCATGCGAGCGCGACCGATCTACTTTCCAACTTTCGCTTCGGATTGATGGGAGAGGTGGACTTTCACTACAAGCGCTTCATCGCGCCGGTCGACCTGATGTGGGTCAGGCTGGGTGATGATACCGCGTTGCCGGTGAATGAGTTGGGGGTGACGTCGGCAAACGCAAAAATGGGCGAATTGCTCTTCACTCCCAAGATCGGTTACGAAATAATCCACCTGAAAATGCTCGAGGTCGACGCCCTTACGGGGTTTCGATACTGGCACCTCAGCCAGGATGTGCAGTTCAGCCCCGCCAGCTTGGGGCTGAATTTTTCCGCGTCGCAGAACTGGGTGGATCCGTTGGTCGGAGGACGAATTGTGACGCCTCTTTCTCCCAAAATGAGTGTAGTGGTCGCGGGCGACGTTGGCGGCTGGAATGTGGGTTCGCAACTCGAATATCAGATTGTTGGTCTTCTCGGTTACAAGATAAAGCCGGCCTGGATGCTGCAGGCGGGTTATCGTTATCTGGACGTGAACTTCCGCGGGGGCCAGGGTTCCGTCTTTGACGTTGTCATGTCGGGTCTGGTGTTTGGTGTAAGCATAAACTTCCAGTAAGAGTGTCCCGTTCTCCATGCTACAAGTGGCGCGGACATTCCTGTCCGCGCGCCTGTCCGCCGGCATCACTCCAATCGCGCCACAACGCCAAACATGAAGTAGCGTCGGCGTAATCCGAGGGGTGGTTCGATCCACCTTGACTTTCGCTTTTTATTCGCCTACGATGGCCTCTCCGGGATACCGGGGCGCTCGACCCTTCCCTCCGCGCCTTCGCTCCCGGCCGGCAGCCGCCGCGAGGTTCGGTCCATGAACACTCACACTCCCCGCATCGTTCACGTCGATGCCGACGCCTTCTTCGCCTCGGTCGAGCAGGTGCTCGACCCGCGCCTGCGTGGCCGCCCGGTGCTGGTCGGCCGCGGCGTGGTGGCCTCGGCAAGCTACGAAGCCAAGGCGCGCGGCGTGCGCACCGCGATGTCGTTCCGCGAAGCGCTCCGCATCTGCCCCGACGCCGTCGTCGTCCCCGGCGCCTACGAGCACTACGCCTCCGCCGCCGCCCACGTGCGCCGGATTCTCGAGGAGTTCACTCCGGCCGTCGAAACCGCCTCGCTCGACGATTTCTATCTCGATCTCACCGGCACCGACCGTCTTTATCCCGATCTCCGCGCCGTGCTGCGCCGCCTCCAGCAGCGCGTCGAGGACGATACCGGCCTCAGCGTTTCAGTTGGAGCGGCCACGTCGAAACTGGTGGCGGCAATCGCTTCGCGCATCGAGCGCCCGCGCGGCCTCGGCATCGTTCCGCCGGGCTCCGAGCAACAATTTCTCGATCCGCTCCCCGTCGAAAAACTCCATGGCGTAGGCCACGTCCACGCCGCCGCGCTCGCCGAGCGCGGCATCCACACGGTCCGCGATCTGCGCCGCCTTCCGCTCGAAGTGCTCGTCGCCGCGTTCGGCCCGGCCGTTGGCCGCCAGTTCTGGGAACGCGCGCGCGGCATCGATCCCCGCCCGGTCTCGGGTCCCGTCGTGCCGAAATCGGTCTCGCGCGAGACGACGATCGCCGGCGGCACGATCGATCTCGAACTGCTCTCGGGCCTCGTCGAATATCTCGCCGAGCGCGTCGGCGCGACGTTGCGTTCGATCGGCTGCCAGGCGCGCACGCTCGGCCTGAAAATCCGCTACGCCGATTCCTATTCCGCCGTGCGCCATGCGCCGCTCGATCCGCCGACGAACGACGAAAAAGCGCTGCTTGCCGCCGCGCTCGATATCTTCCACGCGCTCTATACGCGCCGCGTCGCGCTCGGCTGGGTGGGCGTCAGCGTCGCAAATCTCGAGCCCGACCGCCGGCAAAACGATCTGTTCGACGCGGAAGCGAATCGCCGCTGGTATCTGAATCGCGGCGTCGACGCCGTCCGCAACCGCTTCGGCTGGAACGCCGTGTTCTACGGCCGCGGCCTGGTGCTCCGCCGCCACTACGCCACCAAGCCCTCCGGCCTGGTCCTCTCAACGCCATGTTTATCGCGGTAGAGAACTCGGATGTGATGACGGTGTAGGGGCGACCCGGCGGGTCGCCCTCTTTCACCACTTGCGAACCGCATGGAGGAAGGAATTCACAAGACGGCCCAGCCATGTTCGTTCACTTGCACTGCCACAGCCACTATTCCTTTCTTCGCGCCGTCCCTTCGCCGGCCGAACTGGTCGCCGCTGCCGTGCGCGAATCCATGCCCGCCGTCGCGCTCACCGATACCGACGGCCTCTACGCCGCCATCCCGTTCTATAAAGCCGCCCGCGAAGCCGGCATCAAGCCGATCCTCGGCACAGTTCTGCCGATCGAAGACGCCGAAAACACGACGTTCCCGCTCCTCCTGCTAGCCGCCAATGCCGAAGGCTACGCCAACCTCTGCCGCCTGGTAACGCGCCGCCAGCTAGACGACCACCCGTTAGCCTGGAGCCTCCTCGATACGCACAGCGAAGGCCTGATTGCCCTATACGCCCCCGTAGCACAGGCATTCCTGCCTGTGCGCCTTCCTGATCGCACTGGTGCCGGGCTGAAGCCCGGCGCTACACCCGGCGCAAAACGCGGCACATGCTCGTCGCAAGCGTCCCATCTCAAGGAAATTTTCGGCGAAAATTTCTACCTCGAAGTTCATCATTTTCCCGCCAGCGCCAAAACGAATCTCCGCGTAGCCAATGCGCTGGCCCGCGCCCTGGCCGCGCCGATGGTCGCCACAAACAACGTCCATTTCCTCGCCCCCGCCGATTTCCTCCACCATCGCGTCGCCAACTCGATCCGCGCCGGCCAGCTCCTCACCCGCATCGCGCCGCCGGAAATCGTCGATGCCGAGGCGTGGTTCAAACCCGCCGAAGCGATGCCCCGCGCCTTCGCCGATTTTCCCGAAGCCCTCCGCGCAACGCTCGAAATCTCCGAGCGCATCCAGCTCAAGCTCGATCTCGGCCGCCTGATCCTGCCGTCATTCCCGGTGCCCGATGGCGAAACCGCATTTTCCTATTTGTGGGAGTTGTGTTTCCGCGGCGCGCGCAAGCGTTACCATCCGCCCGGCCGCGAAGTGATCGCGCGCCTCACGCGCGAACTCGAAGTAATCGATCGCCTCGGCCTCGCGCCCTATTTCCTGCTCGTCTGGGACATCGTCCGCGAAGCGCGCCGGCGCGGCGTTCCCGCCGCCGGCCGCGGCTCGGCGGCCAGTTCCATGGTGAGTTACTGCCTGGGCATTTCGCGCGTCTGCCCGCTGCGTTGGGGCCTCTATTTCGAGCGGTTCCTCAACGAGCAGCGCGGCGATTGCCCCGATATCGACCTCGATTTGTGTGGCGCGCGCCGCGACGAAATCCTCGACTACGTTTACGAGCGCTGGGGCGCCCCGCACGTCGCGATGATCGGCAGCTTCGTAACGATGCACGCGCGCCTCGCCGTGCGCGAAGTTGCCAAGGTCTTCGGCGTTCCTCCGGGCGAGGTGAACCATTTCACGCGCCGCCTGCCGCACCGCCCCGTGCGCGAAATCCTCGAAGCGATTCGCGTCCTGCCGCAATGCCGCGCGCTGCCCGCCGCCGAGGAGCCTTGGCGCACGATCCTTTCCGTCGCCGAGCGTCTCGACGAGGCCCCGCGCCACATGGGCATTCATCCCTGTGGCACCGTCATCGCGCCCGGCGCGCTCGCCGCCATGGTTCCGCTCGAAAAAGCGACCAAGGGCATCGTCGTCACCCAATACGACATGAACGCCGTCGAGGCGCTCGGCCTCGTGAAAATGGATCTGCTCGGCCAGCGCGGCCTCACCACCATCGGCCTCGCCCTCGCCAATATCGAGCGCTCCACCGGCCGCAAAATCGATTTCGACGCCATTCCCGAAAACGATCGCTCGACCGCCGCCATGCTCGCTGCCGGCCGCACCATGGGCGTTTTCCAGATCGAATCGCCCGGCATGCGCAACCTGTTGCGCCTGATGCGCGCGCGCACGATGGACGAGCTTTCGATCGCCCTCGCGCTGATCCGTCCCGGCGCCTCCGAATACGGCGCCAAGGAAACGTTCCTGCGCCGCCTCAAGCGCCAGGAACCGGTGCGCTATCCTCACCCGTCGCTCGAGCCGATTCTCCGCGAAACGTTGGGCGTCTGCGTCTACCAGGAACAGGTCATGCAGATCGCCCAGGTCGCCGGCTCGCTCTCGCTTGCCGAAGCCGATCTGGTCCGCCGCGCCAGCGCCAAATTCGCCGACGAGCGCGAACGCGCCCGCCTGCGCGCGAAATTCCTGAAAGCCGCCGCGCGCCTCGGCCTCGCGGGCGAAAAACTCGAAGACGTCTGGCAAATGGTCGAAAAATTTGCCGGCTTCGGTTTCTGCAAGGCGCACGCGGCCACCTACGCCGATCTCGCCTACCGCATCGCGTATTTGAAGGCGCACTATCCAGCCGAATTCCTGGCGGCAATGTGCAGTTCCGGCGCCGGCTTCTACCACGTCTCCGCCTATGTCGAGGAAGCCAAGCGTTGGGGCATTCCCGTTCTTCTGCCGTCAGTCAACCATTCCGCCGCCGAATACACCGCCGAGCCGCTCCCGGCCGCCGGCGGCAATGCCAATGGAAACGGCAACGCCGCCGCAAACGCGAAACGGGCGCTCCGCATCGGCCTCATCCAGGTTCGCGGCCTGCGCGCCGAAACCATCGCCGCCATCGTTGCGAGCCGCAACCGGGAAGGGAACTACCGCTCGCTCGAAGATTTCCTCCGCCGAGTCCCCGCCAATCGCGACGAACTCACCGCCCTGATCAAATGCGGCGCCTTCGACGCTGTCCCCGGGGAGGAAGTTACGGAATGTAGCGCCGCCCTTCAGGGCGGCACAATAGGGCCACGAACGTACAATGCCGGGCTGAAGCCCGTCGCTACACCCGGAGCCGTTTCCCAGCAATCCGTCACGCGCCCCATGCGTCTCTGGCAACTCCACCTCGCTCTTTCGAACAAATCCGCCGCAGGCGGCAAAGCGCCCGTTGCCCAAGCCGCCAATCTATTCCCCTCAAACGCGCTCCCGCACGAGTCCGCAACCGCCATCCCGTCGCTCGCCGACTACGACCGCGACCAGCGCCTGGCCTACGAGCAGGAAATTTTGGAAGTCGCCGTCAGCGGGCATCCCCTGGACCGCATCCAGCGCAACGGCGAAATCTGGAGCAACGAACTCGGCCGCGGCATGCGCGGCAAAAAAGTGGAATTGCTAGGCTGGCTGATTACCTTCCGCGCCGTCGGTACCAAGGACTACCGCAACATGATGTTCCTGACTCTCGAAGACCAGCGCGGCATTTACGAAGCCGTCCTGTTCCCCGACGCCTACGAACGCTACGGCGGTCTCGTCTTCGAAACCCGCACACTCCGAGTCTCCGGCCGAGTAGAAGACGAAGCCCAAATCCACTGCGAGAAATTAGAGCCAGTAAAACCGACCGGCTAAAAGATCAGTGAGGCCCCCAAGTGGCGCGGGCACTCCTGCCCGCGCGCCCGTGTCCAACTAGTTCCGCTAAGCCAAACCATCACCGGCAGTCCGAATCCATCTCTTTGATTCATTGGCCTGCTCTAGTGGAGGCGGCCGCCCACAGAGTCGCCCCGCGTGCGGGATCAAAAAAGGAAGGTGCCCCGGGTGCCCCACCCTTCGGTCTTACGGGCGGGGATTTTCGTAGGCTACAACTCAGGAGTGAAATCCAAGACCCAGCGATCCGGGCCGAAGCTACCGCTTCCCCTTAGGCTCCGAATCAAACAACGAAGGCGTTCCCGGTTCGGAGGTCTTGGCCTCCGCCGACGCCGATCCAAGATATCTGTCCAGCCGCAATATCTGCCGAGCCAGCGCCGGGCTGCGCTCCGTCCAATCCGGCTCCGCTCCCGGCGCGTCGAGCGCCGCGCGCACCGCGCCCATCTTCGAATCCATATCGTCGAGGAAATGCAGCAGAAGCGCCTCGCGGAAAAGCGGCGGCCGCGGCGAACCGAATTCGAGTTGCCCGTGATGACTCGCAATCAAATGTTCCACCACGCGAGCCAGCGGAGCAGGGAAGCCTTCGATCTGCTCGATCTTGCGCCGGATCATCGCGAGCCCGATCAGAATGTGCCCGAGCAGCCGCCCTTCGGTCGAATACCCCGTTTCGCCCTCGTATTCGAGTTCGTCGATCTTGCCGACGTCGTGCAGAATCGCGCCCGTGAGCAAAAGATCCAGATCGACTTCCGCCCCATAATGCTCCGCCACCTGCCGGCACAGCCCGCACAGGCTGATGACGTGTTCGACCAGCCCTCCGCGGTAAGCGTGATGCATCACCTTCGCCGCCGGCACCACTTTGAGCCGCGGCGCAATCTCCGGATCGGCCAGAATCTCCGTCACCAGCCGCCGCAGCCACGGATTCGCGATGGACGCGCCAATATCCTGCAGCTTCCGATAGAGAGCCTCAATGTCCTCGGGCGAGTGCGGAAAATAGTCGCGGAGATCGATCTCGGAGGGTTCGGCCTTGCGCATCCGGTCGATCTTCAGTTGCAGCCGGTTGCGGTAAACGTCCGTCTTCCCCTGCACCTTCACGACGTCGTCCCGGCTCACCGCCGCCGCGATCGCCTCGAACCCGGTCCACATCCGCGTCTCGATCGATCCGGTGCGATCGGCCAGTTCCAGACGCAAGTATGGCTTGCCGTCGCGGGTTTGCAGGATTTCCTTCGCGGCTACGAGGAAGAAGGAATTGATCGGCTGGTCGGGCTGGAGATCGGCGACGAAGACGGGTTTCATCCTTCGCCCTTTTTCTTCTTGCCCTTCTTTTCATCGCTCGAGCCCGGCGCCACTTCCTCGATTGGCGATTCGGCCACGGCGGCGGAATCGACGTAGCCCGTCTTCACCACGATATAGCTTTCCTCGCGCAGATGGTTCAGGAAGTCGCGTAGCGCGGGGCCGATTTTCTTGATGTAGATATCGTTTTCGATTTCGTTCGCGACCGCGTCGAGCGGCTGAACTCCGGCCTGGTAGTGCTGTTCCACCTGAATCAGCTCGAAGCCACCGGTAACCGTGAGCACGGGCGTCATCTGGTTGTGCTGCAGCGTGAAGACAGCGTCTTCCATCCCTTTGGGCATCTGGCCGCGCGTGTACGATCCCAACTCGCCGCCATCCTGTGCGGTCGAGCCTTCCGAATAGAGCTTGGCCAACTGTCCGAAATCGTCGCCATTCTCGATGCGCTGCCGGATACCTTCGATCTTCTTCTTGATCTCGGCGCTCTGCTCCGGCGTCTTGCCCTTGGTCGAAAGAAAAATCTCGCGAACGACCACCGTCTCCGGCCGGTCGAAACTGCTCTTGTGCGCCTGATAGTATTGCTCGATCTCTTTGTGGTCGATCTGGATCGTGCCACCGACGTCCCGCTGAATCAGCTTCTGCGTCAGCAGCCGGTTCTTGATGCTGTCCTTGTAATCATCCCAGTTCAGCCCCGAAGCCTCGACCGCGCGTTGCAGCGCATCCATCGAGTCCAGCTTGTACTGCTGCCGGATTTTGTCGAGCTGCTTGACGACGTCGATATCGACGTTGATGCCCTCGTCCTTGGCGCGCTGCACCATCAGGGACTGGTCGATCAGGTCGCGCAGGACGTCCTTTTGCTGGTCTTTGTATTCCGAATCCAGCTTCGCCGCCGTGCAGCCGGTGCAATCCTGCTTGATCTCCTGGCGCAGCGAATTGAGCGCATCCTGGTATTGGTTGCTGGTAATGATGTCGTCGTTCACGCGGGCAATGATCTGCTCGATCACCAGCCCCTTGGGCGGCGGAACGTTTTGCGCTCTCAATCCCAGAGAGCAGCCAAGCACGATCGCCATCCCGGCGAGTAGATCTCTTTTCCTGAACATACCTCGCATTTTAGCCTTCCGCTCCAAGCTCGAGCAATACGTTCTGCGCCGCAGCCGCCGGACTGCCTTCCTCCGGCTTCCATTCCACCCACAGCACGCCCGTAGGATCCAGGCTCGCCCCGCGCCGTGAACGCACCAGCCGAACCAGCCGTTCGGCGCGCACCGGCGTCTCCGAATGGAAGCGCAACGCGAGCCGGTGATCCCGCCGCTCCACCGCGGAAACCAGCATCCGCTCGCACAGGGATTTCAGCGATGCGTATTCCACCAGGTTCAGCACCGACCGCGGCGGCGGCCCGAAACGGTCCTCGAGTTCCCGCATCACGTCCTGCCGCTCGCGCTGCGCGCCGATCGCCGCGATCCGCTTGTAGGCGCGCAGCCGCGCGTTTTCCCCCGGTATGTAATCGGGCGGAATGCGCACGTCGAGCCCCAGGTTCAGCGTCACGCGCACCTCGGGCCGCGCCGACTCTCCCTTCAGCCGTGCCACCGCGCGCTCCAGCATCTGGCAATAGAGATCGAAGCCGACCGCGTTGATGTGCCCGTGCTGCTCGCGCCCCAGCAGGTTCCCAGCGCCTCGCAATTCCAGGTCGAGCGCCGCAATCCGGAAACCGGCACCCAGTTCGCTGAACTCCTTCAGCGCCGCGAGGCGTTGTCTGGCCTCCGACGACAGTATCGCCGCCGGCGGCACCAGCAGATAGGCATATGCCCGCTGGTCCGAACGGCCCACGCGCCCGCGCAGCTGGTACAACTCGGCCAGCCCGAAGCGATCGGCCCGGTTGACGACGATCGTGTTGGCGCGCGGAATGTCGAGTCCGTTCTCGATGATCGTCGTGCACACGAGAATATCGGCCTCGTGCCGCACGAATTTCATCATCACTTCTTCGAGCTGCCGCTCGTTCATCTGCCCGTGCCCGACCACGATCCGCGCGCGCGGCACCAGCTTGCGCACCTTTTCCGCGATCGCCGGAATCGTCTGCACGCGGTTGTGCACGAAGAACACCTGCCCGCCGCGGTCCAGCTCCGTCTCGATCGCCCGCCGCACCAGATCATCGTCAAAGGGCGCCACAATCGTCTGAATCGACAGCCGGCCTCGCGGCGGCGTCTCGATGGCCGACATGTCCCTCAGCCCGGCCAGCGACATGTGCAGCGTGCGCGGAATCGGCGTCGCCGACATCGTCAGCACATCCACGTTCTGCCGCAACTCCTTCAGCCGCTCCTTGTGCGTCACGCCGAACCGCTGCTCCTCGTCCACCACCAGCAGCCCCAGATCGTGAAAGCGCACGTCGCGCGACAGCAGCCGGTGCGTCCCGATCAGAATATCGATCTTGCCCGCTTCGAGTTCCTCGAGGATCCGTTTCTGTTCGCGCCGTCCCCGCAGCCGGCTCAGCATTTCGATTCGCACCGGGAATGCCGCCAGCCGCCGCCGGAACGTTTCGAAATGCTGAAAGACGAGCACCGTCGTCGGCGCCAGCACAGCCACCTGTTTGCCGTCCGCCACCACCTTGAATGCCGCCCGAATCGCCACTTCCGTCTTGCCGTAGCCCACGTCGCCGCACAGCAGCCGGTCCATCGGCAGCGTCGATTCCAGGTCCCGCTTCACGTCCTCAATCGCGTGCATCTGGTCCGGAGTCTCGTCGAACGGAAACGAATCTTCGAGTTCTTTCTGCCACGGCGTGTCGGGCGGATACTGGTGTCCCTCGGCCGTCTTCCTCTGCGCGTAAAGCTCGAGCAGCTTCTCGGCCATGTCGTCCACCGACCGCCGCACGCGCTTCTTCCGCACCGTCCACGTCGTGCCGCCCAGCTTGTCGAGCGGCGGCCGCGCCTCGCCCACCGTGCGGTATTTCTGCACCAGGTCCAGCCGAGCCAGCGGCACATAGAGCTTCGCGTCGTCGGCATAGCGCAACAGCATGAATTCGCCGTTCTGGCTGTCGCCCGAAATCTCGCGCAGCCCCTCGAATTCACCGATGCCGTGATCGACGTGCACCACCAGGTCGCCCGGCTTCAAATCCGAAAAATCGCTCGAAAATCCCGCCGGCCGGTGCCGGCGCGGCCGTTCGATCTCCGCGTCGAACAGGTCCCCATAGCCGTGAATCGTCAGCGGCAAATCCGGAAACCGCACGCCCTCGGCCAGCGGCGCCTTGGCCAGCACTACCGCCGCCGAGCCGTCGATCGTCGCGTCCTCGGCCAGCCGCGTCACCGTGACGCTCTCTTCCAGTTCGCCCAGCCGGTACGGAAGCTCGTATTCGTGGCACAGGTCCACCAGCCGTTCGAGGTCGCCCGTGCTCGCCGCGGAAACCACCACCGCCTCGTTCGCTTCCAGCCGCCCGCGCAATTCCGCCATGAACGCTGTCACGTTGCCGTGATAGCGCGATGTCACCTGGCTTGTCACCGCGCGGCCCTCGCCCTCGCCCACTTCCAGCCGCGCCAGTTCCAGCCGCCGCACCGCGCCCAGAGCCGCGACCAACTCCTCGGCGGAAAGGGAATAAACCGATGGCGCCGCCGGCTCCCCATTCTCTTCGCGTTCGCGCGCCGCGTTCCACGATTCCTCGATTCGCCCCAGCAGCTTCGTCACGGCCTCGTCGATGTCCGCCGGCTCGTCGATGATCACCAGCGGATCGGCCACCAGATCGAACAGCGTCCCCGCCGGCGGATCGAGCGCCGTCGCGCGAAATTCCCAGCCCGGCAGCAGCAACTCGGCGTCGGACGCGGTTGGGTCGATCGCCGCGCCCACACCGACCGCGGCCAGTTGCACGGCCGGCAGCGGACACTCGCTCATCGGCGGCAAAACCATGCGCTCGAGCGGCCCCGTCGACCGCTGATTCGAAGCATCGAATTCCCGCAACGACTCCACCGTGTCGCCAAACAATTCGATTCTCACCGGCCGCTTCGCATCAGGCGGGAAAACGTCGAGGATGCCACCGCGCACGGCGAATTGACCGGGCATCTCGACCATGTCCTGCCTGTCGTAGCCCACGCGAGCCAGGTGCTCCACCATTTCGTCGAGCGAAACCGATTCGTCGCGCGCCACTTCCCGCGCCAGCCCGCGGTAAAACTCGCCGTCGCGCATCCGTCCCAGCGCCGCGCCCACCGGCACGATGCCCACACGCGCCTGTCCCGACGCAAGCTGCCACAAGCCGACGGCGCGCTCGCTCGCAATTTCCGGATGTGGGGAAAGTTTCTGGTAGGGAAGCACCTCCAGCGCCGGTACTTCCACCACGTCGCTCGCCGGCCGCCCGCTCAGCGCCCGATAAAAATAACGCAACGGCTCCGACAATCGGTCGGCGCGATCGTTCGAGTCGACGACCACCAGCACCGGCCGTCCCAACGTCGCCGCCGCGTGAGCCACCACCAGCGCCTTCGCCGGATCCGTCAGCCCGGCCAGGCGCCCGCGGCCCTGCTTCACCCGCGTGGCATGGAGCCCGGCCTCGACGGCTGGGTGACGCCCGATTCGCGCAAAAAGTTCCGACAGCAGGGGAAGAATCATTGGTTTTGCTTACGAATGCGCTGAATAATGTCCGTTGTGGAATAACCCGGCTCGACCGGTACGCGTACCACCTTGCCGCCCGCCGCTTCCACCTCCTCGCGGCCGACGATCGCGTCCTCGCCCCAATCCCCGCCCTTCACCAATATGTCCGGCAGAACCGCCGCAATCAGTCGTCTCGGCGTAGGGTCGTCGAAAATCACCACCCAATCCACCGCCTCGAGGGCGGCCAGCACCTCGGCACGTTCCGTCTCGGACACCAGGGGTCGGCCCGCTCCTTTCACTTCGCGGACGCTGCGGTCGGAATTCACCCCGACCACCAGCGCGTCGCCCAGCGAGCGCGCCCGTTCAAGCGATTGAATATGTCCGGGATGAAGGAGGTCGAAGCAGCCGTTAGTGAACACAATTCTCCGGCCGGCATGCCGGGCGGCTGCCACCTCTACAAGGAGCTGATCTTCGTTAACGACCCTTCCCAAACGAACTCCGGGTTCCACCGGACCTACTTCTTGTGCGATTCTACCACGCGAGGATTAGGAACCTTGGAGAACCGCCGGAGGTTGCTTCTCATCTCGTTCGGCGTGCTCCTTTCGGCAGCCGGCGCCGCCGGCCTCCTCCGCGAGCGCCTCCCCGAGCGAAAAATCGTCCTCGCCGACTCGTGTCACACCCCCGCTCGCGTGATCTCGTCTCCCAGTGGACCAACGAGTCGCACCGCCATCCTTCTCCACGGCCTTTCCGCCAGCGCCGCCATCATGGAACCGCTCGGCCAGTCTTTAGCCATCGCGGGTTGGCGTGTCTTTCTGCTGGACTTGCCCGGCCACGGCCGCAGCATCGAGCCGTTCTCCTACGCCCAGGCCGACGCGTGCGCTGCCGGCGCCGCCGATTACCTTGAGCGCGAGGATCAAATACTGCCCGCCCAAACTATCCTCGTTGGTCATTCCCTGGGCGGCGCCGTGGTCCTGCATCTCGCCCGCCGCTTTCCCGCGGTCGCCACAATCGCCATCTCGCCTGCGCCGACGGCCATGCCGCGCCCCATTCCCGCGAACCTGCTCATCCTGGCCGGCCAATTCGATCTCGGCCCGGTAAAGAAAATGGCTCGTTCCTTGCTCAACGCCGCCCGCGGACCGCGCATCGCGCTGCGGGATTTCGCCGCTCGCGCCGCCGTCGCCCTGCATTTTCTCCCCGCCCAGATGCACGGCAGCATGGTGCTCGGTCCCGCCACGTGGCGCCTCGTCCTCGGCTGGGCCGGCCGCGCGGCCGACGCCGGCCCGTCCTCATCGGTTCCCATCGAAGCGCTCGCCCGGCCACTTGCCGCCTTGTTCGCGCAATTTTCGCTCTTGGCCGGTTTGGTCCTGCTCGTTGCTCCCGCGGAAAGCCTCTTCGCGCGCGTGTTCTCCGTGGAATCTCCCATCGCACAGCCCGCCGGGCCGGGATTCGGCTGGCGCGGCGCTCTTGGCCGCTGGGCTCTGGCTTCCTTCTTCGCTGTTTCCGCGCTCGGACTGCTGCATGTCTCGCAGTACGTGCATCCTGTAGGCCTGCTGGACGGCGACTGGGCCGCGTACGTGGCCCTTCTCACCGGCATCGTCCTCGCCGCCTTGGCAAAGAAAGTCGTTTCGCAAGGGTTGCGCTTCGATCCGCGCATGGAAGCGTTTGCCGCAATCTCCGCAATCGTGATTGTCTTCGCGTTCGGCCTCGCCCTGCGCCCCGAACTCGCCGAGGTCTCATTCAACGCCGAGCGACTCTGGCGCTGGCCCGCGCTCGTCGGATTCATCTGGCCCTACTTCCTCGTCGAGGAAGCGGTGCTAGGCCCGCCGTCCGGCTGGCTCCGTTTTTTTCTCTTCGTAGGGATGCGGGCAATCGTTTGGCTGGCTCAACTCTTCGCGTTATTCGTCTTCTGGCGTTCCGGCTTGGTCTTGGTCCTGCTCGGCCCCGGCTTCGCCATCGCGTCGCTAGGCCAGCGCTTCGCCGCCGACGCCCTTCGCCGCCGCGGCGCCGGCATCACCTCCACCGCCCTCTTCGACGCAATCCTCGCTGCTGCCATCCTTGCCCTCGTCCTCCCCCTTACATGAAACAGCAAGTGACGCCCTTGTTTGTCATCCCCTCGCGCACCTATGTTTGTCATCCTGAGCGAAGCGAAGGATCCCGCAACTACGGCCTCGTCCTTCCATTATGGGAGGGCACCAACAGCCGGCCAGACCGCTCCTAGCTTGAAGTTCTCGCGTGCCATCGCCATCATCGATAAGATGGCTCTTCCGTCCATGCGCCATTTCACGATGGGTCTCTGAGTCAGGGAAATAGATGCGCGAAGTCATCATCATCGGAGGCGGTCCCGCCGGCGCGGTCTGCGCCGAGCGCCTCGCGCGCGCCCACTCAACCGTCACCGTCATCGACGACCACCTGGCCTGGGAAAAACCCTGCGGCGGCGGCCTCACGCAAAAAGCTATTCGAGCCTATCCGTTCCTTCTCGACGGCCCCTATCCGAAGAAAATCATCCGCGAAATCGAACTCCGCGCCGGCCCCACGACAACCGCCCGCCTCACCGTTGAAGAGCCCATCGTCATCTATTCGCGCCAGGTGCTGAACGGCCTCCTGCTCGACCGTGCCGAGCATGCCGGTGCCCGCATCCTCCGCGCCCGAGCAGTCGCGCTCAATACCACCCGCGCGCGCCCCCAAGTCACGCTCGCGGGCGGTGAAAAACTCGAAAGCGATTTCGTCGTTCTGGCTACCGGTGCCCGCAACCGTTTGCTGCCGGCGACAGCCACATCGGATTCACTCGATCCCCTCGAACCCGCCGACCTCGAGCAGACCCTCGGCTACTACATCCCCGCGGATTCCGACATCTTGAAGATCAAGTTCGTCCCGAACTTCCGCGGCTACCTGTGGTCCTTCCCGCGCCCCGGCCATCTCTCGGTCGGCATCTGTGGCAAGCTCGACCATCACTCCACTGCAACCCTCCGCGCTCACCTCGAGCAGTACGTCGACGAAGAGCGCCTGCCCCGCGAAGGCGCAACGGTCTTCAGCCATCTGCTCCCCTCGCCCCGCCCCGCCACCGTCCGCGATCGCCCCGTCCTCGGCCCCGCTTGGGCCCTCGTAGGCGATGCCGCCGCCACCGTGGATTCCCTCACCGGCGAGGGCATCTTCTACGCCCTGCGCTCGGGTGAACTTCTCGGCGAATGCCTCGCCGCAAACCAGCCCGAAGAATATCCGAATCGCCTCCGCACCGAATTCAGCGCCGAACTCGAACGCGCCGCGCAACTCGCTCCCCGTTTTTACTCGGAAAATTTCATGGGCGGCGCCGTCACGACGCGCACCGTCGAATTCGCGCGCCGCAGCCCCACCTTCCGCCGCCGCCTGGCCGCCATCTTCACCGGCACCCAGGATTACCGCACGCTGCCCCTGCGCCTCTGGGCCCAACTCCCCCTAAGCCTCGCCGAAATCGGTTGGCACTTTCTGGTCGATTAGCACCACCACACACTTTCGCTGTCATGCTGAGCGAAGCGGTCTGATTCTTACAATACGGATTCCACAATACGGACCGCCCCGTATCCGTGAAGGCATCGGGGCGAAGCATCCCGAACGCGTCGAGGCATGGTGGGCGGCGAAGTCTAAGCCTTCGTTCCTCAGGACGAGGCTGACCCATCGCCTTGCTGGAGACGTCCGAACACCCCCGCAATCTCCTCCACTTTCATTTCCTCCGCCCGCGCCCGCTCCGGCAGCCCCATTCCCACGAGCGCCTGCCGCACCGCTTCTACTCCATACCGCGCCTTCAAATTGTTTACCAGCGTCTTCCGCTTGTGCGTGAAACACACCGCCGCAAACTGCAAAAATCGTCCTTCGTCCTCAACCGCGAGGCGCGCCTTTTCTCCCGGTGGCCGCATCCGCACGAGCGCCGATTCCACTTTCGGCGGTGGCCGAAATGCTCCCGGCGGGACGCGCAGTAAAATTTCCGGCCGCGTGTAATACTGCGCCAGCACGGAAAGCCAGCCGTAATCGCGATTCCCCGGCCGTGCCGCCAGCCGCTCGGCCACTTCAAGCTGAATCACCACATCGATCTCCTCGATATGGTCAATGATGTCGAAAAGCCGCCGCAGAATCGGCGATGTGATGTAGTAGGGAAGACTCCCGTAAACGCGAAATCGCGGCCCCGCAAGCTTCACCAGATCGAGCGCCAGCACATCGCCCGAAACGATTTCCACGTCCAGACCCGCCGTCGCGCTCCGCAGCCGCTCGACCATCCGCGCGTCCAGCTCGATCGCGATCAGCCGCCCGACATGCCCCGCCAGTTCGCAGGTCATCTCCCCGCCGCCCGCACCGATCTCGACCCAGACTTGATCGGCAGCCGGCGCAACCGCATCCAGAATGCGCGCGCGCCAGCCCGCATCGCCCAGAAAATGTTGTCCCAATGGTTGCGGCGTCATACCCACCTGAGTCTAACAGCCGCTCTCCCGCGCCACGTCGCGAAACGAGCGTCAGCACCCGGCGAGTCAACCGTAGGGGCGGGTTTCAAACCGGCAGCTACTTTGCCCAGCCCCTGGAACGAACAATTACCCGCGTTTAGAATTTCTGTCCTCTTCGCGTCGAATCCTTGACGATCCCCGCCACATTCCAGTACGGTGTCAATTTCAAGGCAGGGCGGACCATGCGAATACTCTTTGTAGCTCCGGAAGGCATCCCGTTCTCGAAAACGGGCGGTCTCGGCGACGTCATCGGCGGCTTGCCCAAGGAACTCGCCTCCATCGGTCACGAAGTCGCCGTTCTGCTCCCGCATTACCGCGGCACCAAAATCCAGCCCAGCTTGGTCCACTCGAGCCTCACCGTCCCCGTCGGCCACGAACTCCGTTTCCCCTCGATCGTCGGCGGCTTCACGCAGGATGGCGTCCGCTACGATTTCGTCGACGATCCCGAATATTTCGATCGCGAGACGCTCTACGGCGGACCCGCCGGCGATTACGCCGATAATCCCGAGCGTTTCGCCGAGTTTTCCCGCGCCGCGCTCGAATACGCGAAACTCGTCTGGCTCCCCGACGTCATTCATTGCCACGACTGGCAAACGGCGCTCCTGCCCGTCTTCCTGAAAACTCTCTATGCCAGGGATCCCATTCTTTCGCGCGTTCCCACCGTTCTCACAATCCACAACATGGGCTACCAGGGCATCTTCGATCGCCCCGTGCTCTCCCGCGTCGGCCTGCCTGAGCGCCTCTTTTCCATCGACGGCATGGAATTCTTCGGCCGTGTGAACTTTCTGAAAGGCGGCATCATCTCGACCGATTGGCTCACAACAGTCAGCCGCCGCTACGCGCAGGAAATCCAGACGCGCGAATATGGCTGCGGCCTCGAGGGCGTCCTCCGCAACCGCGCCGATCATCTGGTCGGCATCCTCAACGGCGTCGATTATTCCGCCTGGAGCCCGGGAACCGATTCCCACATCGCGGTCCGCTATTCCGCCGAGGACCTCTCCGGCAAAGCCGTCTGCAAGCACGACCTGCTCGAGCAATTCGGCCTGCCGACCAACAAACTCGATCGCCCGCTCATCGGCATCATTTCCCGCTTCGTCGATCAGAAGGGTTTCGATCTGTTCGTCGAAGCGGCAGACGAAATCCTGAAGGAAGATCTCCAGATCGTCGCGCTGGGCACCGGCATGCCGGAATACGAAGCGTTTTTCCGCAAACTCGCCGCCAACCATCCGCGCCAGGTCGCCGTCCGCATCGCCTACGACAATACGCTGGCCCACAAGATCGAGGCCGGCTCCGACATCTTCCTCATGCCCTCGCGCTACGAGCCCTGCGGCCTGAACCAGATCTACAGCCTGCGCTATGGTACCCTCCCGCTGGTGCGCTCGACCGGCGGCCTCGACGACACCGTCGAGCCATACAATCCGAAAACCGGGGCCGGCACCGGCTTCAAATTCGAGAAATATGACGCGGCATCGCTCCTCGCCTGCCTCCGCGAAGCCATCCGCGTGTGGGACGACCCGAAGGCCTGGCGCCGCCTGCAGGCCGCCGCCATGGCCCGCGATTTCTCCTGGCGCGCCTCGGCCGGCCGCTATGCCGATTTGTATCAGGCAGCCAGGAAAGCAGGAATCCAAGCGGCTGTTGGATCATCTTTAGTTATAGGGGCCGAAGGTGTCGCCAAAGCGGCCGCCGAACTCTCACGAAAAGGGTGAACATGTCCGAAACACTGCAAAGCGTGAATGATGGGAACTTTGAAGCGGAAGTCCTCACGGCCAGCAAGGCGCAGCCGGTGATGGTGGACTTCTGGGCGGAATGGTGCCGTCCTTGCCACATGCTGGCTCCGACGGTCGACCAGATCGCCCAGGAATACACCGGCAAGCTCAAGGTCGTGAAGATGAATGTGGACGAGAACATGAGCTCGCCCTCCCGCTACAACATTCGCGGCATCCCCACTCTGCTCATCTTCAAGGATGGCGAAGTGGCTGACCAGATCGTTGGCGCCGTGCCGAAGGAACAGATTCAGCGCGTCCTCGGCCGCCTGATCAGCTAAAAAGCGCAGCGCCGCCGGCCGCCACCTGCGGCCGGCACCTCGCTTCTCCCGAGCGAGCAAGGCGCCAATCCCGGCCAATTCTTCAAGCGGTTCGCTTCTGGCGCTGGAGGTCTGTCCGTGCCCAAACGAAGTGAAACGAATCCTGCGGGGTTCTGAAGCGTACGGAGGCGGCGGTACCGATGCCGGTTGAAAACCACACAGCCTGAAGGCTGTGCTACCAACCCGGCAGGGGTCGGGGCGGTTCGAACAGGTTTGAGTGGCTCAGCCTTCAGGCTGTGCGCTTTTGTGCACGCACCGCGCAGCTCCCGCGCTCGATTCCGGAAGGAACGCCAACCGCCCCGCTTGCGCCGCATCGCCATCGAAAGGTACGATAACCGTCGCACGTCCCACGCAACATTTTCACTCCCTTTCCGGACAGGCGCGGCGAAAGGGAGCGGTGCGGGCGTGACTCTCACTCAGGATGAGCGATGAAAGCAGTTGTCGTTGTGGGCGCCCAATGGGGCGACGAAGGGAAGGGAAAGGTGGTCGATTATCTGGCCGCCTCGTTCGACTACATTGCCCGCTGCCAGGGCGGCCATAACGCCGGTCACACGGTCATGTGGAACGGCAAGCGCTTCGTTCTGCAACTCGTTCCCTCGGGCATTCTGCGGCCGGGCAAAATCGCCGTCATCGGGCCCGGCGTGGTGTTCGATCCTCACGCCTTCCTCGCCGAAATCGACGCGCTCGCCAAGGCGGAAATCGACGTCAAAGGCCGCCTTTTCGTCAGCAACCGCGCCCATCTGATTTTCCCCTATCATCGCCAGCTCGATCAGGCTTCGGAAGCCAACCGGGCTGGCGGCAAAATCGGCACCACAAGCCGAGGCATCGGCCCCTCCTACGAAGACAAAATGGGCCGCCGCGGCCTCCGCGTAGCCGATCTGCTCGACGCCGAAACCTTCCGCGCCAAGCTCGAACCTCTCGTCCGCGAAAAAAGCATCATCAGCGAAGCCGCTTTCGGCCAGCCGATCGACTCGACGGGTCTGGTCGATTCCTATCTCCAAATGGCAAAGCGCATTCGCCCCTTCGTCGTCGATACGGCCGAACTGCTCTGGCGCGCCGCCGACGAGGGCCGCTCGATGCTGTTCGAAGGCGCGCAAGGCACGATGCTCGACATCGATCACGGCACCTATCCCTACGTCACCTCCTCGAGCGCGACCGCCGGGGGCGCCTCGACCGGCCTCGGCTTCCCGCCGACCGGCATCAGCGACGTCATCGGCGTGACCAAGGCCTACACCACGCGCGTCGGCAACGGCCCGTTCCCCTCGGAGATGCCGGAACTCGAAGCCGGGGAGGTGCGCAATCGCGGTGTCGAATTCGGCGCCGTCACCGGCCGCCCGCGCCGCTGCGGCTGGCTCGATCTCGTCATGCTGCGTTACGCGCTGCGCCTCAACGGCATCAATTCGCTCGTCGTCACGAAACTCGACGTCTTCGATACGCAACGCGAAATTCAGGTCGCCACCGGCTACCTCTACAAGGGTTCGCCCATCCACGAGATGCCCGCCGAGGCGGAAGTCCTCGCCCAGATCAAACCGGAATACCGGGCGATCCCGGGCTGGTGCTCCTCGACGAGCGGCATCGATCGCCTCGAAGCGCTGCCCCAGGCCGCGCGCGATTATCTCCGCTTCGTCTCCGACCATCTCCACGTCGAAATCGGCATGATCTCCACCGGACCCGAGCGCGAGGCCACAATCGTCCCGCCCGGCACCCGGCTCGCTGCTCTGATTTCCTGAACGGGTGATGATGCTCACCTGGCAGCAAGCACGCGAAAAGGTGATCGAAGTCGTTCGCGCGCGCATGCGCCGCCGTGGCAGCGGAAGCGTCCGTCTCGATCGCGCGCTCGGCCGCGTGCTGGCCCAGCCCATCGTCGCCGATCGCGACCAGCCCGCTTTCCCGCGCTCGATTCGCGACGGCTATGCCATTCGCTCCTCCGACGCTACGCAGGTCCCAGCCGAATTCGAAATCGTCGCTGAAATAAAAGCGGGCAGCGCTTTTCACGGAGTCATCAGCCCCGGCCAGGCTGCCCGCATCATGACCGGCGCTCCCGTTCCCGCCGGAGCCGACGCCGTTGCCATGGTCGAGCACACGCGCCAGATATCAGAAAGCCGTGTCGTTGTCGAACGTCCCGTCGCTCCCGGCCAGCACATCGTCGAGCGCGGCAGCGAAGCCAGCGTCGGCAAGACCCTGCTTGAACCGGGCCGTCGCATCGGCTTCGGCGAACTGGCCCTGCTGGCCGAGGTCGGCTGCGCACAGGTGCGCGTGTTCCGCCAGCAACGCGTCGCCGTGCTCTCTACCGGCGACGAAATCGTTTCCGTCGACCGCGAGCCCGGCCCCTATCAGATTCGCGATACGAACAGCACTTCGCTTTCCGCGCAGGTTGCGCTCGCCGGGGCACGTCCGGTCCTCATAAGCCGCGCGCAGGATGAATCCACGGAACTCGCCGAACGGATTCGCGAAGGCCTGGCCGCCGATGTTCTGGTTCTGAGCGGCGGTGTCTCGAAAGGGAAGTACGACCTCGTCGAGGCCGCGCTGAGCGACCTCGGGGCCGAATTCTATTTCGACGCCGTCGCCATTCGGCCCGGCCGCCCCGCCGTGTTCGGCTGGTGCGCCGGCCGGCCCGTCTTCGGCCTGCCGGGCAATCCCGTTTCGACCATGGTCACCTTCGAGCTTTTCGTTGTGCCCGCGCTCGATCTGCTCTCCGGTGCGGAACCGCGCCCGCTGCCGCTGGCCTCGGCCAAACTTTCAGTCCCGCTCGAGGAAAAAGAGGGCCTGAC
>JAGWOX010000240.1 GCA_028877145.1 Acidobacteriota bacterium | reverse complement strand
ATCTGTGCATTTCCCGCACAGCTCTCCGCAACTCCTCTACAACCGAATTCGATCCCGCCTCTTCGAACGCCGCCAGTATCTCCCGGTAATACCAAAGCGTCCCTTCCTTCCGTCCCTGGAATCTCGACCACACGCGATCGCCAACCTGCCGCAAATCCCCAACGATGGTCCGCGCGTTATCCAGTTTGTCCGCCGCCGAAACCAGCCTCACGTAGGCCGGAGCCATCCGCACATGCGCGATGTACTTCTCCTTCCGTTCCTTCCATGGCGGTTTTGGCGTCGTGAACGAATCCGAGCAGCCCTCGACAATCCTCGCCACCCGCGCCCCGAACTTCCGCCGAATCGCGCGCAGGGTGGGCAATCCACCTTGGTCTTCCACCGCGTCGTGGAGCAGCGCCCCGATCGCCTGGTCCTCATCTCCGCCGGCGCGAATCACAATCGAAGCGACGCCCAGCAAATGACCCACGTAAGGTCTTCCAGTCCCTTTCTGCGCCTGCCTCGAGTGCAATCGAGCCGCGTACACAAGCGCCTTCTCAAACCTCGGCCCCATCGGTTTCTTCAGCACTTCCCGCAATTTCCACTCAGGAGCCGCAGCCCGTCTCCCATCGCCCCTCATACGTCCTCCCTCGCCATCCAGATCCAGGTCGCAAAGACCCGTCTACGCGCACGTTTTGCCAATTCCAGTCCCCTGTAGCGCCGGCGTCTTCACTCCCCGTCGAGATCCCACCCCCAGCCAGCCCGCTCCCTCGGCGTTGACTCCGTCCCCGCACACTCCTACCATAATAAGAACTGTTGCTTCCCCCGTAGCCGGGCGAATTCCGGTCCAATTCCCGCGCGTCCAGGTGAGAATTCAGGGCGGCTGTCAGTATTGACAGTTGGAAGAAATGTGTATTCGGCGGCAGCATCATGGTACTGGGGCAAATGATCGGCCGAATCATCTCTCATTACCGGATCATCGAGAGACTCGGGGCCGGCGGCATGGGCGTTGTCTTCCGCGCCCATGATGAATTCCTCGACCGCGACGTCGCCATCAAATTCCTCCCGCCCGGACTCATCACCGAAGACGCGGCGCGCAAGCGTTTCCTCAGGGAAGCCCTCACCCTCGCCAGGCTCCATCATCCCAATATCGGCACCATCTACGAATTCGGCTCGGAAGAGGGCAGCGATTACCTCGTGATGGAATGCATTCCCGGCGCCACTCTCGCCGAGCGTCTCATCCCCGGCCCCATCGCCGAAAAGGAGGTGATCGCCATCGCCTCCCAAATCGCCGCCGCGCTCGAGGAGGCACATGAGCAAGGTGTGATCCACTGCGACTTGAAACCGGCCAACGTCATGATCACGCCCAAGCGTCAGGTAAAAATTCTCGATTTCGGCGTCGCTCGCCTCGCCCAAAAATTCGTCGACGAATCCGCCACGACCACCTCCCCGGAGGACACCAGCCGCATGATGGGCACCCTCCCGTACATGGCTCCCGAGCAACTCTTCGGCGAAGCCACCGATGGGCGCACCGATATTCACGCCTTCGGTGCTCTGCTCTACGAGATGGTCACCGGCCGCCGTGCGTTTCCGCAGCAAATTGTCCCGCGAATCAGCGAGGCCATCCTTCACCGCCTTCCCACCGCTCCCACTGCTGTTGTCCCGGACCTCTCGCCCGAACTCGAGCGCATCATCCTCAAATGTCTCGAGAAATCCCCGGAGGACCGCTATCAATCCGCCAGGGAATTATGTGTCGATCTCCGCAGGCTCGCATCACCATCCACCGGCACGGTCACACCTTTTCGCCCGCCGTCGGCAAGTGTGCTGCGCCGCGCCGCCGACATCGGTCTGGCTCTCTTGCTGGCCGGTGTAGTCGTCGCGCTCGCCGTCCCGCAATTTCGTGAAAACGCCCGCCAATTCCTCGGAATCGGCGCCGGACCTGCCGTCCACTCCCTCGCCGTCCTTCCGGTCGAAAATCTCTCGGGCGATCCCTCCCAGGAATATGTTGCCGACGGACTCACCAGCGTGCTGACCGGCGATCTGGCGGAAATTCACGCGCTCAAGGTGATCTCGCCGGAATCGGTCATGCCGTTCAAGGGACAACGAACGCCCCTGGAGCAGGTCACGCATGAACTGAATGTCGATGCCGTCATCGTCGCCACCTTCCGCCGCTCCGGCAACAACATGAACCTCACCGTGAGACTCCTTCGCTCCTCCCGCAGCGTCCAACTCTGGGCCCAATCCTACGATTTCCCGATCGGAGAAGTTCCTGGCGTCTTCCACGAGATCGTCAGTGCCGTTTCGCGCCGCGCCAGCATCCCGCTGACGCCCGCCGAACGACTGAATCTCACCGTCAATCACCAGGTGGACCCAACCGCCGAGGAGGCCTACCTCCAGGGCCGCGCCTGCCTGGCCCAGCCGACCGAGGATTCCCTCGAACAGGCCCGTGCCTGCTTCGAGCGCAGCGCCCTCGACGACACGGATTACGCCCCCGCCTACGCCGGCCTGGCCGAATCCTACGTCCTCTGCTCCTGCCAAGGCCGCTCCCATATTTCCCTGATGATGAAGGCCAAGGAAGCCGCCCTCCACGCGCTGGAACTCGACGAAAACCTGGCCGAGCCACACGCCGCCCTCGGCTTCATCGAGATGGCCTACGATTACGACTGGCTCACCGCTCAGCGTGAGTTGAAACGCGCCATCGCCCTCGACCCCAATTCAGCCCACGCCCACCACTTCTACGGTGAATTCCTGATCGAAACCGGCCAGTTCCGCGAGGGAATCGTCGAGATGCGTCGCGCCGCGGCGCTCGACCCGCTGTCGGTGCCGATGAACGCTTCCGTTGGTTTGGCCCTCTACTACGCGCGCGACGACGAAGCCGCCGTCGAGCAGTTCCAAAAGACCCTGCGGATGGATCGGAAGAGCGGTCCCGCCCTGATCGGACTCGGCCTGGCTTACCTCCAGATGGCTCGCTACCAACAGGCCGCCGCCCAGTTTCAGAAAGCCGTTTCCTACGGCTACGATGTCCCTCTTTCGACCGCGCAACTCGCCCAGGCCTACGCTCTCATGGGCAGTAAGGACGAAGCCCGCTACACCGTCGACCTTCTCACCAGATCCCACGGCCCCGATGAGCCGCCCGCCTACGCCCTCGCCCAGGTCTACGCCGGCCTCGGCGACAAGGCCGTCGCTCTCAAGTGGCTCGAAAGGGCCACTCAAGCACGCGATGCCGACATCCGCTATCTGAAAGTCGACCCCAGCCTCGATCCTCTCCGCGGCGATCCCCGCTTCCAGGCCCTGCTCAGCCGCGTGGGCATCCCCTGATCGTGATTTGTCTCAACTCCCGTTCTATCGCCTTTTTTTCGATTGGCAGGGCACAACGCACCCATGTTATAGTAAGCAACCGTGGATTTTGTTGCGCCACAGTCATTTATACCTGACGACATAAGCACGGAGTGACATAAAAACCCATTGCCATTAAACTACCGGGCTACCCTGAGTGTGGAATCAGGAGAACGGGTCTTTGGGCCTGCTGAAGCTGCGTCGGGAGTGCGAAGTTTCCCTCGCGAAATCTGACGTGCAGAACGTGAGATCGATTCGCCGCCTCTGCCCCAAGCGGGCAACCGAGAGCGGCTATGGAGGCTGATTCATGGAAGTATTACAGCGTACGAGCCCGAACCGCGACACGCGCGTCGGTCGGGGGCTCGCCCGTATCACGAAATTTCTTTTCGCCTTCGCCGCGATTGTCCTCTCGGGCGCGACCGGAGCGCTCGCGGCATCCGGCGAGCCGCCCGCCGGCGAAGCGAACCTGAAGCTTCCCGATTTGACGCAGGCCAATTTCCTCGGCATGAACGGCCACCACCTGCTCCTCTACGGCATTCTGTTCTGCTTTTTCGGCTTCGTGTTCGGCTTGGTGATGTACGGCCGGCTAAAGGGCCTGCCCGCCCACGAGTCCATGAAGGAGATGTCCCAGCTCATCTGGGAAACCTGCAAGACCTATCTCACGCAGCAGGGCAAATTCCTGCTCCTCCTCTGGGCCTTCATCGCCGCCGTCATCGTTCTGTACTTCGGCCTGCTGCTCCATTTCAGCGCCACGCGCGTCGCCATGATTCTCGCCTTCAGCGTGCTCGGTATCTGCGGCAGCTACGGTGTCGCCTGGTACGGCATCCGCGTCAACACCTTCGCGAATTCCCGCACCGCCTACGCCAGCCTCAGCGGCAAGGCTTATCCTCTCTATGAAATTCCCATCCGCGCCGGCATGAGCATCGGCATGATGCTGATCAGCGTCGAGCTCCTCATGATGCTGATCATCCTCCTCTTCGTTCCCGGCGACTACGCCGGCCCATGCTTCATCGGCTTCGCCATCGGCGAATCGCTCGGCGCCGCGGCCCTCCGTATCGCCGGCGGCATCTTCACCAAAATCGCCGATATCGGCTCCGACCTGATGAAGATCATCTTCAAGATCAAGGAAGACGACGCTCGCAACCCCGGCGTCATCGCCGATTGCACCGGCGACAATGCCGGCGACTCGGTCGGTCCCAGCGCCGACGGCTTCGAAACCTACGGCGTCACCGGCGTCGCCCTGATCACCTTCATCCTGCTCGGCGTCAAGAATCCCCTGGTCCAGGTCCAGCTTCTCGTCTGGATCTTCGTCATCCGCATCGCCATGCTCGTCGCGGCCGCCGGCGCCTACTACATCAACAATTTCTTCGCCAAGATGCGCTACGGCAACGCCAGGAAAATGAACTTCGAGGCGCCGCTCACCTCGCTCGTCTGGATCACCTCGTTCGCTTCGATCGGCCTCACCTACTTGACCTCCGTGCTGACGATTCCGAACCTTGGCAACGATCCCACGCTCTGGTGGAAACTCTCCACCATCGTCTCCTGCGGCACTCTCGCCGGCGCCCTCATCCCGGAACTCGTCAAGGTCTTCACCTCCACCGAGTCCCGCCACGTCAAGGAAGTCGTCGCCTCGGCCAGCGAAGGCGGCCCGTCGCTCGACATCCTCTCCGGCTTCGTCGCCGGCAACTATTCCGGCTATTACCTCGGCCTCACGATGATGGTCCTGATGGCCATCGGCTCCTGGGTCAGCGTTCGCGGCCTCGGGAACATCATGCTCGCCGCACCCGTTTTCGCGTTCGGCCTCGTTGCCTTCGGCTTCCTCGGCATGGGCCCGGTGACCATCGCGGTCGATTCCTACGGCCCCGTCACCGACAACGCGCAGTCCATTTACGAACTCTCGCTCATCGAAACGCGCCCCGGCGTCGCCGAGGAAATCAAGTCCCGGTTCGGCGCCAAGGTCGACTTCGAAAACGCCAAGGAAATGCTTGAGGCCAACGACGGCGCCGGCAACACTTTCAAGGCCACTGCCAAGCCCGTGCTCATCGGCACCGCCGTCGTCGGCGCCACCACCATGATCTTCGCCACCATCATGGCGCTCACCAATGGCCTCAGCACGAACGTCGCGAAGCTCTC
Organism: Acidobacteriota bacterium; assembly: GCA_028877145.1. Taxonomy (GTDB): domain Bacteria; phylum Acidobacteriota; class Terriglobia; order Acidiferrales; family UBA7541; genus JAKASX01. The sequence goes on along the minus strand of JAGWOX010000240.1, from coordinate 517 downwards.
TCTCCTCCACGCACCATTCGTCCTCGGCCTCGTCACCGGCGGCTCCATCATCTACTGGTTCACCGGCGCCTCCACGCAGGCCGTCACCACCGGCGCCTACCGCGCCGTCGAATTCATCAAGGCCAATATCCATCTCGAAGGCGTCGAAAAAGCGTCGGTAACCGACAGCAAGAAGGTCGTCGGCATCTGCACCCAGTACGCGCAGAAGGGCATGATCCTGATCTTCATCGCCGTCTTCTTCGCTACGCTGGCTTTCGCCTTCGCCGATCCCTTCTTCTTCATCGGTTACCTGATCTCCATCGCCATCTTCGGCCTCTATCAGGCCATTTTCATGGCCAATGCCGGCGGCGCATGGGACAACGCAAAGAAGATCGTCGAGGTCGAACTCAAGCAGAAGGGAACGGCGCTCCACGATGCGACCGTCGTCGGCGATACCGTAGGCGATCCCTTCAAGGACACGTCTTCGGTGGCCCTCAATCCGATCATCAAGTTCACCACGCTCTTCGGATTGCTCGCC
>JAGWOX010000239.1 GCA_028877145.1 Acidobacteriota bacterium | reverse complement strand
TTCGCCGTGGCGACCCGGACCGCTTCGGACTTTTTTACGTGCGGCGCAACCGGTTCCGACCTTCGGGCAATCCTCTTCGCCGGTTCCTTCCGCGCTTCCTTCGGCTCCGCCTCGGCAGTCGGCTGCGAGGGCTTGTTGTCGATTGTCGGGGCAGGAGCTGCCGCAGCGGGAGGAGTTGCGGCAGGAGGAGTCGCCAAGTTGCCGTTCGCCGGCGTTACGCTAGCAGATGTTGCAGGCGGTGTGGCCGGAGCTGGGGCGTGACGGAAGTATTTGAGCAAATACGGAAGCATCGCGATAGCCAAAGCCACAACGGCCAGCGCTTCGAGAGTAATTAGAACCCAGCGGTGTTTGGGTCTGGGCGAGGCTTCTGGCGCGGAGCCCCGTGCAGGCTCCGGCGCTCGAGTCGCCACGGGAGTCCGCACCGTCATGGTGGGCGCCGAGGAGGAAACTTCCGGGCCAAGCGCCCGCGTCGTTTCGTCTTCGAAACCGGCCACGGTGTTAACCGTTACCGATCGCGCCAGCTCTGTGTCACGCTTCAGCCTCTTCAATTCCGACCGGATTTCCGCCGCGCTCTGGTATCGCAGCGTCCGGTCCTTTGCGAGCGCACGGTTGATGATCCGTTCCAATTCGGGCGGCAGGTCCGGATTCAGCCGCAGTGGCGTAACCGGCGCGCGATGCAGAATCGAATCGAAGATGGCGGTTGCCGTGTCTCCGCGGAACGGCACGATCCCCGTCGCCATCTCGTAGAGAACCACGCCGAAGGAAAAAAGGTCCGTGCGCGCATCCAGTTCTTTCCCCAGCGCTTGCTCCGGCGACATGTACGCGATCGTCCCCACCGCGCTGCCCGGCCGGGTGAGGCTGGCGCCGCTCAGCCCAGCGGTGAGCTGCGTCTCGGCCGTCGAGGCATCCTTCTTCCGGTCGCCCGTTGGGGCTTGCTTCGCCAGGCCGAAATCGAGGATTTTCGCGTGGCCGCGCCGGGTGACGAAAATGTTGGCGGGCTTGATGTCCCGGTGGACGATGCCCTCCGAGTGCGCGGCGTCAAGCGCGTCGCCGACTTCCGTCGCGATTTCGAGCAGAGAGTCGAGATCCATGGGTTTCGCCGCGATGGTCTGCTTCAGCGTTTCGCCTTCCAAAAACTCCATCGCGATGAAGGCCTGCCCGTTTTCCTCGCCGATGTCGTAGATGGTGCAGATTCCCGGGTGATTCAGCGCGGAGGCCGCCTGCGCCTCGCGCCGGAACCGCTCGAGCGAAAGCGGGTCCTTTGTCAGTTCTTCGGGAAGGAATTTCAGCGCGACGAAACGCTTCAGCCGCGTATCCTCGGCCTTGAACACCACGCCCATTCCGCCGCTGCCCAGTTTTTCGAGAATCCGGTAATGAGAGATCGTTTCGCCGATCATAGAGGGATCGAATCCTGCCGATGGCGCATGCTGGAAATCATCCTCATTCTCGTTTGCGACAATCGCTCACAATACACCAGTCCACGCGAAGGGTTCCAGCCTGCATTGCGTCTTCGGCCAGTCTTGCCGAAGTTCGTTTCCAGGCAGGACTTGCGGGCAGTTCCGGGCGACGGTATGCTCCGCGAGCAATCCTGAAGACAAGTCGAGGAGGTGTCCATGAGGTGGGCAGGAGGCAGGAAAGCACAAATCGTGCTGGCGCTTCTGGCGGCGGCTCTTTGCCTGGTGTGGATGGTCCCGCGCGCGCGGTCGGCCGAGGACGCGACGGAAAAACTGCTGGCCGAATTGACGAATGCGCCGGGTCCTTCCGGCTATGAGGAGCCGGTCGCGAAAATCATGGTTCGCGAGCTGAAGCCTTACGTCAATCGCATCACGTTCGACGGGCTGGGCTCGGCGATCGCGAAGCAGGGAACGAGCGGGCCGCGCGTCATGCTCGATGCGCACATGGACGAACTGGGCGGAATGATTCGGCGCATCACTCCGCAGGGGTACCTGAGCATGCAAATGCTTGGCGGATGGTTCGATCAGGCGCTGGTCGATCAGAAGTGGTGGATCATCGGATCGAAAGGGCCGGTGCTGGCGGTCACGGGAATCCGCGACATTCATATCTCTTCTCCAGAAGAGAGAACGAAAGTGTTTCCCCGCAACTCGCTGTATCTCGACGTTGGAGCCAAGGACTCCGCGCAGGTGAAAGCGATGGGAATCGAGCCGGGTGATCCGGTGGTGCCCGACGGCCCGTTCACCGTGCTCAATGGCACGCAAAATTACCTGGCCAAAGCGTGGGACGACCGCGTGGGCTGCGCGGTGATGATCGAGGTGGCCGAGCGACTGGCGAAGCAGGCGCATCCGAATCAGGTGTTCTATGCGGCCACGGTGCAGGAAGAGATCGGCATGCGCGGCGCGGTAACCGCTTCGGAAGTCATCAAGCCCGACGTGGGCATTGCGCTCGAAGTCGGCATCGTGAAGGACGTTCCCGGGGTTCAACCCGAAGAGGCTCAGGAAGTGCTTGGCGGAGGCCCGGGCTATTTCCTCTACGATTTCAGTGAACTGCCCAGCCGAAAACTCGTGTCGCTTGTGAAACAAGTGGCGGCGCAGAACTCGATTCCGCTGCAGTACGACCTGATCACCGGCTACGGCGATGATTCCTCGTCGATACAGAAGAGCAATGGTGGCGTGCCGACGATCAACCTGGTGGTGCCGACGCGCTGCACGCACTCGCACAACGGCATCATCAACCGCCAGGATTTTGACCACATGGTGGATCTGGTGACCGCGCTCATCGAAAAACTTGACGCCGGCGAAGTGGCGCACCTCCACACGTTCGTTTCGACGCAATAATCAGCCGAGGCAGGGCAAGTGCGGCGGCGCTTGACGGGCTGGGACCGCGAGTGAGAATATACCCCCTAGGGGTATATGAAAGCCAAGCCAACCGTCCGGGACGCAGCCGCTTGCGCCTGCGGCGTGCGCACTCATCGCAAAGCTGCCGGAGTCGATCCTCGCATCAAGGCCGCCAATCGCAACCGCCTGCGCCGGATCGAGGGCCAGATTCGCGGCATCGCGCGCATGGTCGACGAGGACCGCTATTGCCCCGATATCCTCGTGCAGATCGCCTCGGTCGGAGAGGCGTTGCGCGCCGTGGCGCGCGGTCTGATGCGCAATCACCTCGAACACTGCGTCACCGAGTCGATTCGCAAGGGCTCGGGCCGTGCTGCGACTGCGACCTATGATGAACTGCTCGACCTCATCTACCGCTATTCCCGCTGAGCGCCACGCCCCGGCAGGTGTGGCGCTGAACGGTCTCCCTCAGTGAACGGACACGAACATGCCACGCTTCCCATCGCCGGCCAGGGCGGAGCGACCGATCCCGTCTGCGGGATGAAAGTGCTGCCAGAAAAGGCAGCCGCGTCGTTCGAATACAACGGGAAGACATACTACTTTTGCTGCGCGGGCTGCCGAACGAAATTCGAGGCGGATCCCGAAAGATATCTGGCGAAGCAGGTGGCGCCGATACAGACCGCCGAAGTAACTGACCCGGTCTGCGGAATGAAAGTGCGGCCGGAGAAGGCGGCGGCTTCTTACGAATACAAAGAGAAGACCTACTACTTCTGTTGTCCCGGCTGCCGCACGAAATTTGAAGCCGATCCCGATAAATTCCTGAACAAGCACGCCGGCGCGCTTGTAGGCATCGCCCCACCTGCAATGCCTGCCAGTCCGATTCACATCGAGCCGCCTCGATCGGTTTCGGCGCCAGCGGCGACCGGCTACACCTGCCCGATGCATCCCGAGGTGAAAACAGAGAAGCAGGAGCCGTGCCCGAAGTGCGGCATGGCGCTCGAGCCGCTCTCATTTCTGCCCGCGCAGAAAACCCAATACACCTGCCCGATGCATCCGGAAATCGTCCAGGACGAGCCTGGCACCTGTCCGAAATGCGGCATGGCGCTCGAGCCGAAGACGGTCATGGCCGAGGAGGAAGAGAATCCGGAACTCGAGGACATGAAGCGCCGGTTCTGGATCAGCGTGGCGCTGACCGCGCCGCTGTTTCTCGCGGCGATGAGCGAATCGATGCCAGGGCGGCCGCTGACCGGCTGGGCCTCAGCGCATTTCTGGACCTGGTTCGAGATGATTTTGGCGACGCCGGTGGTGCTGTGGGCCGGATGGCCGTTCCTGGTGCGGGGCTGGCAATCGATTCTGAACCGCAGCCTGAACATGTTCACGCTGATCGGCTTGGGCATTCTGGTGGCCTATGGGTACAGCGTGGTGGCCACGCTTGCGCCCGGTATCTTCCCACCCACGTTTCGCGAGGCCGGCGGCGAAGTCGCTCCCTATTTCGAGGCGGCGGCGGTGATCACGGCGCTGGTCCTGCTCGGGCAGGTGCTCGAGTTGCGCGCCAGGAGCCGCACCGGCGCTGCCATCCGCGCCCTGTTGGGCATGGTGCCGAAGACGGCGCGGCTCTTGAAAGAGGACGGGAGCGAAATCGACGTGCCGCTCGAGCGCGTCCAGCCCGGCGACCGGTTGCGCGTCCGGCCGGGTGAAAAGGTTCCGGTCGACGGCGTGGTGCTCGAGGGAACCACGAGCATCGATGAGTCGATGATCACAGGCGAGCCGATCCCGGTGGAAAAGCAGCCAGGATCGCGCGTAACGGGGGCTACGGTGAACGGCACGGGCTCGCTCGTGATCCGCGCCGAGCGCGTCGGCGCCGATACGCTGCTTTCGCAAATCGTCCGCATGGTCAGCGAAGCACAGCGCAGCCGCGCGCCGATTCAGCGACTGGCTGACGTAGTAGCCGGCTATTTCGTTCCCTCAGTGGTGGCCGTCGCGATCGTCACGTTCGCGGTCTGGGCGCTGTGGGGTCCCAGTCCGCGCATGGCCCACGCGATCATCAACGCGGTCGCTGTTCTGATCATCGCCTGCCCGTGCGCGCTGGGGCTCGCGACGCCAATTGCCGTCATGGTGGCCTCGGGCCGCGGCGCGACCATGGGCGTGCTATTCAAGAACGCGGAAGCGATTGAGCACATGCGCCAAGTGGATACGCTAGTGGTCGACAAAACCGGGACGCTGACCGAAGGCAGGCCCAAGCTCGTGGCTGTCGAGACGCACGGTAATGGCTTCGACGAAAAGAAACTGTTGTTCCTTGCGGCCAGCCTGGAACGCAGCAGCGAACATCCGCTGGCTGCGGCCATCGTGGCCGGAGCACAGGAGCGGGGCATCGTGCTCGCCTCGGCGCAAAACTTTCTTTCGCTTACGGGCAGGGGAGTGAAGGGTAGCGTTGACGGAACGGAAGTTGCGCTGGGCAATGTGAAGCTGCTCGAGGAGATTGGCGCCGACGCCGGTCCGCTGGCCGATAGAGCGGAACAGATGCGCGCCGAGGGGCAAACGGCAATGTTTGTGGCGGCAAATGGCAAGGCCGTAGGAATTCTGGGCGTCTCCGATCCGATTAAAGCGACGACGCCCGAAGCAATCGAGCAATTGCACCGCGACGGCGTCCGCGTCGTCATGTTGACCGGCGACAGCCGCGCCACAGCGCAGGCGGTGGCCAAGCGGCTGGGGATCGACGACGTGTTAGCGGAAGTTCTCCCACAGGACAAAGCGGGGGTCGTGAAAAAACTGCAAGCTGAAGGCCGGTTCGTCGCCATGGCGGGCGACGGCATCAACGACGCTCCCGCCTTGGCCCAGGCACATGTGGGCATGGCGATGGGCACCGGTACAGACGTCGCCATGCAAAGCGCCGGCATCACGCTGGTGAAAGGCGACCTGCGCGGCATCCTGCGCGCGCGACTCCTGAGCCGCGCCACGATGAAGAACATCAAACAGAACCTGTTCTTCGCTTTCGTCTACAACAGCCTCGGAGTGCCGATCGCCGCCGGCATTCTGTATCCCTTCTTCGGCCTGCTGCTCAGTCCTATGATCGCCGCTGCGGCCATGAGCTTCAGCTCGGTCTCGGTGATCAGCAACGCGCTGCGTCTGCGGCGCGCGGCGATTTAGCCGCATCGCTCCCAGAGGGGACTTGCAGTAGCGTAAAAAGACAAAGGGTGATCGTCAGACGGGTTCCCATCGCCAACCG
>JAGWOX010000238.1 GCA_028877145.1 Acidobacteriota bacterium | reverse complement strand
CCGCCATCGGCCGCTCGCCCATCTCCATGTGGCGCACGATGTTTTCGAGCATGACGATGGCGTCGTCCACGACGAAACCCACCGATAGCGTCAGCGCCATGAGCGATAAATTGTCGAGCGTATAGCCCAGCTCGTACATCACCGCGAACGTGCCGACGATCGACATCGGCAACGCCATGCTCGGTATGATCGTCGCCGAAATGTTTCGCAGGAACAGGAAAATCACCAGCACCACAAGGCAAACCGCCAGCCACAACGTGAACTTGACCTCGCTCACCGATTCGCGGATGTCCTGCGAGCGGTCGTACAGCGTATCGATGTGCACCGACGGGGGAATCTGCGTTTCCAGCTGCGGCAAAACCTTCCGGATGCCGTCCACCACTTCCACCGTGTTCGTGCCGGGCTGCCGCTGAATAGCGAGAATCACCGCCCGCTGATTGCTGTATTTGGCGGTGTTGAACCAACTGATCGTCTTGTCGTTCTGGATGCTGTCGAGCACGTTGCCCAGGTCCTGCAGGCGGACCGGGGAGCCGTTGCGGTACGCGACGATGACCGGCCGATAGGCGGTGGCGTCGTTGAGCTGGCCCGTGGCCTGGACGGTGTAGGAGGTGTTCCGTCCCCAAAGCGTGCCGGTGGGCAGGTTGGCGTTGGCGCTCTGCACCGCCGCAATCACGTCGTTCAAGCCGATTCTCCGCGCCGCCAGTTCCATCGGGTTCAACTGGATGCGCACGGCGTACTGCGCCGAGCCGTAGACGTTCACTTCCGCCACGCCGGTCACCATCGAGATGTGCTGCCCCAGCAGGTTCTCCGCGTATTCGTCCACCTGATATATGGGCAGCGTGGAGGAGCTGATGGCCAGGTACAGCACCGGCTGGTCGGCGGGATTCTGCTTGGAATAGGTGGGCGGGCTCGGCATGTTCGGCGGCAGCTGGCGCGTGGCGCTGGCGATGGCCGCCTGCACGTCCTGCGCCGCCGCGTCGATATTGCGGCTCAGGTCGAACTGCAGCGTGACCGACGTCGAGCCGAGCGAGCTCTGCGAATTCATCGAATCCAAGCCGGCGATCGTCGAAAACTGCTTTTCGAGCGGGAGGGCGACCGAAGACGCCATCGTCTCCGGGCTGGCCCCGGGCAGGCCCGCGTGGACGTTGATGGTGGGGTAATCGACGCTCGGCAGGTCGCTGACGGGCAGCGAGAGGTAGCCCATGATGCCGAACAGAAGAATGGCGAACATGGCCAGCGTGGTCATGACCGGCCGCTTGATGAACAGTTCGGCTATGCTCATGGCGTTGGTCCTATCTCTCCCGGCTAGAGAGTGGAACGAATATCCACGCGGGCGCCGGGGATCAGCCGCAATTGCCCCTCGGTCACCACGGTGTCGCCCGGAGTCAACCCGCTGGCGATCACCGCTTCGCCCTGCTGCTGGCGCTTCACGGTCACCGTCTTCATCTGCACGGTGTTGTCCTTGCTCACCACCCAAACGTACGAGCCCTCCTGGCTGGTCTGCAGCGCCAGTGAGGGAACCACGATGGCATTCGGATCCTCGCCCAGCTGCAGGTTCACCGTGACGAATTCACCCGGCCAGAGGCGGTGGTCGAGGTTCGGAAAGCTGCCCTTCAGCTTGATGGTGCCCGTGGTCGCATCGACGCTGTTGTCGACGAAACTCAGCCGGCCCGCTTCGGCGTGCGCGGTGTCGGTCTGAGTGAAGGCCCGAACGGGCGAGCGGGCGGAGAGCGCCACGCGCACCTGCGAAAGCAGGTTCTCCGGCACGGAGAAATCCACGTAAATCGGATTGATCTGGTTGATCGTGACGAGCACCGGCACGTCGTTCGCCTTCACCAGATTGCCGGCGAAAACGCCCAGGGCGCCCGTTTTCCCGTCCATGGGCGAATAAATCTTGCAGTAGGAAAGCTGGAGCCGGGCGGACTCGACCGCCGCCTGGTCGGCCTGCACCATCGCGCTGGCCGAATCGGCCTGCGACTGATAGACGTCGTACTGCTGGCGGGGTTCGATCCCTTCCTCGAACAGCTTCTTGTAGCGCGCGGCGGTAACCACGGCGTTTTGCGCCTGCGCCTTGTCTTTCGCCAGGTTGCCGAGCGCCTGATCGAGCGCGGCCTGAAATGGTTGGGGATCGATCGTGAAGAGCAACTGTCCCTTGTGGACGAAGTCCCCTTCCTTGAAAAAAATTCCCGTCAGCACGCCGCTCACCTGCGGCTTGATCTGCACGTTCGAATACGCCTCGCCCGTGCCGATGGCCTCGACGACGTTGGGCAGGCTCTTCTGCACCGCCTGGGCCACCCGCACCGGTACCGCCGGAGGAGGCGCCGCCGATTCCACTTTCTTGGGCTGTGAACAGCCCGCCGCGAGACCGGCCACGATGGCCAGTCCGCCGGCGACAAGCAGTCTACGCCTCATGCCTTTGCTCATTTCCGGATGGGTTTACCACCTCTTGTTTGGACGCCGCCCGCTCCCAATCGGTTTCGACTCTTTGCCCGTTCGGAGGCGAGCATGCCCCGCTGGCTCATGCGATTCGCCTCCAGCCCGCCCAGCCGGAACGAAGAGGGACGGAGAAAATCCCCGGTCCTCCAATATTCTTATCCGGCGGCATGGATGGGGTCAACTACGAGCCTCTGCTGTGCTAACATCTTCCTTTTCTTTATGACCGGCCGATCTTGTTCGAGGAGATGACCTTGGCTGCACCAACGAAGTTCCTCTTGCCCGACAAAACAATCGAATCGCTCGACGCCTACGTCGCCACCGGCGGCGGTGAAGGGCTCAAAAAGGCGCTGAAAATGACCCCCGCCGAAGTGCTCGGCGAGGTGAAAAAAGCCGGTTTACGAGGCCGGGGCGGCGCGGGCTTCCCAACAGCCATCAAGTGGACGACGATCGCTCATAGCCCCTGCCCTACGCGCTACATGGTGTGCAACGCGGCCGAGGGCGAGCCGGGCACGTTCAAGGACCGCACGATGATTCGCCGCAATCCCTATCAGTTGCTCGAAGGGATCCAGATCGCGGCCTATGTGATCTCGGCAAGAAAGTGCTTCATCGGGATGAAAACCAGTTTCGAGCGCGAGTACCGCAGGCTTGCCGCCGCCGTCGAGGAGATGACCGCCCGTGGCATGATCCACACGCCGGTCCAGATTGTGCGCGGCCCGGAGGACTACCTGCTCGGCGAGGAACGCGCGCTGCTCGAAGTGATCGAGGGCAAGGAAGCGATGCCCCGCGAGGCGGATAACCCTCCCTATCAGATCGGGCTTTTCACCCGCACCATGTACGACGTCTACGAACCGAATCCGACCGACGTGAACAACGCCGAAACGCTCTCGAATGTCGGCCACATTCTGCGCGAAGGGGCGGATTGGTTCCGGTCGATGGGCACGGCCGATACGCCGGGGACGATGGTCTTCACCATCTGCGGCGACGTCCAGACGCCCGGCGTCTACGAGCTTCCCATGGGTACGCCATTGCGCGAGCTGATCGATCTCTGGGGCGGAGGCACGCGGCCGGGCCGGAAAGTGAAGGCGATCTACTCGGGCGTGACGAACCCCGTCATCACCGCCGACAATCTGGATACACCGCTGGATTTCGGATCGATGCGCAAGATCGGCGCTGGATTGGGTTCGGGCGGCTACATCATCTACGACGATTCCACCTGCATGGTGCGCGTGGCGCATCGCTACGCCGAATTCCTGTACCTCGAATCCTGCGGCCAGTGCACCTCGTGCAAGGATGGCGGCCACGCCGCCACGATTCATCTGCGCAAGCTGGTCGAAGGATCGGGAAATTCGGTAGACGTCGCCGCCGCCGTGCAAGCGGCGGTGAAAGCGCCGAGCGGCACCCGCTGTTTCCTGCCGAGCGAGCTCGCGAACATCGTGCCCAGCACCGTCAACGCGTTCCCGGACGAGTTCTCCTCGCACTACAACCGCGGCTGCCGCGATCACGCCGACATTACCGTCCCCAAAATCGCCGACTACGACGAATCGGCCCGCAACTTCATCTACACGCACGGCCGCACCACGCCCTAAAGCACAAGCGACGCGTGCAGGTCGGCGGCCCGACGGCCCGCGCAGCCTGGGACTCCGGTTCCTGCCACTTGAACGAATCGCCAATCCAGCGCGGACCTCAACGATCGTTCCCTGTCCGGGTGTACACTGGACGCAAAGGCTGGGACTGCCACCAACCGCGCGTTGGGATTCACCAGGACCGGAGCAAGCCACGGTGGTAGAGGAAGTGCGGAAGTGTTTGACGAGTTGGTCATTTCCGGCGCGAAACGACCCCCTACCCACACTCGATGGACGTTTCCCGCATCGCTGGCCGGGGAATTAATCGTTCTCAGCGCTCTGCTGATGGTTCCCACCATCCGCATTCAGGCGCTCCCGTACGGTTGGCGCGAAATGAGCCTGTTGCCTCCGCCGGCGCCCGGCGTGGCGCCGCGCTCGGTCCATCCCATGGGAAACAACCGGCCGCCGACCCGCCTGACGGAAACCGTCGCTCCTTTCGCTCCCCCTCGCGCAAACATCATTCACAATCCCGCGCCGGCAAAGATGGCCGGCGGCACGGGACCGCTCCAACTTCCCGGACCGATTCCCGGCGTTGACGGTGACAATCCGTGGACTTCGATTCTCTCGCAGGGCAGCCCCGTGCCTCCCAGCAACGCCCAGGTCCTAAGCGTCGGCGGCGAAGTGCAGTCTGCCATGCTGATTCATATGGTGCGGCCGGAGTATCCCATGGCCGCTCGCAAAGCGCGCGTCCATGGAGTGGTGATCCTGCGCGCCAGGATCGCCAGGGATGGAACCGTGGTGGCGCTGCGGTATATTAGTGGTCCGGTCATGCTCGTTCCGGCTGTCGAAGAGGCCGTGCGCCAGTGGCGTTACAGCCCTACGCTGCTGAACGGCCAGCCCGTGGAAGTGGATACCACGATTACCGTAATTTTCAAGTTCGTGCCAAAAAAACAGGGCAAACCTGCGACTGGCCCAGGCTCAGCTGAGGACATCGGCTCCGGCGAATGAACACGTTTCGGATCGCACTCGCCAACATCCGCTTCCCCGCAACCCCTGATGAATCGGTCTCCCTGGCCGAACAAGCCATCGCGCAGGCGTCCGCCGAGCGCGCCGGCATCATCTGTTTTCCCGAATGCTACGTTCCCGGCTATCGCGCGAAGGGGAAGCCGGTGCCTCCACCGGATTCCGCGTTCCTCGAACGCGCATGGTCCGCGATCGCAGCGGCTGCCGCGAAGGCAAACATCGCAGTCGTTCTCGGCACCGAGCGCGTGGCCGACGGCGCCCTGCTCGCCACAGCGCTGGTCGTCAATTCCGATGGCACTCGCGCCGGCTTCCAGGACAAAGTTCAGATCGATCCTTCCGAAGAAGCCACGTATACACCCGGCACAGGCAGGCGAGTTTTCCAGACCGGTCCTCTGAAGTTTGGCATCGCGATCTGCCACGAAGGATGGCGGTATCCGGAAACGGTGCGCTGGCCCGCGCAGCGCGGAGCGCACATCGTGTTCCATCCACATTTCCACGAAGCAGAACCCGGCGGTTACGTCCCCACCACTTTCGCCGATCCGGCAAACACATTTCACGAGAAAGCCATCCTGTGCCGCGCCGCCGAAAACACCTGCTATTTCGCCAGCGTCAATTGCGCCAGCGCAGGTTCGCCCACGACATCCGCCATAGTGCGCCCCGATGGGACCCTCCTCGCCTACCAGCCCTACGGCAAAGAAGGCTTGCTAGTCGCCGACATCGACCTCGACGCCGCCACCGGCCTTCTCGCCTCGCGCACTAAGACTTCCTAGAACGCAGGGCCATGCACAAATCCGGGTGATCCCACTTCCCTCCCCGGGTGTAAACTATAGGAAAACTCGGGCATCAGGCAGTTATCCGGTTCCGGCAGCCGCCAGGGGACGAAGCGGGAAGGCGACAGCCGGGAGGAGGATGCAATGTTCAACGAACTGCCAGTCTCGGGCTCCAATCGTCGTCCTACGCAAACGCGCTGGACCTTCCTGCTCTCGCTTGGTGGA
>JAGWOX010000012.1 GCA_028877145.1 Acidobacteriota bacterium | reverse complement strand
TTTGCCGAGGAGCATCACCACGACCCCGATGGCGTAGATCCCCGGAAACTGGTCGACGATCCGCAGCAGATTTCGCGCCAGCGCGTCGTAGACGCCGATGGGCCGCCCATCATCCTTGATCACCCGCAGCCGGGCGAAGCGCTTGCCCGGCGTTTGCCCGTTCCATACCGCCTCGAAAAAAGCGAAATAGCCTTCATAGAGCAGAAAGCCGCCCACGACCCCCGCCGCGAGCATCCACTGCGACACCGAACCAAGCAGACGCGCCAGCGGATACATAATCTCCAGTGCCACCAGCACGAGGAGCGCCGTCGACACCTGAATCACCGTATCCATCGCCAGCGCCAGAAAACGGCTCCCGATCCCCGCGAGCCGAAATTCCAGCGAGGTCTGCTCCGGCGTTTCGATGGTAAGCTTGTCCGCTGAACTCATCGGGTGTCTCTGTGATTTCCGCCTACTGGCTGGAAAAACGCAAACCCTACTGGAACCGCCTCGAGCAGCTCGTCGCCTCGACCGGGCGCCGAAATATTCGCGCCCTCTCCCACCGCGAGATCCAGGAACTCGCCCTATTGTACCGGCAAGCCGCCTCCGATCTTTCCCGTGTCCGCGAGGATCCTACCGGCAACGAACTGGCCCGCTATCTCAATCAGCTGCTCGGCCGCGCCCATAACCTTATTTACATGGGGCGCCGCGCCGGCCCGGCAGGCATTCTGCATTTCTACAGCCGCGAGTATCCAGCGATTTTTCGCCGCACGTTTCCGTACGTCTTCGCCGCCTTCGTCCTCTTTGCCGTCGGCGGCCTGGCGGGCGCGCTGCTCACCCTTTCGAACCCCGCCTTTTCCCGCTTCCTGCTCGGCGGGAAGATGGTCGAAACGATCGAGCATCACCAGATGTGGACGCAGTCGATCGTCACCGTCAAGCCGCTCGCTTCGAGCGCGATCATGACCAACAACCTCACCGTTTGCTTCACCACGTTCGCCTTCGGCGTTACTGCCGGCATCGGCACCGTCTGGATGCTCGTCCTGAACGGCTTGCTCCTGGGCGTCGTCAGCGCAGCTTGCTGGAACGCCGGCCTGCTCTTTTCTCTGGTGAGTTTTATCGTCGCGCACGGCGTGCTTGAACTGCCCGCGATCTTCATCGCCGGCGGCGCCGGGCTCGTCATCGGGCGCGGCATCCTTTTCCCCGGAGAATTGCCCCGTCGCGTCTCGCTCGCCCGCGCCGGAGCGTTGGGCGTCCGCATGGTCCTCGGAACGATTCCGCTGTTGATCGTCGCCGGTTCCATGGAAGGCTTCGTCTCCCCTTCGAATTTGCCCGCTCCGGTAAAATTCGCCGTCTCCGCCATCCTGGGCACGGCCCTGGTCCTCTACCTGCGTCGCAAACCCGCCACGCCGCAGGCCCCACTTCAATAAAGGTTTGTCATTAGAAGAAGTTTGCAGGCGTAGAAACGGGAACTCTGTTCATTGCTGGAGTGGGTGTGGAATGAGAAGACAGCACCCCCAGGCGCAACGACGGCGCCTGGGGCACCCGGCGGAAAAACCGCCGAGAATCTAAAAAGTTACACTCTCTCAGGATGACAAAGCTGGGTTGGGCTTCTCTTGCTTCCCCGCACAAGACCACAGTTGGGGAACCGGCCTAGAGCAAGCTTCGCTCCTTGGCTTCCAGATACTGATTCACAACCGTCAGCGACAACCGCAACGGGTCAATCTCCAGCGCCAGCGCCCCCTGTTGCCTGAGCCCGCGCAGCAACAAGTCCCTCCGCTGGACGATCTCCTCTGCCGCGGCGTAGCGATACATCTCCCGCGCCGTTTCCGGATTTTTCGCCAAGAGTTGCCGCATTTCCGGCTGCCCGATCACCGCCAGAAACACCAGATGGCGCCGCGCCATCCGCGAAGCGCTTTCCACCACCTCCGGCGTCGTCGCCGTCTCCGCCAAATCCGTCAGCCAAACCATCAGACTGCGCTGTTTCTGCAGAGTGAGCAGCGCTTCCGCCGCGCGCAGATGATTGGCTTCGACTGCCTCGCTGCGCACCTGCGCCAGTCCCTCGAGCAGCGCCCGCATGTGCTCCGGTCCCCGCCCCGGCGGAACGCGTTTCTGCAGTTTGCGGCCATAGGCCAACAGCCCCACCGTGTCGCCGGCGTAAAGCGCCACGTGCGCCAGGCTCAGCGCCGCCGCCGTCGCGTAATCCAGTTTGCTCTGCCCGCCCCAGCGCGCCCGCAGCAGGCGCCCGGCGTCGAGCACCAGCCAGACCGTCTGGCTGCGTTCGATCTGGTAGATCTTGGAAATCGGCTTTCCACGCCGCGCCGTCGCCGTCCAGCAGATGTTGCGCCATTCGTCTCCCTGGCGGTATTCGCGCAGGCTCTCGAATTCCCGCCCGCGTCCGCGCAGGTGTTTCACGCGCTTTTCCATCACCGTTTGCCTGCTGCGAATCAGATACATCGTGCTCCGCTTGGCCTCTTCGAGATTCGGATAAACGCGCACCGTCTGCGCAACGTTCGCCGCCGCCCATCGCTCGGCCAGTTGCCAGTAGCTGCGGTAGCGCACGAGAACGCTCCCCATCCGCGCGTCACCCCGCTCTTTCGGTCGCACTTCGTATCCGGCGCGATCGCTGCCGCCTGCCCGCACGGCAAGTTCGACAACAGGCGCCTCGTCGCGCAACGCCTCCGCAACCTCGTCGCGCAGGGAAGCGAGCAATGCAATCCCGGCGCGGTTCCGCAGCGCGAGTGTGACGCTGCTCTCGGTCGCCAAAGCGACCGGAGCTTCCCATCGCCGCTCGATTTCAAGTTCGCGCGGCCATGGCAATCGCCACAGGTCCCACATCCACACTGCTGCGACGATCGCATCCCATACGGCCATGCCCCACAGGTACCGCGCGTCCCACCAGGCAGGCCCAATCCAAAGCAGCCCAATCGCCAGCGCGAGAAAGAATCGCTTTCCGAAGGCAAAGGGCGACCGTCCCGAGCGTTCGCAACGCGCGCTCGTCGAGGAGGGAACCAGATGCGCGGCAGAAGTCATGCGTCTTATTGCGGCACTTCGACCGAGGCCACCACTTCCCGAACCACCTGTTCGGCCGTCACGCCTTCGAGATCGGCTTCCGGTTTCAGGATCAACCGGTGCCGCAGCACCGGCGGCGCGGCCGTTTTCACGTCATCGGGAATCACGAAATCGCGCCCCTCGATCGCCGCCGTCGCCTTTGCGAATTGCATCAGGTTGATGGTCGCGCGCGGGCTCGCTCCCAGGCTCACCGCCGGCCAGTTCCGCGTGCGGGCGACGATCGCAACGATGTACTGATACAGCGTCGGCTCGACGCGCACAGCCGCTATCTCCGCCCGCGCCTCGCGCAGCGCCTCCGGCGGCAGCGGCACGAGTCCCGCGGTTTCCAGCGCGTGAGGATTGAACCCCTCCTGAAATTTCCGCAATATCTCCGCTTCCTGCTCCGGCTCGGGATAGCCGATGCGGATTTTCACCAGAAAGCGATCGAGCTGCGCTTCAGGCAACGGATAGGTGCCTTCGAATTCCACCGGATTCTGCGTCGCGAACACGGAGAAGAATTCCGAAAGCGCTTCGGTCGCCCCGTCGATCGTCACTTGCCGCTCTTCCATCGCTTCGAGCATCGCCGATTGCGTCCGCGGAGGCGTGCGATTGATTTCGTCCACCAACAGCAGGTCGGTGAAAATAGGCCCGCGATGCAGCGTGAACGATCCGCTCGAAAGATGAAACACGTTCGCGCCCAGCACGTCGGCCGGCATCAGATCCGGCGTGCACTGCACCCGCTGGAAGCGAAGCTGGAAAATGTGCGCGAGCGCCTTCACCGCGAGCGTCTTCGCCAGGCCGGGAACGCCCTCCACCAGCCCATGCCCTCCGGCGAGCAGCACCAGCAGCAATTCGTCGAGCGCCTTGCGCTGGCCGACGATCACCTTGCCGAATTCCTGGCGAACGTGTCCCGCCACTTCCGCCGCTTTTTGCGTCATCGCATTTCCTTTCGGTGTGTCGAATCTCCGATTTGCAGCATGGTGATGCGCTCGTGAATTTCACGCACCAGTTGCAACGCCTGTTCGTTGCCGAGCTCAAGGCTGCGCATCGCGCGCTCGGCCCGCCCCAGCAGATCGGCGAGCGCCGCTTCCTCCCAGCCGATCCGCTCGCTCGCGCTGCGGCTGATCGCCTGCGCGCTTGCGCTCGACGCGAGCCCGAGTTGCCGGGTCAACAGAAAGCGCAATCGCCCGTAAGCGATCCCCACCGCGGCCGGCCCTGCCCGCGCCGTATAGTAAAGGTCGCCGAGCGTATCGACGAATTCGAGTGGCGCAAGGCGCGAGGGCGTCGCCGGCACGCGTGCCGGCCCCAGTCGCCGCGAAAAGGTGAACATCAGCGCCAGAAACATCAGTCCGAACTGTGCCAGCGCCCAGGGCACCGGCGTCTGGGCGAAAAACGACCACAGCGATCCCCGCACGCCGTGGTAATACTCGTCCCACAAAACTCGCGTCCCCGCCGCCGGCCCCACCGAATTCAGGAACAGCGCCAAATTTCCCGCGTCGCGAATGCCTCCGTTCGTCAACGGCGTCGCCGCCGCCCACCAGATCACTTCACCCGCTCCGAATCCCCAACTCACCACCGCTGCCGTCTTCTTGTTGCCGAAGATGGTCACCTGGTCGATCGATTTTGGTCTCCACTGCGCCGGGGCCGGCATGCTGATCTGCGACACGCCGCGAGCCAGCGGCGAAGGAGCAACCGCCGCGAACTGTTCCGGCTCGTTCCAGGTTGGCCCGGCGATGAAAGGAGAAGCCCCTGGCAGAAATGGCTGTGCCGAGGGTCCGGTCGCCAGCACACGCCCTCCGCTCTCAACGAATCTTCGAATAGCCGCGCGGTCTTCTCCGTTTGGCAGCCTCAGCGGATCGGCAAGGATCAGCACCGCGCCACGGCCGTTCATGTTGAGGTCTGCCGCCGGCTCCTCCCACCGCTCCACTCTGTATCCCAGGTCTCCGAGCAGCAGGTATGCGCCCTTCGCACCGCCCCACGCCGGCGAATAACTCGAAGGCAGGGCGGCCGAGCCGGTTATCCGCGCCGGCCCCACGAGCGCCGTGACCACCACCAACACCACCATCAAGGCGCCGGCGCCGATCAGCAGTTGGCGATCCTTGCGATCGATCACCCGAGGCATCCCATCCTCTCGAGTTGCGCTTTCGTGCTTTCCCAATCGTCGGCCGTCGGCGCGCGGTAGCCGTACCAAACCCGTTCAAACCGGGCCGTCAATTCACCGAACGGCCCACGTTCCTCCGCGCTTTTCTCCACCAGCCGCAAAATTTCCCGCGGCGTCCGCGATGGGTCACGCGGAATTGCTCCCAGGGTCTCTAAATGCGCGACCGCCGCCCAGTAGCCGCAATGAATCGCCTCCCGATATTCCCCGCGCTCAGCCGCTGCCAGCGCCTCTGCCATCCACCGGCGCGAGTCGCGCACGAGTGCATCCGGCTCGAATTCCAGTTCCATCCCCCGAGTTCGATCGGCCAGGCTCCGCCACAGCCACAGCGCCAGCAGCACCACCACCAGCCCGATCAGCACGTACGCAATGTAGTTGCCGGTTCCCTTGCTCAAATGCAATCGCTCGACCAGCCAAGCGATCTTCTCGCCGACCCACGAAGTCACCCGTTGCCACCATCGTGCCAGCGGCCCCGGCCCGGCCATGCCGCGAAACTCCGCGCCTCGGAAAATTGCGTCAATCCGTTCGCGGGCCGTGCTGGCCGCCGGAGTCGCGGCCGGCGCTTCGAGGGCTTCCGCTTGTGCCTCGAGAAATTCCAGCCGTTTGGTGATTGAGCGCCAAGCAGGCGCCGCCTTGTCCGGATGTGATTCGATATCTCCCAGCGCGCCGTCCAGCCACGCCGTCGAAACGGCGAAGCTTTTCCCCTCCGCATGCACGTTCCAGGCGGGAGGCAGCGACTTGCGGAAAGCGGCAATCTTTTCGGGATGAGCGCGGAGATCCGCCACTTCGCCGGCGCATCGCCCCAACGTCTGAGCATAAGCGTGGAGATCGAGTTCGCCTGGCGATTGCGAGCCCCGAGCGCACGGCACGGCCGCGAGAGCGGCCACCAGGCACAAGAGAAACGGCAATATCCCGCGTGGGCGCGGCGTTGTCATCGGCCCAAGAATAACGGATTTATGCCGCCGAAGGCGACGGCGGCGCTTCGCCCGGTTCGAGCGAAGCCATCAGCTTCTCCAGATCGAACGCTTCCTTCCGCACCCGCTGGTTGTAATAGATCAGCGAAAACGCGATCGTCCCGATCGGCCACACGATCACACCGGATACCCAGCTGGCCACCCCTTCCAGAATCTGCATTCCCAGCGACAGCGCGTGCGGCTTTGCGAGCGAACCCGCGGCCACCAGAAACGGAAATTGGAAAATGAATATCGAGAGGAACACCAGGAAAATCAGGAGCACGTAAACGGCGAAAATTTGCGCCGCGTTCCCTTTCGTCAATTGAAAACTGCGCGAAAGGGCTCCACCCGCTCCCGTCTCCTCCAGTGTCGCCGCGGGCACCGCCAACGCCGTCCGGCATAGCAGGTAAATCCCCGGGAAGATGAAGAAGATCATGCCGAAGCCGCACATCAGATAAATCAGGATCATCACCAGCAGGACATGCAGAATGCGTCCGCGAACCCGCACGAAAGACTGCGCCAGTCCCGGCTTTCGCCCCAGGTACAGGTCGGAAACCGCAACCACAGTTGCCGCCTGCGCCGAAGCGAAGACCAGCAATCCCACCAGCCCGAAGAGCACCAGGGTCGTCAATATCTCGCCGAACAGTTGCACCGCCATGACGGGTGAAACCGTTTCCCCCGGCGTGATTGTTGGCGCGAGCAGCAGCCCGGAATAAAGCGCGCTGAAAACCACGATGATCAGATACGGTATCGCCACAATTCCCGCGAACAGCCAGAAATTCTCCTTGTACAGGGTGAACGTGCGGTCGAGTACCTCGCCGAGCGTCATCGGGCGCAAATCCATCGTGGCCATCTCACCCTCCTCGTGCGAAGTTTGAATTGCGGCCGATATAAACATAAGGTTCGTGCCGCTTGCAAGCGCAATTCCTCTCTACCCGGACTGAACGTTACGCGCCCCTTTCGCGGCCAAATTTCCTCTCAACGATGCCAAGGGCATCCGAAGCCCGCCCCGAGCCAAGCCGGCCTTCCCACTCATCCAACCAAAGGTGCTGCAAGCCGGCAGCGTTGGGCGTTCACGTCCCAACGGTTGTAAAGTTGACCGTGGAGAGCTAAACGCGAAGCGATTATTTCTGTACACTACCGCCCACGAGGTGCGGTGCCATGAAGGATTTCGCCGTTGTGGCTGGCCTCATTCTGATCGCGGTCGTTCTCTGGGAGGCCTTCGAGGCGGTTGTGCTTCCCCGGATGGTTTCGCGCCCGTTCCGGCTCACGCGCATGTTCTACCGCCTCACCTGGGGAGCCTGGACTGCGTTTGCGCGACAGTTGCGCCCACGACGGAGCGAGGCTTTCATGAGCTACTTCGGCCCGCTCTCCCTGCTCCTGCTGCTGGCCCTGTGGGCGGTGGGATTGGTGACGGGCTTCGGCCTGCTCGAATGGGCGGCTGGAGTGTCGATCATTCCCGGCGAGATTCCCGGCGTTGCCCATGCGCTCTATTTCAGCGGCACAACATTTTTCACTCTCGGCCTCGGCGACGTCGCTCCGATCACCCATCTCGGCAAATTCATTACTGTGGCCGAAGCCGGCACCGGCTTCGGCTTTCTCGCCCTGATCATCGGATACGTCCCGGTCATCTATCAGGGCTTTTCCCGCCGCGAGGTTGCGATTTCCATGCTCGACGCGCGTGCCGGTTCGCCCCCCTCGGCGGGCGAACTGCTCCGCCGCCATGCCGATTCCTACGGCCAGCAGGAGCTGGGACAATTGTTGCGCGACTGGGAACGCTGGTCGGCGGAACTGCTCGAAAGCCATCTCTCCTACCCGATCCTCGCCTATTTCCGCTCGCAGCATAGCAATCAGTCCTGGCTCGCCGCTCTCGCGGCCGTTCTCGATTCGAGCGCCATCGTTCGCGTCGGCCTCCAAGGAGCCTGCCAGCGCCAAGCCGATTTGACCTTCGCGATGGCGCGCCACGCCGTTGTCGATCTTGCCCAGGTGTTCAGCACGCCGCCGCGCAAGCCCGCCGTGAATCGCCTCCCGCCGGAACACTTCGAGGCCCTCGTGCGTCATTTGGAATCTTCCGGCCTTCGGCTCCGCGATCCCGAAACCGCAGAAGGCCGTCTCTCAGCCTTGCGCGCGCTCTACGAGCCCTACATCCACGCCCTTTCCGTCTACCTGCGCCTGCCGCTGCCTGCCTGGACGCCGCAGGCCAGGCGCTCCGATAACTGGCAGACGAGCGCATGGGAAAAGAGACCCGCGACCGAATCAGCCCGAGTGCGCGTCTCCATCACCGAAGAAGACGATAGGCACTTCTGACTCGGATCCCGCCGCTTGCTCAACGAGATGACGCGAGATTGCGCAAGCCTCTGAGTCGCCCTCCGGTAGCACGGGCATTCCTGCCTGTGCGCCCTTCCCCTTCCGAGCGACGGCACGGCATGGCCTTTCCTCTTGACAATCTAGAGAAGAGGTTTATCCTTCCTCTTGATCGTCGAGAGGAGAAACGCCCACATGCGTCCCAAATCCGCCACCCTGGTCCAGGGCACGCTCGACATGCTCATCCTCAAAACCCTCGCCCTCGAGCCGCTCCACGGCTACGGCATCAGCCTCCGCATCGAGCAGATGAGCCGGGGCATCTTCCGCGTCAATCCCGGCTCTCTTTTCCCGGCATTCCGCCGTCTCGAACGCGCGGGCCTGCTCACCAGCGAATGGCGCTCCACCGAAAACAATCGCCGCGCGAAGTATTACGTCCTCACCGATCGCGGCCGAAAGCAACTGAAGACCGAGACCAGCGAATGGGGCAAGCAAATAGCCGCCATCGCCCGAATCCTCGAAGCCACCTGAGAGGCGGATCCGTGGACTTCAAGACAATGCCGCGGTCGCTGATCCCCGCATCCCAAATTCTTCCGTGCCCCGTGGCACAGCCTTCAGGCTGTGGACTCAATTGGCCGAGTCATCCCCTGCAGGGACAATTTCCATGCCGCCATTTCTGAAAAATCTCTTCGCCGGTCTGCGATCGCTCCTGCGAAAGCAGGGAGCTGACCGCGAGATGGAAGAAGAGCTGCGCAGTTATATCGAATCCGCCGCCGAAGCGAAGATGCGCGCGGGCATGACCCGCGAAGCCGCCCTCCGCGCCGCGCGAATCGAGATGGGCAGCGCGGAAGCGGTGAAAGAGGAAATTCGCGACGCCGGCTGGGAGCGCGCCATCGAGTCTCTCTGGCAGGACGTCCGCTACGGCGCCCGCATGCTGCGCAAGAGCCCCGGCTTTACCATCGTCATCATCCTCACTCTCGCGCTCGGCATCGGCGCGAACTGCGCCATATTCAGCATCGTGAATTGGCTCATATTGCGCCCGCTTCCCATCAGCCAGCCGAAGCAAATGACGTTCCTGGCTTTTGCTCGCGGAGGCAGCACGTTCGATAACCAATTCTCATCTTCTGAACTCCTGAGTATCCGTGAGCAAAGCAAGGGCGTCTTTTCCGCGGTGAGTGGTCTTGCCTTCGGTGGATCGCTCGGAGGCTATTCCGGACCGGACGGCCTCACGGTGGACGGCACTACAAGCCCTGTTACGGCGGTGTATGTGACCGGCAACTTTTTCTCCACGCTCGGAATACGGCCCTATCTGGGCCGGCTACTTCTGCCTTCGGAAACGGTTGACGCCGGCGCTGATCCTGTTGTGGTCCTCAGCTACCGCTACTGGCAGACGCGGTTTCGCGGCGATCCCTCCATTGTCGGGAAACAAGCAGCAATCAACGGTCACTCGGTGACGATCGTTGGGATCGGTCCCAGGGATTTCCTCGGTATCACGCCGATCATCGACATGCAGGCGTACCTGCCGCTGGGCATGGCCCCGATCGCGGAACGGATCCGGCCCGATCTTCTCGGCGACCCGAAGGCCCGGATTCTTTGTGTGTTGGCGCGGGTGGGTTCTCACACGAGCATGGGTCAGGTGCAGGCGGCTGTCGCCGTGATCGGGGAGCGATTGGCGAAACAGTTTCCGCGCCCGCGCGAGGAGACACGGCTCATGGCTCGGCCGCTGCGTCCGCCGGGATTCTTGAACGGCGGGGATCCGTTGCCTGTCCTTTCCGCATTGTTTCTCACGCTCGCCGCGCTCGTGCTGCTCCTCGCCGGTGTAAACGTGGTGAATCTGCTTCTCGTCCGCGCCTCCGTGCGTGGAAGGGAAATGGCCGTGCGCGCGGCGCTGGGTGCGGGACGGGGCCGGCTGGTGCGGCAATTGCTGGCGGAAAGCCTCCTGCTGGCCGCTGGAGGAGGCATAGGCGGTTTCGGATTCGGTCTGCTGGCGGCTCAGACATTGAGATCGATTCCCTTATACACCGATGTCCCTCTGGCATTTGATCTTCCTTTCGACTGGCGCGTCTTCGCCTATACATTCGGTGTCGCTTTGGTCGCGGGCCTTCTGGTCGGAATCGTTCCGGCGTTGCGTGCGACGCGCAGTGATCCCACTCAGGTTCTCCACGAGGGAGGTCGCGGCTCGACAGGAAGCCGTGAACGCTTGCGTGGCGTCCTGGTTGCTGCGCAAATCTGTGGAGCGCTCGCACTGTTGTCCACTGCCGGGCTCTTCATCAGAAGTCTCGAAAGCATGCGTCATGCCGACCTCGGTTTCGACCCGAGCCATGTGTTGAATCTGACCGTCGATCCCAATCAGATTGGGTACACCCAGGCTCAGGGACAGGCTTTCTTCCGCACACTCCTCGATCGCGTAAGGACTATGCCGGGCGTGGTTTCCGCAAGTCTCGTTCGCAACGTTCCCCTGGGAGATGACTCATTCGCCGCCCAGATCACCGTTCCCGGATACAACCCCCCTCCCGGTCAGCCGTTTTCCTCGGTCCAGTACAACGTCGTGTCGCCGGATTATTTTCGGACGATGGGCATGAGGCTGCTTCGAGGCCGAGACTTCACGGATGCCGACAATGCGAGCGTTTCTTCCATGGCCGTGATCAATCAGGCCATGGCCGCACGATTCTGGCCGGGCGGGAATCCGCTCGGCCGGACGTTCGCTCTGGCAAACAACTCCGCAAGGTCGTTCACCATCGTCGGTGTGGTGAACAACAGCCGCACCGATGCCATCTTTGGCTCCTTCCAGCCCGTCTTTTTCCAGCCGCTGGCCCAGCACTACTCTCCGGTCATGACTCTTCAGATTCGTTCTGCCGTCCGGCCCGAAGCCATGGCGGGGTCGCTCGTCCGGTTGATTGAAGATCTGGCGCCCTCGATGCCCGTGTTCGGAATCCGCACGATGGCCGAGACCCTCGAGAGCCCCAATGGATTGCTTGTGTTTGAACTGGGCGCGGAGATTGTCGCAAGTCTTGGCCTGCTCGGCTTGATCCTTGCTGTCGTCGGAGTCTACGGTGTCGTGTCTTACGCCGCCAGCCAGCGTACTCGGGAGATCGGCATCCGCATGGCTTTTGGAGCGCGCCCGCCTGAGATTTTCCGGATGATGTATCGCCGCACGGGCTGGGTTCTCGTTGCGGGGATGTGCGTCGGACTCGCCCTGTCCTCCGCGCTTGCGCGGTTGAGCGCCGGATTCCTGGTGGGAGTGAAACCGTTAGACCCGCTTACGTTCGTGACGGTAACGGCTGTGATGGCGTTGGTGGCGATGGCTGCGTGCTACGTACCGGCACGGCAGGCGATGCGTATCGATCCAATGGAAGCGCTGCGGCATGAGTAGAGCCGGCAAACGCGGAGTGCTCCGCAGGGAGGGGGGCACTTGCTGAAGAATCTTGTCGCGGGCCTGCGGACGCTCCTGGCCAAGCGGATGCACGATCGGGAGATGGACGAGGAACTGCGCGCGTACATCGATGCGGCCGTCGAGGAGAAAATGCGAGGAGGCATGAGCCGCGAAACCGCCATCCGCAAAACACGAATCGAAATGGGCAGCCCGGAAGCGGTGAAAGACGAAATTCGCGACGCTGGCTGGGAACGCGCGCTCGAATCCCTCTGGCAGGACGTCCGCTACGGCGCCCGCATGCTCCGCAAAAGTCCCGGCTTCTGCGCCCTGGTCATCTTCACGCTCGCCCGCGGCATTGGCGCCAATACCGCCATCTTTTCTCTCGTCGAAGCCGTCCTGCTGCGCCCGCTGCCTTACCCCCACGCTTCGCGCCTGGTGGATCTCTGGGCCCGCAGCGATGTCTTCGACTTCCCGAATCTCGGCGTCTCGCTCCCCGACCTCGCCGATATCCGCGCCCAAAGCCGCAGTTTCGAGCGCCTCGCCGTCTACAACTATGCGCAGGTCGATCTGACTGGGCAGGGAAGACCGCAGGAACTCGAGGCCGTCCAGGCCTCTCCCGATTTTTTCCCGATGCTGGGCATCGCTCCGCTCTACGGCCGAACGTTTATCCCCTCCGACGCCCGGCCCGGAAACGATCAGAAGGCAATTCTCAGCGCGAGTTTGTGGAGAACGCATTTCGGTGCGGATACTCACGTCATCGGCCGCGGCATCCTTCTGAACGGTGCCACATACACGATCATCGGCATCATGCCCCCGGAATTTGCTTTTCCCTCAGGAGTCGACCTGTGGATTCCATTCGTTCCCACTCCGGCGGAATTGGCTGCACGCGACACTCATGGCTATCCCGTGGTAGGCCGGCTGTTGCCGGGCAGTTCCATCCGAGAAGCGCAAGTGGAACTGAACACGATTGCCACTCGCCTGGCCGTCGCATATCCCCAAACAGACAAAGGCTGGGGATTCTCCCTCCGGTCGGCGAAATCGGATCTTGTGAATAACACCAGCACGCCACTTCTCGTTCTGTTTGCTGCGGTTGGTTTGGTCCTGCTGATTGTCTGCGCCAACGTCGGCAGTCTCTATCTGGCTCGCGCATGGTCCCGGGCACACGAGATGGCGATTCGCGCCGCTCTCGGCGCCTCGCGCGGCCGGCTGATTCGTCAACTCCTGATCGAAGGTCTCCTTCTCGCTCTCGCGGGCGGCGTGGCTGGGCTCTTGTTCGCTGCCTGGGCGCTCGAAGGTCTGCGGCCGCTGATTCTGCTGAATACGCCGCGCCTGGAGCATCTGAAAATCGACGGCCACGTGCTCTGGTTCACCCTGGCTGCCTCCCTCGCGGCGGGCCTGCTGTTTGGCCTCGTGCCCGCTTTCCTGTTTTCCCGTAACCACTTGATCGCCGCCATCCGTGAAGCTGGCGCAGGCCGCGAAGCACGTTCAGCCGGCCCCCGGCAGAGCCGATTGCGTCAACTGTTTGTGGTCATCGAGCTGTCCTTGGCTCTAGTGCTCGTCATTGCGGCAGGTCTGGCCATCCGCAGCTTCGCCCGTCTTTCCGCCACCCCGCTTGGTTTCCGCCCCGACCATGTGCTGACGATGGAACTCGATGTTCCCTCGTATCAGTTCAAGACGCCGGCGCAATTCGTGTCATACAGCGATCAGGTTCTCGAAAGGATCCGTCGTTCGCCTGGCGTGGAAAGCGCCTCGGCATCGATCAGTCTGCCGCTCGGCAACTTCCGAGGAGAAACAGAATTTCGTCTCCCTGGCCGCCCGGCGAATCCCGACGCGCAAGGTTTCATGGCGGGGTGGAACCACGTTACGCCCGGCTACTTTCAGACGCTCGGTATTTCCGTCATCGCGGGACGCGACTTCAACGAAAACGATCGGACGGGAAGCGAGCCGGTAGTCATCGTCAACCAGGCTCTGGCTCGCCGCTATTTCGGAAACCAGAGCCCAATCGGCAAGCAGATTTCGACCCACCACGATAAAGACCACCCAATCTGGAGCGAGATCGTCGGCGAAGTCGCGAATGTGCGCGACGTGAGCCCCTCGCAAAAGCCCGCTCCGTTTATCTATGAGCCCTACGCCCAGAACCAAGCCGGGGGTGACGTTATTCCCCAGATCATGTTGCTCGTGAGAACCAGGACCGAGCCGATGGCTCTTGGCCGCACTATCGAAGACCGCATCTGGTCGGTCGACAAAGACCAGCCGGTCACCAATCTGAAAGCGATGACCGAGCTAGTCGCAACATCGTACGGCGAACCGCGATCTCAATCGCTGCTCCTGTCGCTTTTCGGCGGGCTCGGACTCGTGCTCGCACTCGTGGGAATTTACGGTGTGATCTCCTATTCGGTTGGCCAGCGCACTCGGGAAATCGGTGTCCGCATGGCTCTCGGGGCGCAAACCAAAGACGTGCTCAGCCTCGTTCTGGCGCAGGGGACAAAACTGGTTCTAGCTGGAGTCGGCATCGGTCTCGCCGCATCATTCGCTGCCACCCGCTTGATGCGCGGCCTGCTCTACGGTATCACCGCCACCGATCCCCTGACGTTCGCCGGCGTTTCCGCACTGCTGATATTGGCCGGCCTCGCCGCCTGCTATATTCCCGCGCGACGCGCCACGCGTGTCGACCCCATGTCCGCCCTGAGAAACGAATAGCATTCCCCGCGTTTCCGACGTCCTGGCGGCCAAAGGTTCTGCGTTGACATCTGCAGGTTCATGCGTATACTTAGAACATCTAGGGGTTCTCGATATGAGCGACGAAAGAGCCGCGATCCTCAAAGGCACGCTCGATATGCTCATTCTGAAGGTCGTCGCCCTCGGCCCGAGCCACGGCTACGCCATTTCCCAGCGCATCCAGCAAATCTCAAAGGATTATTTCCATCTCCAGGAGGGTTCGCTCTATCCGGCACTGTATCGCCTCGAAAACCGCGGATTGCTCGAGGCCGAATGGCGAGCTACGGATACCGGTCGCGAGGCCAAGTTCTACAAACTCACTAAAAAAGGTCGGAAACGGCTGGAAACAGAAATGGAAAGCTGGGAGCGCATGACGGAAGCTGTGGCGCTGATTCTTCGCACCGCAGAGTAGGGGCTGGCAATGAGTTTGCTTCGACGATTGTTCCGCAGGAGAAAGCTTCGGGCTGAACTTGACTCCGAGCTGCGTTTTCACATCGAGCAGAAGACCGCGGCACTGACCGCCTCAGGTCTCGAACCCAAAGAAGCTCGCCGCCGTGCAATGGCAAAACTCGGCGGGATCGAGGCCATCAAGCAGGAATGCCGCGATGCGCTGGGTAGACAGCTGCTCGAAGCGCTCGTTCAGGATGTGCGTTTCGGCTTGCGCATGCTACGGAAGAGCCCGGGATTTGCGGCCATTGCCGTGGGGGCGCTGGCGCTAGGGATCGGGGCGAACACGGCGATTTTTAGTTTGATCGATGGAGTGCTGCTCGGGTCGTTGCCAGTTCACGATCCGAGTCAACTGGTCGTGTTGCAATGGAGGGCTCACGAGTCGCCCCACATGAACGGGTCGACTGAGTACAGCTCATTTGGCGATTGCGGAGAATCGGGCATTTCGGGGCCTTCCGGTTGTTCCTTTCCACTTCCGTTTTTTGAGCAGATTCACACGCGGACAGATGTGTTTGCTGATCTGACGGCGTTTGCGGGACCGGCGGCATTGGATTTGAGCGGGAACGGGCCGGCGAGTCGTGTGAGGGCTGAAATCGTATCCGGCGATTACTTTTCGACGCTGGGCGTGAGTGCGGCGATCGGGAGGACGCTCGGTCCAAGCGACGATACGCCTTCGGCAGCACCCGCAGTTGTGCTCAGCTACGCGTACTGGCAAAGCGCGTTTGGCGGGAAACGATCGGTGCTCGCGCGCACGATTTTGCTGAACCGGACGGTGTTCACGGTGGTGGGAGTCGCCGAGCGCAGTTTCACGTCTCTCTCTCCGGGCAAGACGCAGGACTTGTGGCTGCCGATCGCGATGGTGCCGCGCTTGGGAATCGACTGGGGAAGCAGGATTCATAGCCTAGGGAACTGGTGGCTTGTGATCCTGGCGCGTCTGAAGTCGGACGTTCCGCTTGGCGAAGCGCAAACGGCGACGAATCTGGAATTTCGCAGCCAGGTTCTGCACGGCCCAACGCCGGTGTTCAAGGCCGCGGACAATCCGGAGCTGTTCCTCGCGCCGGCCCAGGACGCCTTGGTCGGCAGGCGGGGCCAGCTTTCGACATTGCTGTATTTGTTGCTAGTGGCCGTCGGGATCATTTTGCTGATCACCTGCGCAAATGTGGCTGGATTGCTGCTCTCACGGGGGACGACGCGGCAAAAAGAAATGGCGGTGCGGTTGGGGCTGGGTGCCGGGCCCGGTGCGATTTTGCGACAGCTTCTCACCGAAGGCGTTCTTCTTTCTCTTTCGGGTGGGCTCTTAGGGATCGTGTTCGCGTATTGGGGTGTGCATGCGATCACGGCGCTGATCATCGGCGATTCCGGCGACCGATTCCCTTACATGATCGCACCCGATTGGCGCATTCTGGCCTTCACGCTGGGGGTCTGCGTTCTAGCGGGAATCCTTTTCGGGCTCGCGCCCGCACTTCAGAGTACGCGAGTGGACCTGGTGCATGCGCTGAAAGAAAATGCCTCGACGTTTCCGGGCGGCGGAGTGCGGGCAGGCCGGTTCCATCTAGGAAGCGCGCTGGTGGTGGCGCAGGTTGCGCTTTCGGTTCTCGTTTTGGTGGGGGCGGGGCTGTTGGTGCGAACACTCGAGAACCTTCGCGGCATCGCTCCCGGTTTCGATACGCATAACGTTTTGCTGTTCGAGATCAACCCCGGGCGACTGGGGTACAAGGAAGCGCAAAGCGAGCAGCTTTTCAATGAGATACGCGAAAGGCTTGCCGCCCTTCCGGGAGTTACCTCCGTCAGCGATTCATCGCAGGCGCTGCTGACCGGCGGGCGATGGAGCCAGACAGTGCGCATTGAAGGACAAGCACGAGAGTTGGGGTCGAGGGTCGATGTTCTGGCCGCGGGGCCGGGATTCTTCAAAACGATGCGGATCGCCGCGTTGGAAGGGCGAATGTTCACTGCGGCCGATTACGAGCAGGCCGGACGGACCGGCGCATCGGCCAACAATGCGAGGGTTGCGACCGTTCCGCCGAAGGTTTCAGGGGCGAGCGGCCCTCTTCATCAAGCATTCATCAGCGTGCTCGTGAACGAGAGGTTCGTGCGCCGCTATTTCCCCAACCAAAGTCCCTTGGGAAAAAGAATCACCGAAGGAGGCAGTTCGGCGACGACGGGAGAGGCGTGGGCGGGGTACTTGAGTTCGAGAAATTGGCTGATTGTCGGCGTTGTGGCCGATACGAAGTATGACACGTTGCGGCGGGGCATTGAGCCGGTGATCTATCTGCCGTTCGCGGGCGGATACGGCGGATATTTCGAGCTGCGGACAGCGGCAGATCCGCGAACGCTGATTCCGACCGTGCGCGACGTGGTTAATAAGATCAACAAGGATTTGCCACTTTCTGACGTAAGCACGCAGACCGAGCAAATCAATGAACTGACGTCGCGGGAACGGCTCATCGCTCGAGTGTCCGGATTCTTCGGCGTGGTGGCGTTGGCGTTGGCTTGCATTGGGTTGTACGGGTTGTTGTCGTATGAAGTAACGCGCCGGACGCGGGAAATCGGGATCTACGTGGCGCTGGGTGCGCAGCCGAGCCGGGTGCTGCGCACGGTCGTGAAACAGGGAGTCGGATTGGCGGCAGCCGGAGTGGCGGTGGGGCTGGGCTTGGCGCTGGGGCTGACGCGCTACCTGGAAAGCATGTTGTATGGCGTGACACCGATGGACCCGGTGACGTTTGGGGTGGTTGCGTGGTTGCTGCTGACAGTGGCTCTGGCGGCTTGTTTCGTACCGGCGCGGCGGGCGATGAGGGTGGATCCGGTAGTAGCCTTGCGGCAGGAATAGGAGGCAGCGTTGCGCTGGCTAATGCGATTGTCTCGCGAACGCAAGCTCGAATCCAAGATTGACTCGGAGCTGCTTCCACATCGAGCAAAAGACCGCGGAACCGATTGCGGCGGGGG
The DNA here is from genome assembly GCA_028877145.1 of Acidobacteriota bacterium. Taxonomy (GTDB): domain Bacteria; phylum Acidobacteriota; class Terriglobia; order Acidiferrales; family UBA7541; genus JAKASX01. The sequence goes on along the minus strand of JAGWOX010000012.1, from coordinate 14,573 downwards.
TCGAAGCGGGTGAGGCGCGGCGGCGCCCGATGGCGAAATTAGGCGGCATTGAGGCAATCAAGCAAGAATGGCGCGAGTCCCAGTTGATCCTGTCGTGGCACTGAGGCACGAGTAGCAAGTCAACCGAACTTCCGCAGCCCACGCGCCCGCCCGCTTCTCCCCGCGACACGCTCGCGCCCTGATTGCCCTTAGACCCCACCGTGCTCCCGCATTGAATCCCCCTCTTGTGCCCGCCCGTCCGCTCCGTTCGGCGCACACCACAAGATGTTGGGGGTACAACTCTACGCCGCTCTGTCTCCTATCCCCCACAACCGTTGACTTGCCCCCGCACCCGGCCTAGCATACCGGCACCCGATCCAGTTTCATGTCCATGGAGGAGAATATGAAAAAAGCGTTGACCATTCTCGCCGGGTTCTTCTGCCTATCGCTTCTCGCTGCAGTGCCCGCGCGCGCACAAACCGCCCCGCAGCCCACCCTCTACACCTACGTCTCCCTCTGGGGCGTTCCGCGCGCCCACTGGGCCGACATGGCGAAATTCCAGGAAAGCGAGCAGGCGGCATTCGACAAGCTGGTCGACGAAGGCATTCTCACCGGCTACGGCACCTGTGTCTACGAAGCCCACGGGGAAGACGGCTTCACGCATTGCGATTGGTTCCAGGCCACCAGCGTAGGCAACATCCTCCGCGCGCTCGCGGCGCTGCAATCCTCGGCCACTTCCGCGCCGGTTCTCGCCGATGCGAAGCACGTCGACGAATTCTATCGTTCCACGATGTACAGCTCCCGCCCCGGCACATTCCACAATGGCTATCTCTGGCTCGGCCATTTCACGCTGAAGCCGGAAACGGGCGTTAGCGGTTGGACCTCGCTCTTCGGCAAATACATCCGCCCCGCGCTCGACAAAATGCTGCAGAACAACGAAGTCGTCGCTTACCAGCTCTTCACTCCGCTCATTCATACCCCAGGCTCTTCCAATACGCTCAACTACTCCTTCGTCACATCCTCGCCAGACGGCATCGACAAATTCTTCGCTGCCATCAGCGCCATAGAGGATCAGAGTCCCGCCATCCCCGCCGCCATCGATCCGCTGGAAATCTCCGCCGGCCACTACGACATCATTGCCAGCGTCCCCGTCATACGCGAAAAATAGGCGCGCATTGTTTGCTGCCCCGCGCGCGATTCGCCGCAGCTCTGGTAGCCACGGTCAGCGCCTTGCTGACCGTGGGCTTTTTGAAGTCGAAGCACGGAATAGCAGGGATTGCGTAACGGATCTGTTTTTTTCAGTCGCCGAGGGGTTGAATAATGAAGCGGTCAGAGTCGTGAACGCAGACCATGTCGAGCCGTTCATCACCAATGGCGGTGAAGCGGTGCGGCGTTCCCGGTCCGATGATGACTACATCACCGGCGCCGGCGACAACTTCTTTTCCGTCGACCACCATTGCCGCCCGGCCCGAGAGCACGATACAGGTTTCGGCATAGGGATGCTGATGCAGCCCCGGGCCTTTGCCTGGCTGCAAATTTCCCAGAAAGAACGAAACGCCAGCGCCGTATGCCTCGCCTTCGAACTCGACTGCGGCGATTGAGCCTTTCCGCTGATCGCAACGATGCACGATTTCGAACATTCGTCCCCTAATCGGTAGCGGATCTTCAGCTGCAGTCCGCCTAGGCTATGCCCGCGGCGGAGGAGGTGGTGCGGGCGTCAGGCCGTGGCGGAGCATGATCTCGGTCATCTTCGCCCGATCCGGCGGCCCGCCGGCCGCCGCATTGATCACCTCGGCGGACTCGCGGAAATACTGCGGACCGATCGCGGCCGGCGTGATCACGCAGAGCGCTTTCACGTCCTGGATGCCGTTGTTATCGAACCGGTGGATCGCGCCGCGCGGAATGCAGAGCGCCTGCCCCGGCCCGACGTCGATCTGCTTTCCGTCGACTGTCCAGGTCAATACGCCCTCGATGCCGTAGATCGTCTCTTCGTAATGGTCGTGGCTGTGCGCCGGAGCCCCGAGGCGCTGCGCCGCCGGGACAACCAGCTCAAAGGCCGCGATGCTGCCGCTGGAGTTCTCTCCGGTAACCAGGAAGCGAACCGCGAGCGGCCCCAGGCGGATGGTCTCGTCGGAAGGATTGATGCTCAGGTCGGTGGTCTGCCGTGCCATGTGCCCCTCACTCCCAGTAGTAAATTCCATTTACTGTGCTACACTGTAAATGCAGTTTACCGAGGATGTCAAGCGAGAATGTCGAACACCGTCAAAACTGAGGATATGCTCATCGGCGCCCTGCTGCGAGTCCCCGCGCAGGCGATCCACCGCCGTATCATCAACGAACTCAACGCCGCCGGTTTCGAGGAACTCCGCGTGCCCCACATGGCCGTGCTGCAGTTTCCCGGGCCAGATGGGGTCCGCCCGGGCATGCTCGCCGAGCGCGCCGGCATGAGCAAGCAGGCCATGAACCAGCTCCTCGGGAGCCTCGAGGCTCTCGGATATCTCGCGCGGTCTGATGTGCCCGGCGAGCGCCGTGCGCGAATCGTCCGCCTGACCAAACGCGGCCGCGCCGCATACGCCAAGATCCACGAAATCCTCCACGAAATCGAGCGCGAATGGGTGGCTGAACTCGGCCCCAGGGATTTCGCCCGACTCAAGGAGTTGCTTTTTCGCATCTGGGAAAGCCCGCTGACTCGCTAGATTTACCCGTTCAACTCCGAAGCCTTTCCCTCCCCGCACCATCCTTGGTAAATTTCAAAGTCCGGTCGAAACCGGCACAAACTGGGAGGAGCAAGTATGGGTCTGAGGGAAGATCTGACAGCGATGCGCCTTGAGCGCGAGGCCAAGCGCAATCCCGAATGGGTCCGCATCATGCACAAGGCCACCGACGATCTCGGCGACTCCGGCATCCGAGACCGCGTCGTGAAACCCGGCACAAAGGCTCCCGAATTTATTCTCTCAAACGCCCGCGGCGAAATGCGCAACTCGCGCGATTGGCTCGCGAAAGGCCCGCTCGTCCTCTGTTTCTACCGCGGCGTCTGGTGACCCTACTGCAACCTGGAGCTGGTAGCTCTGGAAAAAGCGAGACCCGAATTCGAATCGCTGGGCGCAACCCTGGTCGCCATTTCACCCCAGGTCCCGGAATATCTCCGCCTCAGCGTGCAAAAGAACGATGTGCACTTCGAAATCCTCGGCGATCCCGGCAACCAGGTCGCGCGCCAATTCGGCCTCGTCTTCCAAATCCCCGAGGATTTGAAGCAGGTCTACGCCGGATTGAAAATCGACCTTCCGCGCATCAACGGCGACGACACCTGGCAGCTCCCGATGACCTCCCGCTTCATCATCGACCGCGCCGGCATCATCCGCTCCGTCGAATTCCACCCCGACTACACTATCCGCCCGGATCCCTCGGAAACTCTGGCGGCCCTTCGCGACATTTCGGCAATTTCGTAGGGGCGGAGTTTCCCCGCCCTGTTTCGACGTCGTTATCCCGCGCTCTCGGGCAAAAATTCTCACCGAAACAATCTAGGGGCGGGTTTCAAACCCGCCCCTTCTTGTCTTCCCAGCCGCCCACATCGCCGGGGCCACGGCCCGTCATCGAGAGCATCTTGCCTTGATTGACGGTCGCCATCACCCTCATGCCGCCCTGCGACACGGCCGACTTCAATTGACTCACGGTCTGTGCGAACGCTTCGTGGCTGGCCACGGTCACGCCTCGTCCCTGCGCGCTCGCCGGCAGAGATAGCCCGGCCGCACAGGCCAGGAAAAATACTGCTGACAGCCATTTCGAAACTAGAAGCTTGCGATACATGCGATCCTCCCGCCGAATACTTTCCTGAATTGGGGTGCGAGGGCCTGTGCTCGATTCCGTCACTGGCTCTCAACAAGCACGATTCGCAACTCCGCGGTTGGTTTCAACTGGGCGGAAATCGTTCGCAGGACCTGCCCGTTCACAAGTGAAACCAATTCCACTTTCGCGAATCACAGAGTGAGACGAGGCGCGCGCCGTCCGGTTCTTCGGATCGAATTCGATCTCCACCGACCGGCCGGCAATACTGTCCGGGCGAGAAAGTGATTCGTCGCGCCGGGGAAGCTCGTACGAGGTGATGCATGAAAAAGCAGTTCGATCTGATTGCGATTGGAACCGGCTCCGCCGCGTCTTCGACCGCTTCGCGATGTCGGGCCGCCGGCTGGAATGTCGCCATTATCGACTCGCTTCCGTTTGGCGGCACGTGCGCGCTTCGCGGTTGTGATCCCAAGAAAGTGCTCGTCGGCGCGGCCGATCTCATGGACTGGAACCGCCGCATGAAGGGCAAGGGAGTTCAGGCGAACGACGCGAGAATCGACTGGCCCGCGCTCATCAGCTTCAAGCGTACCTTCACCGATCCCGTGCCTCCGGCGCGCGAGAAGGGCTTCGCCGACGCGGGCATCGCCGTCTTCCATGGTCGCGCGCAATTCACTGGCCCCAGGACCGTCCGAGTCAACGACGACGAACTGGAAGGCCGATATCTGATGATTGGCGCGGGCCAGAAGCCGGCGGAATTGAAAATCCCCGGCGCCCAGCACCTGCTGACCAGCGACCTGTTCCTCAATCTCGATCGTTTGCCCCAACGAGTTCTCTTCATCGGTGGCGGATACATCGGATTCGAATTCGCCCACGTGGCTGCGCGCGCGGGCGCGCAGGCCACCATTCTCCACCGGGGCCCGCGCCCGCTGCCGCGATTCGAGCCCGATCTGGTCGATTGGCTCGTCGAGCACACCCGTGCGATCGGGATCGACGTCCAGCTCGGAACGGAGGCTGACGTCGTCGAGAAATCCGGCTCCGCTTTCTTGATCAAAGGCAGCGCCGGCAGCCGTGAACGCGCATTCGAGGCGGATCTTGTGGTGCACTCCGCCGGCCGTGTGCCGGATATCGACGATCTGAATCTCGAAGCGGCCGGGGTGGAGCGGGACGGCCGAGGAGTTCTTGTGAACGAATTCTTGCAAAGCCCCTCGAACCCATCCGTGTACGCGGCCGGAGACGCCGCAGCCAGCGGCGGGCCTTCCTTGACCCCCGTGGCCGGCTACGAGGGCAGGGTCGTCGCCGAAAATCTCCTCGAGGGCAATCATCGTAAGCCCGAGTATCGCGGAATACCCACGGTCGTCTTCTCGATTCCCCCGCTCGCCTCGGTGGGACTCAGTGAACGGGAGGCGCGCGACCGCGGCCTGAAATTTCGCGCGCGCACGGGAATGACCGCCAACTGGTATGCGTCGCGCCGGATTGGAGAAACAATCTCCGGGTTCAAGACGCTGATCGAAGAAGGCACCGGGCAGGTCCTGGGTGCGCATCTCTTGGGCGCGCACGCCGAGGAGGTCATCAATCTTTTTGCCCTCGCAATGCGGAGCGGGTTGCCCGCCGCTGCCCTCAAGGAAATGATCTACGCGTATCCGACCAACGCGTCGAATCTCCCCTACATGCTGTGATCTGGCCTCGCGGAATCTATTTGTGCCGAATGGTCTCGGGTGCGCGCGTCTCGTCCAGGGGCTCCACCATCAGTTTCCATGAGACGGGAACGGCCGTGGGCAGATAGCAAATGTTGCTGTCGCATGCCTGATAGAAAAGTTTGCCTTGCAGCGTCAAGGCCGTTCCGCCCACGGGGCCTTTCGCCACTCGCTCGATAAATTTTCCATCGTGGGCCAGCGTAACGTCTTCCGTGATGCGAAATGTTCCTTCGAATACCGGCGCCTTCTCCTTGATCGCCGGCAACAGCAGCACCCGCGGACGCGGATAGCGGACGCCATGCAGCACCGCCTCCGGTGTCGAATCGAGTTGCAGCGAAATCGGCTTGTACCCCTGCGCCCCCGGCGCGTACACATGCACATCTTGCGGCAACGAGACGATCGCCATCAGCGTCACGCGGCTTCCCGGGATGACCTGTGTATCCGACTGCGTAAGCTTCAACTTCAGATGCAGGGCGGGGATCTCTCTCTCATCGGCGGAGATCAATTCGGGAAACAGTTTGGCGACGACGTTGTTCGCCGTGTAGCGCGCCAGGTCGTTGTCCTCGAAAAACGTCTCCCGGATGCGGCCGTCCGCGCCAACGTAGAAGAAACCCGGAATCGCCATGCCTGCGCTGAATCCTCTGCCCCGTGGATTCAACACGCCATACCGCCGAATGATTTCCGACTTCGGATCGGCGATCAGCGGAAACGTAATTCCATGCCGCGCGGTAAAGTACTTCAGGATCGCCTGGCTGTCGTAGCTTATGCCGACCAGGCCGATGCCCTTTTCCTTGAACCGCTCCTGAGCCTTTTGCAGCTCGACCAGCTGCGCCTTGCAGAAAGGTCACCAGTCCGCCGAGCGAAAGAAGAGCATCACCAGCCCGTTCCGCCCTCGCAGGTTGGCGAAATCGCGCTGCTTGCCTAACTGGTCGGCGCCGTCAAATCCCGGGATCTTGTCTCCCACCTGCAGCAAGGAACTGGAATGCCCGGGGATCGCCATCTGCAGGGGTGTTTGCGGTTTCGCCGCCCCCAGGGCAGAACCGCTGGCCACGGAAAACGAAACAATCGAAGCGAGGGCCCAAGCCGCCATTCGCGCCATCCGCCACCTCACTCGAACCTCATTTTACACACCAATGAGATTCGTGATTTGCCGGATGGTTTCAAATGAGTGCAAGTCATTCCGCGTTTGGGCGAATCTTCAGCCGGGGCGATGAAGGGGCGGGTTTCAAACCCGCCCCTTCATCTCCTGCGTCGCTTGGCCCTCAGGGGCATGGACAGTGCGGGCACTTCGGGCAGCAAGTCGCCGCGGTCTGCGCCAGCGCCGGCAGTGCCACGAGCACCACAGCAAGCAACGTTGCGGGAACAAACTTCCAGAATCTTCTCATCAGCCTTTCCTCCTTCCGATGATTGGAATTCAGGCAGGTGCTCGATGAGCGTGCAGACCTCGCCGCATTCCTCCGGCGAGCAGTTGGCCGATCGCTGCCACTCGCGGGTGGCCCTCTTGAGCCGTGCGAGAGTTTCCGAAAGCGACTGGATCTCGCTTTCGATATTGCGCATCCGCTCTTCGGTCCAGCGCATCACTTCCTTGCACGGGCATTGTCCCGCCCGTGCCAGGCGCAACACTTCCCGCATTTCCCTCAGCGAAAGCCCGATCGCTTTTGATTTGCGGATGAATCGGACGTAGTCTTCCGCTTTGGGAGGAAAGACGCGGTAGCCTGTGTGTGTTCGGGATGCCCGCGGCAGCAGACCCAGGCTTTCCCAGTAACGGATCGCCCTCGTCGATACGCCGGCCTCTCGCGCCAGTGTACTTACGGTCAGTCGTTTGCCCATCGCCCTGCCTCACTTCGAAGCTAAAGCTTGCCCTCGCGGCAAGGTGCAAGCGGTTCCACGCAGCCTGTGATCGCAGAGTACTCCTCTCATGGGAAAAGGATGCGACTCAATCCGTTGGCGTGGCCTGGCAGATCCGAGGGGACAATGAAGCAGCAGGCAAAGCCAGTCGCCTTCGGAATTTCGGGTCTCTCACATGCGCAGGACGGAGTGCAGCGCTTCCGCAATGGCGTCCCAAGCGCGATGCAATTCATCAGGCGGTATGATGTAAGGCGGAACGAGATAGACAACATTTCCCAGCGGCCGTAGCAGAATCCCCTTGTCGAGGAAGAAGCGGTACAGCGAGGTCTTGACGGAAGAGGTGTAGCCGGCGTCGGGGGTCGCGACTTCCACGGCGGCGATAGTGCCGAGTTGCCGCGTGTCGCCCACAGCGGGATGCCCGCGAAGCGCGGCGAGCCGCTCGCGATGAATTGCTTCACTGGCCGCGATTCGCTCGAACACTGGCTCCGTCTCGAAGATTTCCAGGCTCGCATTGGCCGCCGCGCAAGCCAGCGGATTCCCCGTAAAGGAATGACCGTGGTAAAAGGTTCGATCAGGTTCAGCGCCAACGAAAGCCTGATAGATTCGCTCGGTAGCTGCTGTCGCGCCCAGTGCCATCACTCCGCCGGTGATTCCTTTCGAAAGGCACATCAGTTCCGGTTCGACTCCAGCGTGCTGGCAAGCAAACATCCGCCCCGTGCGCCCGAATCCGGTAAAAACCTCATCTGCGATCAGCAGCACATCCCAACGCGAACACGCTTCCCGCACCTTCTGAAGAAATTCGATTGGGTGAACGATCATCCCCCCCGCACCCTGCAGCAGCGGCTCGACAATCACTGCGGCGATTTCGTCGTGGCCGCGTTCCAGAATCTCATTCAGGTGATCCGCGCAATCGATCCGGCAACTCTCGCGCTTCTTGCCCACGGGACACTGGTAGCAATAGGCGCTATGCGCCCGCTCGACAGGGAAGAGCATCGAGCCAAACGCCTCGTTGAAAACCGAATCGTCGCCAACCGACATCGCGCCGACCGTATCGCCGTGATACCCGTTCTCAAGCGCCACGATTCGCCGCTTTGCGGGCCTCCCGGTGTTGTGCCAGAACTGCACTGCCATCTTCAGCGCGACTTCGACGGCTGTCGATCCGTCATCGGAAAAGAAAATTCGGGTGAGATTCGGCGGCAACACGCGCCCCAGTCCCGCCGCCAGTTTCTCCACCGGCTCGTGGGTGAATCCCGCCAGCAGCACGTGATCGAGCCGCCGAGTCTGTTCCGCAATCGCGGCCATGATCCGCGGATGATTGTGCCCGTGCAGGTTCGTCCACCAGGACGAAATGCCATCCACGAGCCGCCGCCCATCGTCCGTGTAGAGATACGCGCCTTCGCCGCGCACGATGCGAATCGGCGCCGGATCCCTCGCCGGCTGATGGAACGGGTACCACAGCTCGAGCGGAGTCATACGAAAGTCCACGGATCGAATCGCGACTGGAACACCTCGAGCAGCGCTTCGCGATGGATCGGATCGAGCGGCGGAATCGTGCCGACCACGGGCCGAGAGCCGAATCGCTCGATGGCCGCCCGATTGTCCTTGTTCTCAGGGCCGATCAGCACCAAGCCCGTCACTTCAATTCCCGCGCGCTCCAGCGCCCCCAGTGTCAGCAGCGTGTGGTTGATCGTGCCCAGCGTGCTCCGCGCCGCCACCATCACCGGCAGCCGCAAATGCCGCATGAGGTCGATCATGAATTCCTTTTCGTTGACCGGCACCATCACCCCGCCCGCGCCCTCGACCACCAGCCGTTTACCTGGCGCGACCTCCGGCTTCTGAATGTTCTCCAGGTCGATTCGCACTCCCGCCCATTCCGCCGCCACATGCGGCGAAACCGGAGGATCGAACCGGTAGCACTCCTCCCGCGTCTCAGAACGCGGAATCCGCGCCAGCCGAATCACCGTTTCGCGATCGGAGCCCTCGCTCACACCAGTCTGTATCGGCTTCCAATAGACCGCGTCGAGCGCCGCCACAAGCAGCGCCGAAAGCACCGTCTTCCCGACGTTCGTGTCCGTCCCGGTAACGAAAAACCCTTCACGCGCCATCCTGCTTCCACTCCATGTACAGCGTTCTGGCGAACCACCTCATTGCGACGCTACTCAACCGCTGCCGCGCACGAACCCATGAATACAGGTGCCTTCGTAGGGGCGACCCGTTGGGTCGCCCTTGAGGCAAGAACGAATCCATAAGCCTCGGAGGAGTAACAAGCACTCAGCGGCATCCTGAGGGGCAGCACACTCGCTCACCCGCTTATATCGGCGATCGCGCCGATAAAGCTTTTTCCGTCCGCCCGCGCGCGCGAACGCAAGCGCCGAGCAACCGTTCGATCTCCTCCCGCCCAAGCGTCGCCGTCAGCGACAGCCGCAACCGCGCGGTCCCTTCCGGCACGGTCGGCGGCCGAATCGCCCGCACCGCGAATCCGTCCTCGCGCAGGCTCTCCGCCCAGGCCATCGCCGCCGCGCTTGTCCCAGCGACGAGAGGCACGATCTGCGATGCACTCGTACCCACAGAGAATCCCTCCGCGCGCAGACCCTCGCGCAGCGCGGATGCAATCGCATGCAAATGCGCTCTCTCAGCCTCCATCGCCGGGACAAGAGCGAGCGCCGCGCGAATCTGCTGCGCCAGGTAGGGCGGTGCGGCCGTGCTGAAAATAAATGTCCGTGCGCGGTTCACCAGATATTGCTTCACCTCGCGACTCGCGCAGACGAACGCCCCCGCGCTTGCCAGCGCTTTGCCGCAAGTGTGCACCACGGCCAGCGCCTCGCCGGCGATGCCCGCTTCGAACACAAGCCCGCGTCCCCCGGGCCCGAACACGCCCACCGCATGCGCTTCGTCTACAACCAGTTCGGCGCCGTACTTCCGCGCCAGCGCGAGCAAATCCCCGAGCGGCGCAAAATCGCCCTCCATGCTGAACAGCGATTCGGTGACGATCAGCCTCGCGCCCGTCTCGCGCCGATGCGCCGAGAAGGCTTCTTCGAGGCGCGAAAGATCGCCGTGCGGATAGATCACCTTCCGCGCGCCGGAGAGCCGGATCCCGTCAATCAGGCTCGCGTGGTTCAGACTGTCGGAGAAAACCACATCTGCCGGCCCCGCGAGCACGGAAAGCATACCGACGTTAGCCGCGTATCCGGAAGAAAAGTAAAGCGCCGATTCGGTCCCGGCGAACGCCGCGAATTCCTCTTCCGCGCGCTCCCAATCCTTCGAGTTTCCCGCAAGCAATCGCGAACCGGTAGAGCCGACCTTTCCGCTCTCACGAATGGCGCGAATGGTTTCGGCCACTAGTCGCGGATCGCTCGCCAGTCCCAGGTAATCGTTCGAGGAAAGCGCTACGCCCGATGGAAGATCCAGCGTGCGGAAAAGCTGCTGGCGGCGCAGCTCGTCAAGCTCGGCGGCTATGCGTTCGCGCAAAGGCCTTCGTTCAACGGGCATGGATTCTGCCGTCACGCGCCGTCACTTCGCTGGCGAATGTCTCGAGCCCGAGTTCCCGGAAGAGCATCTCGTCCTCATCGGGAAGGGGATTCGGCGTCGTGAGCAACTTTTCACCGATGAAGAGGGAATTGGCTCCCGCAAAGAAACAGAGCGCCGCCGCCTCGCGCGACATCTGCTTCCGTCCCGCCGCCAGACGTACCATCGACGCCGGCATCAGGATACGCGCCGTGGCGATCGTTCGCACCATCGTCAACGGGTCGAGCGCCGGCTCGCCCGCGAGCGGCGTCCCCTCGACGCGCACCAGCATGTTGATCGGCACGCTTTCGGGATGCGGGCGCAGGCAGGCAAGCTGGTGCAGCAATCCGATGCGATCCTCTTCGGTTTCTCCCATACCCAGGATTCCGCCCGAACACACCGTGATTCCCGCCCGCCGCACGGCGGCGAGCGTTCGCAGCCGATCTTCGTAGACGCGCGTGGAAATAATGTTGCCGTAGAACTCGGGCGAAGTGTCGAGATTGTGGTTGTAAGCGGTGAGCCCGGCGTCCTTCAGCCGCTCGGCCTGCGCCTCGGTCAGCATCCCGAGTGTGCAACAGACTTCCAGATCGAGCGCCGCGACCCCGCGCACCATTTCGAGCACCGCCTCGAATTCCCGCCCGTCGGGCACCTGCCGCCACGCCGCGCCCATGCAGAACCGCGTCGCGCCGCTCTCTTTCGCCCGCGCCGCCTGCGCGATCACCTCGCCCGGCTCCATCAAATCCTGCCGCGCGACCCCTGTCTTGTAGTGCGCGCTTTGCGGGCAGTAGCCGCAATCCTCCGGGCACGCCCCCGTCTTGATCGAGACGAGCCAGCACGTCTGCACGCGGTTCGGAGGATGATGCGCGCGATGCACCTGCTGCGCGCGAAAGACGAGTTCGAGCAGCGGCAGTCGATAGATTCCGCCGATTTCCGCTCGCGTCCAGTCGTGGCGGACGCCGCCGGCTGCGCTTTGGGACACCTCGGTAGTCACGCTTCGCAAACCTCGTTTCGCTTCCGGATGTACGACGGCTAAGATATACAGCCCGCCGACGACTGCACAAGTGGAATCGGCGCCGCGAAGGCGCCCGTCCGCGCCGGCCCAAGGTTCATTGTGCTGCCGGGGCGTCGTTGTGCTTTAATGGGCGGCTGCTACCGGCCCGTTTGCTCGCCGAATGCGGTCGGAGTGAGGAGAGCCCGCCGATGGTGAACCGATCGTGAGCCTCAATCTGTTTGCGAAAAAAGATCTCCAGTCCATCCTGCGCGAAGCCGAAGGCGAATCCGCGGGCCTGAAGCGCGCGCTGGGACCCTTCAACCTGATCACGCTGGGCATCGGCGCTATCATCGGCACCGGTATTTTCGTTCTCACCGGGCCCGTGGCGGCCGAGAACGCGGGTCCCGCGATCGTGCTTTCGTTCGTCGTCGCCGCGATCGCCTGCGCGTTTGCCGGCCTCTGCTACGCCGAATTCGCCTCCCTGATTCCCATTGCCGGCAGCGCCTACAGTTACAGCTACACGACGCTCGGCGAGATCGTCGCCTGGATGATTGGATGGGCTCTCGTGCTCGAATACGCCTTCGGCGCCGCCACGGTAGCCGTCGGCTGGTCGGGTTACATCAACAGCTTCCTGCAGGACATGGGGATTCACCTTCCTCCCACGCTGACCGCCGCGCCGGGCACGACCATCGTGCAATACAACGGCCGCTGGGAACGGCTGGGCTCCCTCACCGGCGTCAATACCGCCGCCCTGCCGCACGTCATTTCCCATTTCGACCTGATCGCCTTTATCGGCATCGCGCTCGTGACCTCGATCCTGGTCATCGGGATCAAGGAATCCGCCAACCTCAACACGGGCATCGTCGTCGTCAAGGTATCCGTGCTGCTCGTCTTCATCGGCCTCGGCATCGATTTTCTGTCCGCGTCCCATTGGGCGCCGCTCGCCGCCAACTGGCATCCCTTCATCCCGCCCAACCTCGGCCATTTCGGTGAGTTCGGCTGGTCGGGTGTCCTGCGCGGTGCGGGCATCATTTTCTTTGCCTACATCGGCTTCGACGCCGTTTCCACCGCCGCCCAGGAAGCCAGCAATCCGCAACGCGACATGCCCATCGGCATTCTCGGCTCGCTCGTCATCTGCACCGTTCTCTACATCCTGGTCGGCGGCATCCTCACCGCTCTGCTCCCCTATCACGTCCTGAACGTCCCCGATCCGGTCGCCATCGGCGTCGATAAGACCGGCGTGGCGTGGGGCAGTTTCCTCGTCAAAATCGGCGCGATCGGCGGGTTGACGTCGACGATGCTCGTGATGCTCCTCGGGCAATCGCGCGTCTTCTTCACCATGGCGCACGACGGGCTGCTGTGGAAATGGGCGGGCAAGGTGCACAAGAAATTCCACACCCCCTACCTCTCCTCGATCGTCATCGGCGTGTGCGTCGCCACGCTCGCGGCCACGCTCCCCATCACCACGCTCGACGAACTCACCAGCATCGGCACCCTCTTCGCCTTCACCATCGTTTGCGCCGGTGTCTGGATTCTGCGCGTGCGGGAACCGAACCTGAAGCGTCCCTTCAAGACCCCCTGGGTGCCGTTCGTTCCGATCATGGGCATGCTGGTTTCGCTGGCGCTGATGCTTTCGCTCCACGCGCTCACCTGGGAAGTCTTCCTCATCTGGCTGGTCATCGGCCTTTTCGTCTATTCGCTCTACAGCCGCAAGCACAGCAAGGTGCAGCAGGAACTGCAAGGAGCGGACGCGGATTAGTCCGAACCGCGGTACCCTGAACGGAACGGGAAGAAGCGCGAGACTCTCCGGGAGGTGCCGATGGGCCGCCTGGTAGCGCGATGGGTGCTGACGGCGCTCTGCGTGATCCTCGTCGCGCACGTCGTGCCGGGTTTTTACGTGAGCAGCTTTGGCAGCGCGTTGCTGGCCGCGCTGGTAATCGGCCTCGCGAACGCGACGCTCGGCCTCTTCCTGAAGGTGATCACGTTCCCGTTGATCATCCTGTCCTTCGGCTTGCTGCTGCTCGTGATCAACGCGATGCTGCTCGAACTCGCGTCCTGGTTCGTGCCCGGATTCGCGATCCACGGCTTCTGGCCCGCGTTCTGGGGCGCGGTGCTGCTCAGCATCCTGAACATCGGCGTGAAGTGGGTTGTGCGCGAAGATTGAGAACGTCAGTCGCCGCCCCACAAATGAATCACTGTCATCCACGCCGGAAATCTGCCCGGCGCCGGTCATCGCAGATTCGACTCACCCCATCACCCAGAAGATCAGCATCGCGAAACCCGCTCCAAGGCTCAAAATGGCAACCTGCGCGACGATGATCATCGCCCGTCGTCCCGCTCCGCGCCGGCGAATGAGCGGGATGTGAATCAGCGCGCTCGCGGCGCAAGCCAGTATCGCCGCGGCCGCCCCCAGTTGCGGCGATAGCCCCCCGTTCCCGGTCAGCACCGCTGCGGCGGCCGTTGTACTTGCGCTCGAAGCCATGCCTCCCAGGAATCCCACTACCAGGAAGCCGCGTTCGCCCACGTAGCGCGCGGCCAGCGCCGCCACGATTTCGATGAATACGAACAGCGCGCTGAGCGCTCCCACCCGCCGCAGCGACACCGGCGAAACGATACCGAGCCGCGTGGGCAGGGCCGGAGCGGAGTGGCTTCGCCGCCAGGCAAAAAACAGGGAAATGGCCGCCATCGTGAGCACTGGCGGCATCGCGTAGCGAAGCGCGCTTGGCGCGAAAATCCCCAGAATCACCAGGTTCCTCAGCAGCATCGCTCCGGTC